>JAFGJQ010000293.1 GCA_016929015.1 Phycisphaerae bacterium | reverse complement strand
CGTTCATCGTGCTGAAGGCCCTGGCGTTCGACAAGCGCGGCAGGCCCAAGGATGCATACGACCTCTTCTACGTGCTTCGCAACCACGCGACGGGCGTGGAACCAATCGGCCGAAGGATTCGCCACTTCGGAGACCGTCACGATGTTCGCGAGGCGGTCGACGTCCTGCGGCGCGATTTCGTGCGCGTCAACGATGTGGGCCCCGTTCGCGTTGCGGAGTTTTTGGGTGGTCCTGACGATGAGCTACAGGCCGATGTTGCGGGTTTCGTCCGCCGACTGCTCGACAGCCTGGTGTGAAATCGGTCGGCCCACCCGGCGAGACGTGACGGCAGGCCGCGGCGAAGCCTGACGTATCAGAATGAGTGTTCCGGGTCGAACAGACTCTTCCCATTCGTTCCACGCCCCGCCGCACACGCCGCCGGGCGCTGGGCGCGTGATCGCCTGATCGCGGCAAGCAGGAGCGGTTTCCCGCTCTCCTCCTCCGAAAACGGTGAGGGTGCGTCACCGTGGCAGTTCGTGGCCATGGCCATCGGTCTGACCAGGCTACCGGCTGTCCTTCCTTCGGGCGGTGGCCAGGTAGTCATCGACCGTGCACCAACTGACCGCCCTTCCGCCCTTGATCCTGGGGCTGTCCTTTCGAACACTGAATGCTACTTCGGTCCCGTCCACCTGCACGGCGATCGGCCGATAGCCAGATCGGAATGCCGGCTCGTCGGTGCGAACCGCATGCAGAATGACGTCTGGTCTGTAGGCGGACAGAAGGTATCTCCAGTCGAACTTGTTGTGCCCCGGACGCGGGACGTTCGCGTGTGCCGGCAGGCGAGCGATGTGCGGCTCGCACTTGCCGAGAAAATCGACACAGACCCGTTGGGAGAAGTAGGGAAATGCCCCCGCGCAACCGACGACAACGGTGGCGTCAGAGTCCGCGATCTTCTCGACGGCGAGAACGTACCGGATGCTCATGAGGTTGTGGTAGGCCGTCTGCGGCCGGACGATCAAGAGGCAATGATCCCAATGGACGGCGTTGATGGCGATCACGGCGAGGGCGGTGATTCCGATGCGTGTGGCCGTACCGGAGGCCCGTGTCTTGTCGTGCATGAACAACGTCATGAGCTGGTGCACCCCGTATCCCGCCAGCACAAACAAACCCAGCGTGGTCGGAATCACGAATCGGCTCAGGGGCCAGGCGTCTCCTCCGACGTATGTCTGGTAGGCCACGCTCGTGGCGAAGACGCCGAGGAGCAGAAGGTGCCAGCGCCTGGGCTGCACGAGCAAACCCATCCCGGCCAGAAAGCAGGGAAACCACAGACTCACCGCGGTCCAGCCCGCGTGCTTGATGCCGGGCACGATCCGATGCACCAGGGGCCACCCCGTGGCCTTCAGGTAGTACGTGTTCGGCAGCCACAGCCCATAGAAGTGATGCCGCCACAACAGGTGCGCGGTCATCACCAGCGCGACGACAAACAGCCCCGCCGCGACGTGACGCCGCCCCCGGCTGATCCCCAGCGCAAGAAAGGCAACCACAAGAAGCATCAGGGGAAGAACGTCGGGACGAACGAGGATCGCCGGCGCAAACCACAGCACGGAAGCCACCCGTCCCTGATTGCACCGGAGGGCCTTGACCGCTTCGGCCAGCGCAAACGTCACCAGGCACGCGACGAGGCCGGTTTCCATTCCGTACAGAGTGAAGAACAACAAATTGTAGTACGTGCCCGTGAGAACAACAGCGCAGCCTGCAGACACCGGCAAGAGCCGGCAGGCCCGAGCCAGCTGCACCGTCGCCACCAACGCGACCCAGCAGATCGCGATCCCGAGAAGCTGGACTAGCAGACACGTATGGCTGGGCGAAAGCCGAACGAGATGACAGAGACCCATGACCGCGGTCCACGCGAAGTTCGTGTACCCCTCGACTCTTTCACCCGGATTCCAGACAAACCCGTGTCCATCCGCCCAATTCGCCGCGTACCGCATGCTGATCATCGCATCGTCGAACAGGCAGAAGTACCGGTGACCCTCCACGACGAAACTCGTCCGGGTGATGAAGCCCACCGCCCAGCAGCTCTGCAACAGGCCCACCAGCACGACCAACCGCCATACACCTCTGTAGTTGCGAGCCTGCCCGCTGTACTGTCCCATCGGCAGCCCCTCCGATTGCGCGTGTCCAGGTGAGCGTGTCTATCGGGCGGAGATGCAGCTCGCCCGCCCGAACGTTCTGCATCGGACCTTCTCGTCGTTCCGCGCGTGCGCCGATGCCTCGCGCGACAACGAGGCATGGACATTCGCGCTCGGGACGAACGATTCCTGTCACGGTCTCGTCAATCACCATCCGACCGACGATGAAGCGATCGAAATTGGTGCGATTATACCATCCCGCGATCTCGGAAGTGAGGAATATCAGCGTCACTTCACTCGGTGGCCGTTTATGAGCCGGCAACTGGGCTCTGGACGGACATCAGGTGAAAGGGAGGCGGGGTCACCCTCCTTTTTGCCGCGGCCCGCTCGTTCGGTGAGGCTTCTGACCATGCCGCTTGTCAACCGATCTGTTTCGTCCCGCCCGCCACGTCACATCACCCAGCGCGGCAACAATCGCCAGGAGGCCGCCTTCTTCCTCGCCCACACCGCAATGGCTATTCCCTAACCAGCACGGCCGTGGCCCAGGAGGAGGGGTCGGTGAACCAGTAGAGGTCGTCGCCCACAGTGAGATACTGTTGCCCGTGGTCCGCGTCCTCCAGCATGTAGTGAAAGCCGATGCGCGGATGCTCGACCGGGTCCCAGCCGGGCAGGGCGCGGGCGTGGATGTGGGCCTCCAGCGTGTAGCCGGTGCGGGTGACGTGGGCCGCCACCGTGAAATCCGACGGACTGGCTGGCGGGGCGTGCTCCCGGGCCTGCGTGAACTTCCCCGCGCCGGCGGTCGGCTGGTCGCCGCGGGGCCCGGCTCCGCTGGGAAGAACGTAGACCTGCCGGCAAAACCGCGACGCGCGGCGAATGTTCCGGGCGTCTCGCGTGTCGATGCACAGCCGCAGGTTGTCGCCCTGCCAGTAGGCCAGCGGATCGCACTTCAACGGCTGACGTTTGCCTTCCACGCGGCAGGCCACGAAGAGGCCGCTCTCATGCCAGCCCGCCCAGACCGGTGCAAAGCTCCGCACGTTGTCCAGTTCGCCCAGATCGGGCAGCCGGTACGCGTCCGTCCACCCGGCCAGGTTGCCGTCCAGCGCCGGCGGCGTCGCAAACCGCTGCAGCGGGAACTCGAAGTCAAACAGGAATCGGTTCGGCACAAGCTGAGTCATGGCCGGCTACTCCAGAATGGCTAATGGCCAATGGCCGATCGCGAATTGCGAAAACGAATGGTCGCGTCCCGGCCGGCACATCGAATCCTCCATCTGCCATTTGACATTGGCCATTGGTCATTGCTCATTCGCCATTCGGCCTTCCCTCCCCGCCGGCCAGTTCCAGGCTGGCCCGGACCACCAGGCGCAGCGGGTCCACGTCTATGTCGGCGGTGCGTTTCATCCAGAAGCTCACCCAGTCCATCCCGCGGTGATTGCGAATCTCCGGCCTCCGGCCCAATTGTTCGATCTGCGTGGGCGTGACCGCCCCGGAAGGCGTCTGAAACTCCACCCGCAGTCCCTGGGCCTGATTCGTCACGATCCGACCCAGCCGGCACTCCACACGCGGATGCCGCAGCATGACGGCTGTCTTCTGGGACCAGTCCGCCTCGATATCCGGCGCCAGTTTCTTCAATCGTCCCAGCAGTTCCACCAACGCCGTCGGTTGCCAGCCAATGCTGCCCGTGGCACGGATCCCCTGCTGCGACAGGTGCCACGCCTGGCCGTCCGCTTTCCAGGGCTCGGCCGCGGCCGGATCGGACCGGACCTGTTCGATCATGCGGAAGTACGCGGCCGCCGCCTGCTTGAGCAACTGCGTCATCGCGGCCTTCTTCACGTCCTTCATGTCGTGCAGGTGCAGGCGAACGTCCTCGTAATCCGGGCCGCTGGAGACGACATCCACGCGTTGCCATTGCCCGTAGGCGTGTATGTCCTCCCGCTCGTCCAGCGTGCGGATGTCCAGCTTCTTCCGCAGCGCCTCTCCGTCAAACGAACCGGGCGGCACGCGCAGCGTGACATCGAGCAGCCAGCGGCCCTGCGTGCGAGCGTGGAAGAACCACGGACCGCGGCTGCCCGGGGCGCGAATCTCCACCCGGGCCCGGTCGTTCCAATCCGTCGGGGCGAAGCCGCCGATGCCCTCCAGAACAGCCACCAGCCACTCCAGCACCTCAGACTTCCACTCGACCGGCTTCCCGTCGTACGAACGCCGATCGCGCAGGTGCCACGATCGGCCGTCCCGTTGCCACGGCAGCCTGGCGTCTGCCTCCGATTCGGGGAGTGAGACCGGTTTGGCCAGTTCGGTTTCGGCCGCCGCCTGCTTGCGGGGGTCAAACACTTCTCGTTCGGCGCGGGGGCTTGCCTCCAGGATCGGCCGCAGCGCCTGCCCGGTGTGGGACGACGCGCACCGGGCAAGTTTGTCCGGCGTGCCGGCCGCGACGATGAGCCCGCCGGCGTCGCCGGCCTCCGGTCCCAGGTCGATGATCCAATCGGCCGTTTTGATGACGTCGAGATTGTGCTCGATGCAAACCACTGTGTTGCCGAGATCGACGAGCCGGTGGATTACGCGCAGCAGCTTGCGGATGTCGTCAAAATGGAGTCCGGTGGTCGGCTCATCAAGGATGTAAAGCGTTTTGCCGGTCTGCGGACGGCCCAGCTCGGCGGCGAGCTTCACCCGCTGGGCCTCACCGCCAGAAAGGGTCGGCGCGGGCTGGCCCAGCGGAACGTAGCCCAGGCCCACGTCGTCCAGCATCTGGAGCATTCGCCGCAGCTTCGGCACGCGGGCGAAGTGCTCCAGCGCCTCCGCGGCCCGCATGTCCAGCACGTCGGCGATGGATTTTCCCTTGTAGCGGACCTCCAGAGTTTCTGCTGTGAATCGTCGCCCCTGGCAGTTTTCGCACGTCACCCAGACGTCAGGCAGAAAGTGCATCTCCACCCGGACCTGGCCCATACCTTCGCACTTTTCGCACCGCCCGCCCGGCCGGTTGAAGCTGAACCGGTTGGCGGTGTAGCCGCGAACCTTCGCGTCGGGCAGGCGGGCGTACAGCTCGCGGACCAGGTCAAACACGCCGGTGTACGTGGCGGGGTTGCTGGACGGGCTGTTTCCGATGGGCGACTGGTCGACGTTGATGACCTTGTCCACGTGTTCCAATCCGGCGATGCGTGCGTGTCCGCCCGGAACCACGCGGGCGCGGTGAATCCGCATGGCCAGCGCCTTGTACAGAATGTCCGTCACCAGCGAGCTCTTGCCGCTTCCGGACACGCCGGTGACGGCGACGAACCGGCCCAGCGGGAACGCGACGTCGATCTCTTTCAGGTTGTTCTGCCGGGCGCTGAGAATCCAGAGCCAGCGATTCGGAACGACGTTCGCGGGCCCCTCGCGGTCCACCTCCGCCTCGTATCCGCGCGGCTCCTTCACCGGCCGGCGGTTCGTCGGCACGGGGATGGCCTCGCGGCCGGAGAGGTACCCGCCCGTGAGCGAGGTCTTTCGGGTGCGGATCTGTCTGGGCGTGCCGGTGGCCACGATTTCGCCGCCGTCCGCGCCGGCGCCGGGTCCGAAATCCAACACAACGTCGCCGTGGTCGATGACGTCGCGATCATGTTCGACAATGAGCAGCGTGTTGCCGAGATTCCGAAGGTGTTTCAGGGCCGCAATGAGCCGGCCGGTGTCGCGCGGGTGCAGCCCGATGGTCGGCTCGTCCAGCACGTACAGCACGCCGGTCAGTCCGCTGCCGATCTGGGAAGCAAGCTGGATTCGCTGCGCTTCGCCGCCGGAGAGCGTGGCCGCCCCGCGGTGCAGCGTGACGTAATCCAGCCCGACGTCCACCAGGAACCGCAGCCGCGACGTGATCTCGTGCAGCAGCTCACCGGCGATCTTTCGACGCCGACGGTCCAGCCGAAGCCCTTCAAAGAACGAAAGGGCGTCGGCCAGCGACAGCGTGCATACCTCATGCAGCGTCCGGCCTTCCAGCCGGACGGCCGCCGCGTCCGGCCGCAGCCGCCCGCCGTGGCACGTCTGGCACGGTACGTCGGTGACCAGCTCCTCCAGCCGCTTGCGATACTGCCAACTCACACGCGTGGCCCGGTCAATCGCCGGGAAGAAGCCCCGCCAGCGAAAACGCATTCCGCCCGAACCGGCCTGGATCCAATCGTCGCCCGTGCCGTGCAGCAGGTCGGTCCGCTGCCGCTCCGAAAGCTGATTCCACGGCCGATGGGGCTCAAAGCCCAGATGATCCGCCAGCGCGCCAATGAGCCGGCCCAGTGGACCGTCCGTGTCCACTTTCGTCCAGCCGGCGATCGCTCCGTCCAGCAGCGACCGCGTGGGGTGGACCACGATGGCCGTCGGGCTTGCCCCGAGCTGCGTACCCAACCCCTCGCACGACGGGCACCAGCCCAGGCGGCTGTTGAACGAGAAGTGGTGCGGCGTGAGTTCCTCGTAGCTTCGTCCGCACCGCTCGCAGGAGTACAACTGGGAAAACCGCAGATCACGCCCGGCGCCGCGTTTCTTCGATCGCTTGCCGGCTTTCTCATCGTCCAGCACCTGCACGAGCAGCACGCCGTTGCCCACGGACAGGGCCTGCTCGATGCTATCCGCGATGCGCGACGCGGAGGTCGGCCGGATCAGCACACGGTCGATCACAACCTCAATGTGATGCCGCTGCCGCCGGTCAATGTCGATGACCTCATCCAGCGCCCGGACCTCCCCATCCACGCGCACCCGCAGGAAGCCGCTGCTGCGCACGCGGTCCAGCAGGTGGCCGTAGCTTTCGGTGCCCGCCCGCTCCACCGGTGCCAGCAGCATGGCCTTCGTCCCCTTGGGCAGGGCCAGGACGCGTTCGATGATCTCGTCGGACGTCTGCGCGCCGATGGGCACCTGGCATCGCGGGCAGTGCGGCTGTCCGACCCGCGCCCAGAGCACGCGCATATAGTCGTAAATCTCCGTGACCGTGCCGACGGTGGAACGCGGCGAGCGGACCGTGTTCTTCTGCTCGATGCTGATCGCGGGTGACAGCCCGGTGATGTGGTCCACCTTCGGCTTCTGCAACTGTCCGACGAATTGGCGGGCGTACGCGCTGAGGGATTCCACGTATCGCCGCTGCCCCTCGGTGTAGATCGTGTCCAGCGCCAGGCTGCTCTTGCCGCTGCCGGACGGGCCGCAGAAAACGGTGGTCTTTTCCCGCGGCAGCGCAACGGTCACGTTCTTGAGGTTGTGCTGGCGGGCACCGGTGACGGTGATCTGCCGGGCCGACCCGGATTCCGCCGTCTTCCCCCGGCGCCGGCCGCCCGTTGCCTTTGCCTGCGGCGGTCGTTTTTCCAGGCCCAGGACCGGCCGGAGCACCTGCCCGGTGTAGCTGCCCGCCACCGCCGCCACCTGCTCCGGCGTGCCCTCCGCGACGATCCACCCGCCGTCGTCGCCGCCCTCCGGTCCCAGGTCGATGACCCAGTCCGCCGTCTTGATCACGTCCAGATTATGCTCGATCACGACTACCGTGTTGCCGGAGTCCACAAAGCTGTGCAACACCGCCAGCAGCCGGCGGATGTCCTCGAAGTGCAGCCCGGTCGTCGGCTCGTCCAGCAGGTACAGCGTCCGGCCAGTGGCCTTCTTGACCAGCTCGCGGGCCAGCTTGATCCGCTGCGCTTCGCCGCCGGACAGGGTCGTGGAAGACTGGCCCAGCTTCACGTAGTCCAGGCCCACGTCGTGCAGGGTCTGGAGCATCGAGGCGATGGCGGGGACGTTCGCGAAATGCTCCAGGGCCTGCTGTACGTCCATCTCCAGCACGTCGGCGATGCTTTTGCCCTTGTAGTGAATCTGGAGAGTCTCGCGTGAAAATCGGTGATCCTGGCAGACTGGGCAAGTCACCCAGATGTCCGCCAGGAAGTCCATTTCCACCCGGTTTGCCCCGTTGCCCTCGCACGCCTCGCACCGACCACCGCCCGTGGCCCCGGTGGGAACGTTGAAGCTGAATCGTCCTGGGCGATAGCCGCGAACCTTCGCGTCCGGCAGGCGGGCGTAGAGGCTGCGGATCTGGTCAAAAACCTTGATGTACGTGGCGGGGTTGGAGCGAGGCGTCCGGCCGATGGGGGACTGGTCGATATCGATGACCTTGTCGAGGTAGTCGGCGCCTGTGATTTTTCTGTGGCGGCCGGGCCGGGTCTTCTCCGCGCCGTTCAGGTTGCGGGCAAGCTGCTCGCGCAGGATGTCGTTGACCAGTGAGCTCTTGCCGCTGCCGCTGACCCCGGTAACGCAGACGAAGCGGCCCAGGGGGATGTGGACGTCAATGTCCTTGAGGTTGTTGTGGGCGGCCCCGACGACGGTCAGCCACTTGACGGCCCCGTTCCCCCCGTCCTGCCGGCCCCTCTGCGATTGCCCAACCCTGCGAGCCACGAGTGCGACCCCCCTGCCTTCCCGCAAAACCGGGAATTCTAGCCCGTTTCCGTTCGCCCGCCAACGCTTGCAACAGCGGCGGGTTCCCGTACACTGCGGCGACCCCGGGCGGGTCCGCCGCGACGGCGCGGGCGGGCGGCCATTTGCCGAAAGACCCGGGGCGAGCCCGGAATAACGGTACGATCCGACCGATGCAGACGGGGCCCCCGAGTCAACACGAGCCGGATGCCGCCTTCTTCGAGCATCCCCCGGGCTACCGCCTCCGCCGCTTCCGAAACTGGTTCTTCCTGGGACTGCTGTACGCATCGTACTATCTCTGTCGCAAGAACTTCGACATCGTTGCGCCCGAGATCAGCAAAGAGTTCGGTTTCACCAACAGACAATTGGGTCTGATCAGCAGCGGACGCGACGGCGGATACGCCGTCGGCCAGTTTGTCAACGGGCTGTTCGCCGACCGGTTGGGGGGTAAACAGGCAATGGCCCTCGGGGCCCTGGGCACAATCGTGCTGAACCTCTGCTTCGGCATATCCGCGTGGGCTGCGATATCCTGGATGCTGTTGGTCTTGGCTGTCATTCGTGTCCTGGATGGATACGTCCAAGCTTTCGGCGCGCCGGGCATGGTGAAAATCAACGCAGCCTGGTTCCTACGTCGAGAACGGGGACGGTTCGCCGGCATCTTCGGCGGCATGATCCAACTCGGCAGCATCGGTGTCGGAGCACTCGGCAAGTACCTTCTCATTGGTTTCAGCATTCCGATCATCGGACTCACGGTCGGTGGTTTGGGCTGGCGGTCGATGTTCTTCGTCCCCCCAGCCATTCTCCTGCTCGTCGTCACCGCTATGTGGCTGAACGTCAAGAACCACCCGGAAGACGCGGGTTTTCGTATCCGCCATGAAGACGAGTCCGTCGATGACCGACATGACGAACGCCTGTCGATGGCAGTAGTGTTTCGCAAGATCGCTGGGAACCCTTTGGCCTGGATCAACGCGGGGGCGTACTTCTGCACGGGCTTTGTGCGCCGGGCTCTCGAGTTCTGGTGGGTGAAGTACTTCGCCGACCAATGGGGCGCGGGCAAGACATCGATCTACTTCGCCGTGTTGATCCTTGCGATGCCGATCTCGGCGTTTGTGGGTTCATTCAGTTCCGGTCTGATCTCCGATACGCTGTTTCGGGGACGCCGCTCGCCGGTCGCTGCTCTCGTCTACACCCTCGAAACAGCGTGCATTCTGACCGCCGTCCTGGTTCTCCGAAGAGAGGAACTCGCCTCGCCGGCACTCGCCTGCATTCTGTTCATTCTGATTTCTCTGACCTGCAATTCGAGCCACTCCATTATTGGTACCGCCGCAGCTATGGATCTTGGCGGGCGGAAGATGACCGGCTTTGCAGCAGGCGTGATCGACTCGTTTCAGTATTTTGGCGCCATCCTGGCTGGCTTCACCCTCGGCTGGCTTATCGACGTCTACAAGTGGAACGCGCTGTTCGCAGCCATGTTGCCCTTCAGTGTGATTGGGGCCACTCTGATGACCGGCATCTGGTGGAAGACCCGCGGCCGGGACGTTCGTGGCTCCTGACACTCCGTTCGCACAGCCAGGGAAAGCAACACTGTAACGGCGGTCGAATTCAGCGGTTCAGCGAACCGCCCGGAGCAGTCCTGCGTAGTAGCCCCCCAAGCAGCGACGTGAAGGATTGGCCTTTCGGAGCTACAATAGTCGAACCGTGACGTGGGATTCGTCCGAACCACCCCAGTTGGCACGGGGGATGAGGTAAATGCCGTTCCAGCCGCCACTACCGGCCGAATATCACAATCTTGAGCCGGACGAAATCGCCCAGCGGGTCCGCGAGCACAAGGACCGGTTCGGCCGGCGACTGGTCATCCTGGGGCATCACTACCAGCGGGATGACATAATCCAGTTCGCCGATTTCACCGGCGACAGCCTGAAGCTTTCCCAGATTGCCGCGCAGCAAAAAGGCGTGGAATACGTGGTCTTCTGCGGCGTCCACTTCATGGCCGAATCGGCGGACATCCTCACCGACGATTCCGTCACCGTCATTCTGCCCGACCTGTCCGCCGGGTGCAGCATGGCCGACATGGCCGCCATCGACCAGGTCGAGGAGGCTTGGGACATGCTCACGGCGGCCACGCCGGAGACGATCATCCCCATCACATACGTGAACTCCGCCGCCTCCGTAAAAGCCTTCTGCGGCGGCCACCTGGGCGCATGCTGCACCAGCAGCAACGCCCGGATGATTCTGGAGTGGGCCTTCCGACAAGGGCGGAAGGTGCTGTTTCTGCCGGACCAGCACCTCGGGCGGAACACGGCCTACGCTCTGGGCACGCCGCTGGACGACATGGTGGTCTACGATCCTCATGCGGCACACGGCGGCCTGACGCGGGAGCAGGTGCAGGCCGCCCGGGTGATCCTCTGGAAGGGGCATTGCAGCGTGCATCAGCTTTTCACCGCGGCCCAGTGCGACGCCGTGCGGGCTGCCGATCCGGATGTGCAGATTGTGGTTCACCCGGAGTGTGACTGGTCAGTCGTGCAGAAGGCGGATTTGGCCGGCAGCACGGAGTACATCATCCGAACCGTAAACGACGCCCCGCCCGGCTCCAAGTGGGCCATCGGCACAGAGATCAACCTGGTGGAGCGGCTGGCCAAGCAGCACCCGGACAAGCAGATTCGATCGCTGGCGCCCATCCAATGCCTGTGCACGACGATGTACCGGATCAGCCCGCCCCATTTGCTCTGGACGCTGGACAACCTGGCCGACGGGCGCGTGGTCAACCCCATCCGCGTCGACGCAAAGACCAGACATCTGGCGGTTGTGGCGTTACAGCGGATGCTGGCCAACGTTTCCGCCCAACCCGTAGCCGCCAAATGAGGCAAGCCCCGGCGCACCGCACTGTGCCGTCCGGACGGCCATCCGGCCCACGATGTGCGAGGCATGCGGACGTTTGTCGAGCCGACGAAAAACGTCAAGGGGAAGGGGACCGGAGTCTATCGCCGGCTGTTCGGCCCCGTGTCGGCCGACCGGCACTGAAAGTGCGTAACGCGGACGGCAGCGTCACCACGCAGCGGGTGCGGGAACGGATGCGGCGGCAGGTCACGGATCCGGTCGACGGGAACCGGCGTGTCGTGCCGGGGCAGTCCTTGGGGGACAACCCGGTCCGATTCCGCCTGCAGGGGACGCTTCTCGGAAAGCCTCGCGCGTTTGACTTTCCGTTCGAGGTCCGTCACGCGATCACACGCAACGCGTTCGTCCCGCGGCTCTGGGCCGGCAACACCGCCTTCGATGAGCGGAGCGCGGAGGTCGTGAAGCTGTTTCGCGAATTCGGCATTCTGACGGACCACACGGCCTTTCCGGCCACGGAGGGAACTGACCTTTTGCAGCGGGACGCCGTTCTCGCCCGGGCGTGGGAGCAATTCCAGAACCGCGCGATCGCGACCCGAGCCGGGGTCGGCGCCATGAACCAGGCCGCGAGCACGACGTTCCAACCCGGGCAGGCCCAACGGAACACCGACAACCGCTTCCATGACGCCCAGATGCCCCGTGTGAGCTCCGCCTCGGTTCAGAACGTGGACGACCGGGCCATCTTCCGCCGGAACAACCGATGGGTGGACGGCCGCGTGCCGGGCAGCGACAAGCTCCTGGTCAAGGGACCGCCGGCAGGCAAGCCGATCCTCTGAAAGGGATGAGCCGTTCGCAATGGCCAAACCCGTGGCGGATTGGATCGCCGGCCCGGCGTGCAGCAGCGGCCTTCGGCCGAGAGAGTGGCGAGTTGACGGCAGAGAGTAAACAGAGTCGGCTTCAGCCTGCGTTTGCCTCTCCGCCCCTTCGTCGCTCCGTCGCTCCGTCGCTATCCGAGTAGGCGTCATCGCGTTCGCGACTTCTCGCGCTGTTCGGCCTTGACGGCTTCGACGATCTCTTGCTGGACACCGGCGGGCGTGCGTCGGTACGTCTTGAAGACCATGGAGAACGTGCCCTTGCCCTGCGTGCATGAGCGGACGTCGGTTGCGTAACCGAACATGTTCGCCAGCGGCACCTCGGCGTTGATGATGGTGTTCGGGCCCTTCATCTCCGTGCCCAGAATGATTCCCCGGCGGGCGGACAGGTTGCCGCTCACCGGGCCCTGGTACTCCGTGGGCACCTCGACTTCGACCTCCATGATCGGCTCCAGCAACGCCGGCTTGGATCGCAGGAACGCCTCCTTGAAGGCGTCGCGGGCGCAGATCTGGAACGCCAGGTCCGACGAGTCCACCGCGTGCGACGAACCGTCCTCCAGCACCATCTGCACCCGCACCACCTCAAAGCCGGCCAGCGGACCCTTCGCCCGGGCCATCTGAAAACCCTTGTCCACCGACGGGATGTATTCCGTCGGAATCCGGCCGCCGGTCACCTTGTTCTCGAACACGTAATCGTGGGCGGTATCGTCGGCCAGCGGGACCAGCCGTCCCTTCACATGGGCAAATTGCCCGGAACCGCCGGTCTGCTTCTTGTGCCGGTGGTCAAACGACACTTCCGCGGTCGGCGCCTCGCGATACGCCACCTTCGGGGCGCCCACCACCAGGTTCGCCTTGAACTCGCGCCGCGCCCGCTCCACGTACACGTCCAGATGCAACTCGCCCATGCCGGAGATCAGCGTCTCGTTCGTCTCCTCATCATGGCGGACGTGGAACGTCGGGTCTTCCTTGGAGAACCGGCTGAACGCCCTGGACATCGCGTCGCGGTCCTTGTTGCTCACCGGGCGAACGGCCAGCGAGATGACCGGCTCCGCCACGTGCATCCGCTCCAGCGAGAGATGGATGCCGGGGTCGCACAGCGTGTCGCCGGAGACGCAGTCCATGCCCATGATGGCCACGATGTCGCCGGCCCGGGCGGTCTCCAGATCCTCTCGCTCATTCGCGTGGATTCGCAGAATGCGGCCGACCCGCTGCTTTCTGCCGGTTCGGGAGTTCACGTATTGCCCGCTCTTGACCAGCGTGCCCTGGTAGACTCGCAGGTACGTCACCTGGCCGAACGGCTCGTCGACCAGCTTGAACGCCATGGCCACCACCGGGCCGTCCGGATCGGCGGTGACGGTGATTTCCGCCCCGTCGTTCTGGTTGTCGCTGGCGTAGGCCACGCGGTCCAGCGGTGACGGCAGGTACTTCGCCACGCCGTCCAGCAGCAACTGCACGCCGATGTTGCGATACGCGGAGCCCACGAACACCGGTGTGACTTCCCGGGCCAGCGTCGCGCAGCGAACCGCGGCGTGGATCAGGGCCTCGTCCGGCTCGCGATCATCGAGCATCGCCTCCATCAGGTCGTCGTCGTACAGGCTGAGCGTGTCGAGCATGCCGTGGCGGGCCCGCCTGGCCTCATCCAGCAGTTCGGCGGGGATCGGCGCGATCCGCACCGTCTCGCCCTGCGCGCCGTCAAAGTAGACGGCCTTCATGCGGACCAGGTCGATCACGCCGCAAAGGGATTCGCCCGTGCCGATGGGAATCTGCATGGCCACTGCCACGTGGCCGAGCTTGGACTCCATCTCCGCCACTACGCGGGCCGGGTCGGCCCCCACGCGGTCCATCTTGTTGACAAACGCGATGCGGGGCACGCGGTACCGCTTCATCTGCCGGTCCACCGTGATGGACTGCGACTGCACACCGCCCACGGCACAGAGCACCAGCACCACGCCGTCCAGCACGCGCAGCGACCGCTCCACCTCCACGGTGAAGTCCACGTGGCCGGGAGTATCGATGACGTTGACCTCGGTGCCCTTCCAGGAAACGGTGGTGGCGGCGCTTTTGATGGTGATGCCGCGCTCGCGCTCGAGGTCCATGAAGTCCATGGTGGCCCCGCCGTCCCCGCCCTTCACCTCGCGCATGCGATGAATTTTGCCGGCGTAGAACAGCATCCGTTCCGTCAGCGTCGTCTTGCCCGAATCGATGTGGGCACTGAT
>JAFGJQ010000292.1 GCA_016929015.1 Phycisphaerae bacterium | reverse complement strand
TGCAACGTCTGAATCGCCTCGGTCGCCGCCCCTTCCGAGACGTGCAGTTCCGCCAGCAACAAACGGGGGAGGGCCGAGTCCGGCGTGAGTTCGATCACGCGGCGGCACACTCGTATGGCCTTATCCGTCTGGCCGGCCTGTCGATGCCGTCGAACCAGTTCAAGCCCGGCGATCTCTCCGTTGGGGCATTGCTCGATCGCCTCCTCGAGCAGGGTGATCGCCGCATCCGCGTGGCCGGTCAGGGCCGCGATCCGGGACAACAGGATCGGAATTCCCACGTGGGTCGGGGACTCCTCACGCAGGGCGAGCAGGTCTTGCTTCAGAAGTTCCAACTCGGTTGCGGAGCCACCGGCCGGCTTCCAGGTTTGAAGCTGCGCTTCGATGCGCAACAGATGCGCCCGCAGATCGTCCGGCCGAAGCTGCTGTGCCATCCGAGCATATTTCAATGCCTCGGCGGGTTCGTGATCCAGGTACGCCCGGGTGAGGTAGATGACGCTTGGATAGTCGTTGGGCGCCATCGTAAGCAGTTGTCGTCGCGCGTCGATTGCACGGGTTTGCTGTCCGGTGGTATTGTAGGCATCCGCCAGATGTCGCCAGGCGGACTCGTCGTTCGGATTGCGCGCGGTCAGCAGCTCAAGATCGGCAATGGCGTCGTACAGCCGGCCCTCCGCGCGGGCGATCGCCGCGCGCAGGTGTGTGGCACCCGCATCCGTCGCGCCGCTTCCGGCCGGACCCACCAGTGCGCGTGCATAGTCCTCGGCGCAGCGCTTGGCTTCGTCCAGACGGTTAGCGGCCAGGAAGAGATCGACGGCGGTGGGCAGGAAGACCACGCGGTGGGGATCGGTCAGGGACGCCAGGGCCTCCTGGGCCAGGGCCGCGCCGCCCTCTCGCTCCCGTGTGCGCAGCCGGACATCGCCCATCAACGTGTACCAGGCCAGCCAGAGGTCGGCGGGATCGCGTTCCAGAACCTCGGGGATGCCTTCGTTTCGCAGGGCGGTGAGCTGGCGCTCGGCGCGGGCCGGTTCGCCGAGCCGAAGCCACTCTTCCGCCAGCACCAACGGTGTCGTTGTCAGCGTGACCGGACGCGCGTCTGCGTTTTCCAGGTCTTGTCGCGCGGCTGACTCATCGTCGCGCAGGGTCCGCAGCAGGCGACCTCGGTGTGCCCAGGCATCCGCGACATCGGAGCGGTGCTCTATGGCGCGGCTGAGCAACTCCACTGCGGCCGCCCGGCCCTCGGGCGTATCCGTCTCGATGGCCAGGTCGCTGAGCAGGATCCATGCCTCCACGATGTCGGGATGCTTGTCTACCAGTTCGGTCAGGGCGGTCACGGCTTCGTCGTGCTTTTGTTGGGCCGCCCGAGACTTGCCCAGCCAGAGCAACGCGTCGGTATCGTCCGGCGCGACGGCCAGCCGGTTCCGACACACCATGGCGGCTTCCGAGTAGTTACGCACACGGAAGCACAATCGGGCCAGTCGGGTGCTGGACTGTTCATCTCCGCGCTGCAGCCGCAGCAGGCGTCGGTGAGCGCTGATGGCGTCACCCAGGTGGGCCGGCCCCAGCGGGCGCACCTTGAGGTTGGCGTCGGCGAACCGGCTCAGAATGTCAGGATCGTCCGGGTAACGGACGAGGTAGTGGCGCAGATGACGGCAGGCCGTTGCGTACTCGCCCGCGTCCAGTGCCGCGATGCCCTCGCGCCGTGCCCGATCGGCCACCGCACGCTTTCGCACCTTGTACCAGGCGGCTCCCCCTCCGCCGAGCAGCACGAGGATCGTGACCAGAACGACGACCACGCGGACATTGACGGCCGCCCGCGGTGTGTGCATGTGTTTCATCGTCGCGCCTCTGAGGGGATGGCTTCCGGACGCAGACCAAATGCTTTGTCGGTCCACAGACGCGAATCATCATACGCTGGTGGACGCGGGCGCCAACGTCGCGAGCCTGCCGCGAACGTGCATAAGAAAAGACCCGCCGGCATGTGCGGCGGGTCCTGAAGTTCCTTGCACGCAACCCATTCGGCTAGGCAAGCCAGCGGCGCCCGAAACCGACCAATGCCAGTCCGAGTCCGCCCAGTACCAGCGCCGCCGGCGCCGGAATCGCCTGAATCTCCACCACCAGATCGTTGAAGTCGCGAAGCCCCGGAATGGACGAGTCCTCCCAGAACAACAGCCAACTGAGCTGCCCGCCCGGACCCTCCACGCGGTACGTCACCAGGTGGTCCATGTCAAACGGGTTGTCCGAGGCCACTGACGTATTCAGGTTCCGCTGTCCGCTGAACAGGCCGCCGCGGCGGGCCAGCGTCCACGTCTGGTCGGCGAGATTGACGTCGAACGAGCCGGAAACGCCGTAGCCGAGGCCCTGTGTTTCAAACCCCTTCTGGAACGCGGCTCCCTCGCCGGTGCCGGACATCAGGCCGAATTGCTGACGACTGGCCGAGAACACGGCGGTTGCGGTGGCCCGAGTGTTTCCACCCGTGAACAGACTGTCGCCGCCGGGGAGCGACCCGTCACGGAAATCCACCACGCCGCCGGAGCCAAAGTCGTGCAGACGCGTCACGGTGATTCCATTGGCGCCCACGAAGTTCAGCCCGCTGGCGGAGAACGACGTTCCGTACACGTTACCGAGAATCTGCTGGTGACTCGGCTCGCCGAACAAAGGAGCCTCGATGGCCGTGTAATCTCCCCATGCCGTGGCAGAGAAACCCCCAACCAGCACCACCGTCACCAGTCCAATTGCAAGGCTTTTCACGTCTTTGCCTCCATCTGTGCAACCGTTGCCCGGATGCCACGTCGTCTACGTTTTTCGGAAACGCCTTCCCGATGCGTGGACAAGCCGGCGCATACCCCAACGGCGCCGCAACGATCCATACACACTCTGTCAAACCGCCGGAATCACCCGACACGGCCCATCATCAAACCACTTTGGACCATTCTGGAACGGTGCTCACCCCGAAGAGGCCGTTTCCACCCCACCCATGTTGACGGATTCTACACCGTCCCAGAAGGGAGTTCCAGAAAATTGTCCACCTCCACTGACGAATATGCCGGAGAATTAAAGTAACACAGGAATCGGCTTGCCAATGTGCTGCCGGGGTACCGGACGGCATCTGCATTGGCCAAGCGGAAATTGTTGCGGGTTTGTTCCTATCTTCCATTGTGGCAGTCACTTATATGAGTTGCACCTCGGTGTTGGCAGCGATCCCCTGGTTGGGAGGCGGTTTAGGGCCGCGAGCGTCGTCGGGCCAGTCCGCCGTTTGTACAAGCCGAGTAACTTGGTCCGCAAACTTGAATTCCACGTCGGCGAGGGATAGTTTCAGGCATGGGGATGGGTGGGACCGGCTGGAGTCGGTCCTTCACACCGGGTTGGACAGGGCGCTGCGTGGTGAGATGACGTGTGGCCGGACCGGAAGGCCGGTCGAGTCCGCTGCCGCCCTGCGAGCCTTCCAGAATCGACCTCCCAGCCAAGACTGGCGCAGACCCGGCAAGCCGGGGTGACACACGCGCTGAACGGGTGTTGATCATTGCGGTGTCGTGCCGGGCGGAGTGGGCGGTCTGCGTGGCGGACGTGAGTTCGATTGAGGAGCGGGTCTTGGAAGGAACTGGTTTTCTGACCGCAACGACGCGGAGGACGGGGCTGATGCTCGCCGGCGTGCTTTGGCTCGCGGCGGCGTTCGCAGCCACGGGGGGCGGGGTTGCGGCGGCGTGGGTTCCTCCCATCGGGATTCCCGAGCCGGATTTCGGCATTCACGAGACCGTGTCGGGCGTGTACGGCAGCGAGGACTACTATACGCATTACGTGAACAACGCGCACCCGGCCGCGACAGACGACAACAATCCGTTCGGGAGCCCGACCCAGCCGCGGCTGACGATTCCTCCGGTGCTTGCGGCGGGCAGCGTGGTTTACGTGGATGCCGGCGTGTATTCCACGGGGTCCATGAGCACTCTGCGGGGGAACGGCACGGCCGCGCTGCCCGTGTTCATTCGGGGCAATTCGGCTGGTCGGCCGAAGATCACGATTGAGACAACCTTCATCGGGACCCATTTCATCATCGAGCATCTGGATTTCGACGGGACCAGCGCCCAGGGCAACGTGCTGGGACCGTCCGATCGGGTTTGTATCCGCCACTGCGAGGTGCAGAACGCCCAGGGCAACGGAGCGGGCCTGGTGGCGGTGGGGAGCTGGGATGGGAGCGATCCGACCGTCGTTCGGAACATCGTCTTCTACGCGAACGTCATCCACGACCTGGGAGATCTGGGCGCGCAGACGGATCAGGATCATCACGGTTTCGTGTTCGGGCATCACGCCAACCACATCTGGATGCTGGACAATGAGGTCTATAACACCAGCGGCTCCGGCCTTCAGGTGAATTCCGGCTTTCTGGATGAGACGGGGGATCGTCCGGCGCACCACGTGTACGTCGGACGGAACCACGTGCACCACGTGCGTCAGTCCGGGTTGACCGTGAAGAAGGCTCGGGATGTCGTCTTCTCCGAGAACGTGGTTCACGACGTGATATCGACGTCGTGGTCCGTGAGCAAGGGGCTGGCGTTTCAGTACGGGCCGTACAACCTCTGGTACATCTACAACCACGTGTACGACAATGAGTGGGGCATCAACGCGCCGAGCAACGACGGCGGGCCGGGCGGCGACGTGTATTTTGTCGGGAACCTGATCCACGATTGCGGCCTGGGAATCACCTGCTGGAACAACCAGCAGACGGCCCACATTGTGGGCAACACGATTGCGGATTGCGGCGGGGGCATTCGGTATGAAAACGGGCCCGGCATCCGGCTGGCCAACAACATCCTCTCCAACATGTCTGCTGCCGAGCACATTAACGTGTTTGGCGGCAGCGGCAGCACCGCCGCGGACTCCACGAGCACACACGATCTGTTTTATCAGCCTGCGGGGCCGATACAGATCAAATGGAGCTCGAGCACCTATACCAGCGTTGCGGCATTTCAGTCCGCCACGGGGAAAGGCCAGGGCGATCTGGAGGGCGATCCGGCGTTCGTGGATGCCGGCAGCGGCGATTACCACGCGTTGCCCGGCAGCCCGACCACCGACACGGGAACCGCTTCGTCCGTCTACGATCAATATTTGAGCTTTTTCGGGCAGGACATCGCCGTGGATCTGGACGGCGTTCCGCGCACGGCGGGGCTGGGACATGACATCGGCTGCTTCGAGCAATACCAGTACCAGACGTGCGTCAACCCGTCCGAGTGCGACGACGGCATCGATTGCACCGTGGACGACTGCATCGGTGGGTTCTGCACACACGTCCCAAGCCATTCCCTGTGTGTGGACGACGGGCTCTACTGTACGGGCGCCGAAATCTGCAGCGTCCGGCTGGGCTGCAT
>JAFGJQ010000291.1 GCA_016929015.1 Phycisphaerae bacterium | reverse complement strand
TTGGGCCGCGGGCGGTTGTAGGTGTGATCGACGATGGCTCGGACGCCGTCTTCGAAGATGAATCGCGGACCGTAGTCGCGCATCCAGACGGTGTCCGTGGCACGCACGATGAATTCGACCTGGCTCATATCGGCGCCCGCCGAGGCGAGGGCGCTGCCGGCGGTGGCTTGCTCCGAAGTGGTATCCACCACCACGTAGACGATTGCGTCCGGGTCGTTTGTCGTGATGCCGACGGCCATGGCTTCCAGCACCGACGTATAGCCCTCCCACGCGATGAGCAGCCCCTCCTGGGGGTCATACTCGCTGGGGCAGTAGACGGTGCCGGTCGGGGGCGAGCGAAGGTCGAACGCCTCCCGGGTCGGACCGATGATGGGAAGCAGGCGCTCTTCCGGCGTGAGGTACTTGGGCAGGCCGTTGGGATATTGCTGGCGGTCTTCCGCGCGGACTTCAACGGCGGCACAAAGAATGGCCACCAACAGCGCAACCCGACCGATCATCGTGCGAACCTGGGTGATTTCCATCCACAGCGCTCCCAATGGCGGGCTGATTCGCAGTCCCGCGGACCTGGCTCGCCCGCCCGGGACATCCCCTCAGAACGCGCGGGCAGGCATTGCGTTGCATTGTAGCAAAGTCGGCCGGCGATCGGAACAGGCCCGGGCGGAGGCCGGGGGTTTATCGGTACCGCGTCGGGAATTGTCGGAACGGGTTGACGGTCGGCCTGGGGGTCGTTTTGGCTTCCAAATCGGCTGGGGCTTTATAAATGCCACTGTTCGCGATGTCCGGTATACTTGCGGCAGAAGGCGGCGAACAATCCGCCGCAGAATGTCGGAGCGTGCGATGACCCCAATCGTTTTTCTGATGCTGGTCCTTGGTGTGATCGGCGCGTTGATGATTCTGCGCAATGCGGCGCGGCGGCAGTCATTGCACGGTGACGGGCGATCGTGCCCCCGGTGCGGCGCGGCAAACCGCGGCCACGCCCGGTTCTGTGCTCAGTGCGGCAGCCCGTTGGTCTGATCGAGAGGGGATGGCGTAACGGGCGAAGAGTCGGCCGCGGGTTTGGATTCGTGAGGTTCGGGTGCAGGCTGCCGACGGGAAATCGGTTGACGAATCGAAGGAAGGAGTATGAGGATGGCGTCGGAAAGGGTACCCCCGCGGCGTGTCACTCTGCGGCGGCCGAGCCTTGCGCGGCTGGCGGTCGGCGTTGGGCTGGTGCTGTTCGTGGTCGTCCTGTTCGTGGTTTGGTTCGTTGTTCGGGTGGAGGTGGAGGCGAACCACATCCTCGTGCTGGTGAACAAGACGGGCAAGGCGATTCCGGCGGAGCTGGCGGACGAGTTCAGCGACCAGGTTGTGCTGTACCCGGAGCTGGTGAAGGCGATCGCGGCGCGAGCGGGCGAGAGTGAGGAGCGGGTGCGTACGCGGTACAAGGGTATCCGGTACGAGTGGCTTGGAGAGGGGCGGTATTTCTACAATCCGTATTCCTACCGTCGCGAGGTGATGCCGGCCACGCAGATCAGCGACAACGAGGTGGGCGTGCTGATCCGTAAGTTCGGCAAACCGCTGCCGTTCCCCAAGACAGTGGCCACGGAGCTGGACGAGCGAGGACCGGTGGCGGAGATTCTTTCGCCGGGTCGGCACAACATCAACCTGCTGGCGTACGATGTGCAGAAGTTCCCGGCGATCAAGATTCCGGAAGGGCACCGGGGCGTGGTCACGCTGTTGAGCGGGGCGGATCCACAGCGGAAGAACACGTACACGGTGGAGCCGGGCGAGAAGGGGGTCCAGCGGAAGCTGCGGCGTCCGGGCCTGGAATATTACAACCCGTACCTGGAGCGGATCGAGATCATCGACCTGCGGAGCCACAAGTACGACATGGTGGGCAACGACGCGATCCAGTTTCCTTCGAACGACAGCTTCACGATTACGATTGAGGGGACGATCGAGTGGGCGATCATGGAGGACCGGGCGGCGGAAGTGCTGGTGGCGTACGGGGACGAGGACGACATTCTGAACAAGGTGATTCTGCCCAACGCCCGCAGCATCTCGCGGATTGAGGGCTCGAAGCTGCCGGCGCGGGAGTTCATCAGCGGAACCACCCGACTGGCGTTCCAGACGCACTTCTATGAGCAACTTCGGGACGAGTGCCACAAGCAAGGGATTCAGATTCTTGCGGCGGTGGTGCGTGACATTCAGCCGCCCGCGGAGATCGCCGCGCTCATCAGCCAGCGGGAACAGGCGGACCAGGAGATTGAGCGGTCCACGAACGAGATGGAAGAGGCCCGGTCGCAGGCCCGGCTGGTGGAGCAGCAGGAGTTGCAGGAGCGTAATCGGCAGCTTGGCGACACGCGACGAGAGGTCGTTTCCGTCGTGAAGCAGGCTGAGCAGCGGAAGGTGGTGGCGGTGACGGATGCGAACCGGGCGTTTGAGGTGGCCCGGCTTCACCTGGAGGCGGCGACCAAGGAGGCGGCCGCGATGCTTTCGCGGGGGTCGGCCGAGGCGCACGTGGTGCTGCTGGAGTTCACGGCCAAGGCCGAGCCGTTGAAGCAGGCGGTGTCGGCGTTCGGTGACGGGGAGACCTATGCGCAGCTCTTCTTCCTGGAGAAGATCGCGCCGTCGATCCGGTCGATTCTGTCGAATACGGAGGGGCCGTTTGCGGACATCTTCAGGCAGTTTCAGGACTTTCGGCCCGTGCAGAAGGAAGGGGGTGACCAGTGATGCGGCGGATGAAGTGGATCATCGGAGGGCTGGTGGTCGTGTTGGTTGCGCTTCCCGTGCTGGCCATTGTGGTATGGGCGACGTTCCGCATTGAGGTTGGACCGAATGAGTATGCGGTGCTGGAGCGGAAGATGTTCGGGAAGGACCGTCCGGCGGGACAGATTCTGGCGAGTGACCCCAGCCAGCGAGGCATCCAGGAGAAGGTGCTGGGGCCGGGCCGGTACTTCCGCAACCCGTTGATCTGGGGTTGGAAAGTCCACCCCCTCACGGTTATTCCGTCCGGTGACCCGAAGACGTGGGACTGGGCGAAACCGGCCCAGACGAAGCCGGGCTCCAGCATATCGGGGCCGTTCCGCGGGGACATTCCGAAAATAGGCGTCGTCACCCGCAAAGTGGGTCCGAAGGCGCCGGACGGGCGGATCATCGTGGATCGGGATTCGGGCTGCCAGGGCATCCTCCGCGAAGTGCTCACGCCGGGGACCTACATGCTGAACCACCATGTCTACGGGGTGGAGATCCGCGACGCCGTGGTGATTCCGGCCGGATTCGTGGGGGTTGTGACCAATCTTTTCGGAGATGACCCGCCGGCGGCCCCTCTGCAGACGACGCAGGCGGCGGAAGACGTGAGTGCGGAACTGGCGAGCCTGGACCGGCCCCTGGCGGAACCCGGGCAGCGCGGCACGCTTCGCGAAGTGCTCCAACCGGGCGTGTACTTCATCAATCCGAAGCTGCAGACGGTAACACAGGTGGAGATCGGCTTCAACGAGTATTCGCAGGTCAAGTTCTCCGACGATGAGAACCTGCGGATCTCGTTCCCGTCGGACACGGGGTACAACATTCGCGTCGGGGTGACCGTGGTGTGGGGGATCGATCCGGCGCATGCCGCGGAGATCATCAACACGTACGGCAACGTGGACGCGGTGCTGGACAAGATCATCGGGCCGCAGCTCCGGTCAATCTGCCGGAACATCGGCTCGACGTACGCGGCGCGCGATTTCATCCAGGGCGAGAAGCGCGAGCAGTTTCAGCGGGCAATGACGGCCGAGCTGCAGCGGGTGTGCCGGGCGAAGAACATCGAGATTCTGCTGGCGCTGGTCCGGGAGATCGAGGTACATGCCCCGCAGGCGGGCGGCGAGGGCGGCGAGGTCACCGAAGACCTCAAGCGGACCATCCAGGAGAGCCACATTGCCATCGAAAAGCAGATCACGAAAGAGAAACAGCGCGAGGCGGCCATGGTGAAGGCCGAGCTGGAGGAGGTCCGCAAGCAGGTGGACATCGCCCGGGAGACGGTGGCGGCCGAGACTCGCGTGATGGTGGCGAATATCAAGGCCGAGGGCGAGAAGACCGCGGCCGAGACGGACGCGTCCGCCGCGCTGGAGGTGGCCACCATCCAGGAGCAGGTGGCCCAGTTGGACGCGCAGCGGATCGAGATTTTGGGCAAGGCCCGCACGGACGTGGAGAGACTGAAGAAGGAGGCCGAGGCCCAGGGATATCGGATGATGGTCGATGCCTTCGGCAGTCCGCGGGCGTTCAACCTGTACACGTTTGCCGAGAATTTTCAGCCGGACGAGATTCGCCTGTTCTTCGCCGGCGACGGAACGTTCTGGACGGACCTGTCGCGGTTCGAGGAGGTCGGCGCGGCCCGGATTCTCCAGGAGGGCCGGCCCGAGGGAACGAAGTAGTACGGCACGGGTGCGCGGCTGACACGGCTCGCGCGATGCGCATGACGGTGGATGGAGGAGATTCAGCGATGCTTTGCCCGAAATGCGAAAACAAGGAGATGGAGACACAGTCCGTTGCCGGCATCGAGATCGACCGCTGCCCGGAATGCCACGGCATCTGGCTCGATGCGCTGGAGCTGGAGTCCCTGTTGAAGCGGGACATCAAGCCTCTGCTGGAAGCCGACGGTCAGTTCGAGGCCGTGACGAGGCAGGAAGGGCGGCGGCTCCACTGCCCGCGCTGCAAGGGCACGTATCTCATCAAGCTCAACAGCCGACTGCGGCCCGGCACCATCGTGGACAGTTGCACAACGTGCTTCGGCACGTGGCTGGACGCCGGCGAGCTGACTCGTCTGGCCGGCGACGATTTCGCCCGGTTGATCGCGAAGCTGTTCGGAGCGCCTTGAGCGGTCGTGCGTTGTCTTTGCATGGGGCCCGGACCGGCCCTGCGGTACACGTCATGACGTCCCGTCCAGTACGGGTGTCGGCCGGCCTGCGTCGTCCAGAGCGACCAGCGTGACGTCGGCCTGGGTCACGAGTATTTCCGAGCCGCTGCCGCGGCGCAGCGCCTGCACCTTCACGTGCACCTGGATGGACGTGCGGCCGATCCGCCGGGTCTGGGCCCAGAGGCTGAGGATGTCTCCCACGTGAACCGGTTCGTGGAACTCCACGGCGTTCATGGCCACCGTCACGTACCGATGGTTTTTCTGACGCCACGCCTCCACAAACGCCGCCTGGTCGATGAGGGACAGGATGGTCCCGCCGAAAACGCTGCCCTGGGCGTTCGTGTCCTTGGGCATCATGATCAGGCGAATGGCCGGTGTGTCGCTGGGGGGCTGGATCGTCATACGTCGCTCCGATCCGCCCGTTCAGCGGGCGGCCGGGGGATGGTACCACGCGGGGCGCGGGCCGCCCAGCAAGACGCGCTTGCCAACCGCTCGGCCGCGCGAGAGCATAGCCGTCGCGGGACGGGCCGAGTCCGCCAGAACTGCGGGGCAGACCATGCAGGAGTATGAGAACACGCCACTCATCGTTGCCGCCGGATCGCTGTGGGATGAGGCCACGCGGGCGGCGTTTCTGGACGCGATCGGCGAAGGCACGCTGCCGTCGGCGGCGTTTGGCCGCTGGCTCGAACAGGACTACCGGTTCGCCTGCGGGCTGATGAGTTTCCAGGCGGTGACGGCCGCCAAAACGCCGCGCCCCTCGCAAAGACCGGTGGTGGCGGGCCTGTCGTCCATCGACGCCGAGCTCGATTGGTTTGAAAACCACCTCGGCCAGCGCGGGCTCTCGACGGATGCACCGGTGCATCCGGTCTGTCGGCGATACGTGGACTTCCTGCTGGCCACCGCCTACGCGCAGCCGTTTGAGGTGTCATTGGCCGTGCTGTTCGGCGTGGAGGTCTGCTATCTCGCGGCCTGGAGCCGGCTGGAGGCACAGGGTCCATACGCGGAGTTCATCACGCGCTGGTCCGGTGAGGGCTTCGCGGCGTACGTGCGGACGTTGCACGAGCTGACCCTTCGGCATCCCCACCCGGCCCAGCAAAGCTGCTTCGAGCAAACGCTTCGCCACGAGCGCGACTTCTGGCGCATGACGTGGGAGGGCTGAATGCTTCACGACCTGCTGTGGGAACGGAACATCGACCTGGCCGGCGAGTGCCTGGATCACCCGTTCGTCCGCCGACTGGGCGAGGGAACGCTGAACCCGGACTGCTTTCGGCGTTACATCGCTCAGGATGCCTTCTTCCTCGAATCGTTCCTGCGGGCCTACGCCGTCGCGGGCGCAAAGTGTGCCGATCTGCGGCACGTGAAGATGCTTCACGAATTCATGACCGGCGCCCTCGAAGAGTTGAAGATGCACGCGGGGTATGTCCGCTCGCTGGGCATCGATCTCACGCAGGTCAGGCCCTATCCGGCCACTCGGGCGTACGTCGATTTCCTGCAGGCCATGGCATGGCACGAGCCGCCGGGGGTTACGCTGGCCGCGATGACGCCCTGTATGAGGCTTTATGCCTACATCGGCTCGGCACTCGCCGCCGCCTCGCCACCCCGCAATCCGTTCCAGGACTGGATTGAGACGTACGCCGGGGAGGATTTTCGCGCGGTGGCCTCCGATGTGGAATCGCTGCTTGACGCCCTCGCGGACGATCAGCCCGCCGTTCACGACGCGTATCGATATGCCATGCAGTGCGAACTCGCTTTTTTCTCCGCCCCCATGGAGGACGAAGCGTGACCGCCGTTGCCCTTACCATCGCTGGAAGCGATCCGTCCGGCGGGGCCGGCATGCAGGCGGACCTCAAGACGTTCCACCAGCACGGCGTCTACGGGGCTGGCGTGGTCACGTTGCTCACCGTGCAGAACACGCAGTCCGTTTCGGCGGTGCAGGTGCTGGAACCGTCTTTCGTGATTGCCCAGTTGGACGCGGTTTTGGAGGACATTCCGCCGCAGGCCGCCAAGACGGGCGCGCTCGGCAGCGCGGCGGTGATCGCCGCTCTCGCCGGCCGGGCGAGGGAGTTCCGATTTCCGCTTGTCGTGGACCCGGTCATGATCAGCAAGCACGGGGCGCCCCTCATCGATGACGGCGCGCAAGACGTGCTCCGTGTCCGCCTATTGCCGCACGCATTTCTGGTCACCCCCAACGTGCACGAGGCGGGGGCCTTGGCCGGCATGGAGGTCCGAGACACGGCCGCCATGGAACGGGCGGCGGCGGCCATCGCCCGCCTGGGGCCGCGGAACGTGCTGGTCAAAGGCGGCGGCCTGAGCGGACCGGCCATCGACCTGCTTTGGGCGGATGGCCGGTGTACGGCTCTGGAAGGTCCGCGCGTTCCCGGTCGGAACACACACGGCACGGGGTGTGTCTTCTCGGCCGCCATCACGGCTCTGTTGGCGCGCGGGGTTGCGCTGGGCGACGCCGTACCCCGGGCCAAGGCGTTCGTAGCGGAGGCTATTCGGAGCGCCCCTGGATTGGGGCGCGGGATGGGTCCTGTCAATATACACGCCAGCGTTCAACAACAGATGGCCTGATCCGCTTGTGTGCCGTAAGACGTTGTCTATCAATTTGTTGCAGAATTCACACATCGCGCCTCGATATGGTACTTTTTTTGGTTTGAAATGGGACTCGATAGATACTATATAGGGATGGGTGCTGGGTGCGCGGTGCTCTGAACCGGGGTCTGCGGGCGATGGGACAGTAGGGACTTCGGGCGGATCGGATTCCCCCCACGACGAGCGTTGAAAGAGAGTTCAAGGAAAGGTTGAGCGATATGGCGATTGCGTTGACGGAGAAAGCGGCGGCGGCGGTGAAGAGCGCGATGGACGGGAACGGGCTGTCGGCGGACGCATCGTACCTGCGGGTGAGCGTCAAGGCGGGCGGGTGCAGCGGGTTCAATTATGCGATGGGGTTTGCGGACGCGCGCGAGGTGGCGGATCACGAGTTCGCCTCGAATGGCATCCGCATCCTGTGTGATCCGGAGGGCTTTGCGTATCTGGAAGGGACCGAGATCGACTATCAAGACGGGTTGAACGAGCAGGGGTTCGTCTTCCGCAATCCGAATGCGCACGGCTCGTGCGGTTGCGGCAAGAGTTTCTGCGCCTGAGGCCCCGGCCTGGTTTCGGGAGAGTGCCAATGCCCAGTTCCAGTGATGCCATCCGAGATTTCGCCGCCCGGGAATACAAGTACGGGTTCGTCACGGATATTGAGGCGGACAGCGTACCGCCCGGGCTGAACGAGGACATCATTCGGGTGATCTCGGCCAAGAAGGGCGAGCCGGCGTTTCTGCTGGATTGGCGGCTGAAGGCCTTTCGGCACTGGCAGACGATGGCGGAGCCGCGCTGGCCGAACGTGAAGTACCCGCCCATCGACTACCAGGCGATCGTCTACTACTCCGCCCCGAAGCGGCAGGGCGGTCCGAGAAGCCTGGACGAGGTGGACCCGAAGCTTCTGGAGACGTACGAGAAGTTGGGCATTCCGCTGGAGGAGCGGGCGGCGCTGGCGGGCGTGGCCGTGGACGCGGTGTTTGACAGCGTGTCGGTGGCGACGACGTTCAAGGAGAAGCTGCGAGAGCTGGGGATCATCTTCTGCTCGTTTTCGGAGGCGGTGCGTCACCACGGGGACCTGGTGCAGAAGTACCTGGGGTCGGTGGTGCCGTATCGGGACAACTTCTTCGCCGCGTTGAATGCGGCGGTGTTCACGGACGGTTCATTCGTGTACGTGCCGAAAGGGGTGCGTTGCCCGATGGAGCTGTCCACGTACTTCCGGATTAACGCGGCGGCGACGGGCCAGTTTGAGCGGACACTGATCGTCGCGGATGAGGGCAGCCAGGTGAGCTACCTGGAGGGCTGCACGGCGCCCATGCGGGACGAGAACCAGTTGCACGCGGCGGTGGTGGAGCTTGTGGCGCACAAGAACGCCACGATCAAGTATTCGACGGTGCAGAACTGGTACCCGGGCGATGAGGAAGGCCGTGGCGGGATCTACAACTTTGTGACCAAACGCGGGCTGTGCGAGGGAGAGAATTCCCGGATTTCCTGGACGCAGGTGGAGACGGGCTCGGCCATCACGTGGAAGTACCCGGGTTGCGTGCTGAAGGGGAACGGCTCGGTGGGCGAGTTCTACTCCGTGGCCCTGACCAATCACCGGCAGCAGGCGGACACGGGCACGAAGATGATCCACATTGGGGCGAACACGCGGAGCACCATCGTATCGAAGGGCATCTCCGCCGGCCGGGGGCAGAATACGTACCGGGGCCTGGTGAAGATCGGCAAGAGTGCCGAGCACGCCCGGAACTACACGCAGTGTGACTCGATGCTGCTGGGAAGCCGGTGCGGGGCGCACACGTTCCCGTACATCGAGGTGCGGAACAACACCGCGCGGGCCGAGCACGAGGCGACGACCTCGCGCATCGGGGAGGACCAGCTTTTCTACTGCAACCAGCGGGGAATCTCCACGGAGGATGCGGTGTCGATGATCGTCAACGGGTTCTGCAAGGAAGTCTTCCGCGAGCTTCCGATGGAGTTTGCGGTGGAGGCTCGCAAGCTGCTGGAAGTGAGTCTGGAAGGCAGCGTCGGCTGAGCGGCGCTGAGAAATCGAGAGGCGACCATGCTCGAGATTCGCAATCTGCATGCACAAGTGGACGGCCACGAGATTCTGCGGGGCATCAACCTGACCGTGCGGCCGGGCGAGGTCCATTCCATCATGGGGCCGAACGGGTCGGGCAAGAGCACGCTTTCGCAGGTGCTGGCCGGTCGGGAGACGTACGTCGTGACGGACGGCGAGGTTTTGTACAACGGGCGGAACCTGCTGGAACTGGCAGCGGACGAGCGGGCGTGCGAAGGCGTGTTTCTGGCCTTCCAGTACCCGGTTGAAATTCCCGGCGTGAGCACGAACTACTTTCTGCGGGCGGCCCTGAACTCCGTGCGGAAATACCGCGGCCAGGATGAACTGGACGCGATGGATTTCCTGAAGCTTGTGCGGGAGAAGGCCCGGCTTGTGGAGATCGACGACAAGCTGCTGAACCGCTCGCTGAACGAAGGGTTCTCCGGCGGGGAGAAGAAGCGAAACGAGGTTTTCCAGATGGCCGTCCTGGAGCCGGCGCTGGCCATTCTGGACGAGACGGATTCGGGGCTTGACATTGACGCGTTGCGGATCGTGGCGGACGGGGTGAACAAGCTGCGGAGCCCGGAGCGGGCGTTCCTGGTGATCACGCATTACCAGCGGCTGCTGAATTACATCGTGCCGGATCACGTACACGTGTTGATCGACGGGCGGATCGCCCGATCGGGTGGCAAGGAACTGGCGCTGGAACTGGAAGAGAAGGGCTACGGCTGGCTGGAGAAAGAGGCACGCCGGGTTGAGCCGGTGTCTGCGTGACGGGGAAGCTGTGCTTGCGAGGTGCGTGACCGATGTTGACGACGAAAGATGCCCGTGATTCGTATCTCGCGGCGTTCGAGGCCGTCGAGGCAAGCCGCGCGGTTGCCGGTTGGCTGGCGCCGATCCGGAAGGCGGCCATCGCTCGTTTTGCGGAGGTCGGTTTTCCGAGCCTCCGGAATGAAGACTGGAAGTACACCGACGTCAGCCCCATCGCGGACACGGAATTCCGGTGGGCCGCCCTGAATGAGCGCCTGCATCCCGGCAGCCTGGAGCCCCATTGGGTGGGCGGAACGGACGTGCATCGGCTCGTCGTGGTGAACGGGCGGTACAGGGGGACGCTGTCTTCCGTCGGCTCGTTGCCGCGGGGAGTCCGGATCGGCAGTCTGGCCGCGGCCCTGCAGGATGGCGCGGACCGGCTGCAAGCCGAGTTCGCCCGGCTGGCGGACTATCGCGGCCGGCCGTTCACGGCGCTGAACACCGCGCTCTTTGAGGATGGCGCGGTGGTGTTTCTGCCACCGGAGACGGTGATCGAGTGGCCGATCCACGTGCTCTACGTCACGTTGGGTTCGGCGGAGCCGGTCGTTGCGCATCCGCGAACGCTGATCGTGGCAGGCGCGAACAGCCGGCTCACGGTCATCGAGTCTTTCGTGAGCCTTGGCGACGCACCGTGTCTGACGAATGCCGTCACGGAAATCGTCGCGGAAGACGGCGCCCGGATCGACCACTACAAGGCGGGACAGGACAACGATGATTCGTTCCACGTGGGCGAAACGGCCGCCCGCCTTGGCCGGGATAGTGCCGTCCGATCGCACGTGGTGACGCTGGGCGGTCGGCTGGTTCGAAACGAGTATCACGCGGTGCTCGACGGTGAAGGCGGCGACTGCACGATCCACGGCCTGTACCTTCTTAACGGGCGGCAGCACGTGGACAACCACCTCCGCGTGGAGCACGGAAGACCCCACTGCACGAGCCGCGAGTTTTTTAAGGGGGTGCTGGCCGATCAGTCCCGCGGCGTGTTCACCGGTCGCATCTACGTGGCGGAAGATGCGCAGAAGACCGACGCGAAGCAGACCCATATGTCGCTGCTGCTTTCGGAGGAGGCGCGGGTGGAGTCACGCCCGCAGCTCGAGATTTTCGCGGACGACGTTCGCTGCACGCACGGCGCGACCATCGGGCAGGTGGATGATGAGGCGTTGTTTTATCTGCGGACGCGCGGGCTGGATGCGGATGCGGCGCGGAACCTGCTTGTGTACGGGTTTGCCGAAGACAGCCTTCAGCAGGTGCGGTACGAGCCGCTGCGGCGCCACCTGGAGAAGCGGTTGCTGGACCGGCTTCCACAGGCCGTTGTACGGCGGGATGAGCTATGAGTACGATCGTGACAGCCATGGAATCGACACGCGATCACACCGCGAGTGCCGGCTACGACGTGCAGCGTATCCGCGCCGACTTCCCCATTCTGAGCCGGCGAGTCAACGGCAAGCCCCTGGTCTACCTCGACAACGCCGCGACAACGCAGAAGCCGCTGGCGGTCATGGATGCGATCAGTCGCTATTACCGGCAGGACAATGCAAACATCCACCGAGGCGTGCATGAGCTCAGCGTGCGGGCGACGGAGGCGTACGAGGCGGCGCGGACCCGCGTGCAGCAGTTTCTGGGGGCCGCTCGGCCGGAGGAGATCGTCTTTGTCCGGGGCGCCACCGAGGGGATCAACCTGGTCGCCCAGTCGTACGGCCGGCCGCGGCTGCAGCAGGGCGACGAGGTGCTGATTACCACGATGGAGCACCACTCGAACATTGTGCCGTGGCAGATGGTGTGCGAGCAGACGGGCGCCCGGCTGCGGGTGGTCCCGATCAGCGATGCCGGGGAGATTGATTTGGACGAATACGCGGCCCTGCTGGGACCGCGCACGCGCATCGTGGCCGTGACCCACGTGTCCAACGCGTTGGGGACCATGAACCCGGTGTGGGCCATGATTGACCTGGCGCATCGGCAAGGCGCGGTCGTTCTGGTGGACGGGGCGCAGGCCGTTGCGCACGTGTCTGTCGACGTTGCGAAGCTCGACTGTGATTTCTACGTGTTTTCCGGGCACAAGATTTACGGCCCCACGGGCGTGGGCGTGCTGTATGGACGGAAGGAGCTTCTGGACGCCATGCCCCCGTATCAGGGCGGAGGCGACATGATTCGATCGGTCAGCTTCGAGAAGACGACGTACGGCGACGTGCCGTACAAGTTCGAGGCGGGCACGCCGAACATCTCGGGCGGCATCGGACTGGCCGCCGCGCTGGAGTATGTTCAGCGAATCGGTCTTGAGGCCATCGCTGCATGGGAGCATGACCTGCTGGCGTATGCCACGGCGGCGCTGACGGCCATGCCCCAGGTGCGGATCTTCGGCACCGCGCGGGAGAAGGCGTCGGTGCTTTCGTTTGTGGTCGAAGGCGTGCATCCGCACGACGTCGGCACGATCCTGGATCGCGAGGGCATCGCCGTTCGGGCGGGGCATCATTGTGCCCAGCCTGTGATGCAACGGTTTGGTGTGCCCGCGACGGCGCGGGCCTCGTTCGGGCTGTATAACACGCGTGAGGAAGTGGACGCACTGGTGGCAGCGGTGCGCCGCGTAATCGAGGTGTTTAACTGATGTCCGACGACCTGCAGGATCTGTACCAGGAGGTCATCCTGGACCACAACAAGCGGCCCCGCAACCGAGGCCGCCTGGACCACGCGACTTGTGACGCCGAAGGCTACAATCCGCTCTGCGGCGACCACGTACACGTGTACTTGCAGGTCGAGGACGGGCGGGTTACGGACATCCGGTTCGAGGGCTCCGGCTGCGCCATCTCCACGGCGTCCGCGTCAATGATGACGGAATCTGTCAAGGGCAAAACGCTGGAAGAGGCGAAGGAGCTCTTTCGGAGCTTCCACGCGTTCGTGACGCGCGACAAGGTGGAGACGGACCTGGGCAACGGCCTGGGCAAGCTGGAGGTGTTTTCCGGGGTCTGCCAATATCCCGCCCGCGTGAAGTGTGCGACGCTGGCGTGGCATACCGTGCAGGCCGCCCTGGAGAATCGCACGGACAACGTGTCCACCGAGTGAGATTCGCCGACAGGGAGCGAACCGATGAGCGATTCCCCCGCCAGCCGCATACAGCAGGACGTCAAAACGGCCGAAATCATCGAAGTGCTTCGGACGATCTACGATCCGGAAATCCCGGTGAACATCTACGACCTGGGCCTGGTGTACGACGTTCACCTGGGCGACGACGGGAACGTTCATATCCGGATGACGCTGACCTCGCCGGGCTGCCCGGTGGCAGGGTCGCTTCCGCCGAAAGTGGAGCAGGCGGTGGCCGGCATCGCGGGCGTCACCGGCTGTCAGGTGGAAGTCGTGTGGGATCCGCCCTGGTCGCCGGACCGCATTTCCGAGGCCGCCCGCCTACAACTCGGAATCCTCTGAGCCAAATGCGAAAGTGAAGCGGGAACGGCCGCCGCGTGATGTCGCGTGACCGTCCCCGCGTTGAATCCCGTCTGCGACTGTCCGTGTGGTGCGATCAACGCCCCAACTCGTCGAGCAGAATGCTGACCGGCGAGCTTCCGTTGACGGAAACCAGCACCGATCCGTCGATGGGAGTGTCCTCGGTGAACGTAATCGCGACGCTCACCAGATGGGGTCCTCCCGCTCCCAGTTGGAGGGTGACCGTGCCCGCGTACGGGGCCCCGGAGGAGTCGAAATGGATCTGGCTGGCCTCCAGCGTGGTTGTTACGCCGGTCTCGTCCGTAATCGTCACGTCAGCCGTAGTGATCATTGACTCGCCGGTGTTCAGGTCCGTGCTGAGCGACACAACACCGGCCACCGCGAGCGTTCCTCCGTCGACGTCGAACAGAAGATCCAGGACGGCATCGAGTGTTAACGCATCGTCGTTCTCATTGGCGACCAGATGGGCCGTGCCCGTTACGGTCACCGTGTCTTCCCCGTCCGGCGTGGTACCAAACTGATCGAATTCCAGAAGCAGTTCGGTCCCGGCCACGTCCATTTCGAAGAGGATCGTTCCGCTGTACGTGACGTACCAGTCCGGGGTCGGTGAGCAACCGTTCGTGCCGAAGTCCAGCGTGATCCGGCCCGGGTCGACGGTCAGGCTGGGGCAGTCGGGGTCTGCAACGGGCGGTTCGGCTGGCGCGCCCGGCAGCGCCGGTAGACCCGCGGCCGGCAGGGCGCCAAACGAGTCGGAGAATTGCTCTATCAAATCAAGGTTTCGGCTGACGGCCGCGGCCTCTTCGTCGGTCAGCAGGCCGTTCACCGTGCCGGGGTCGTTCTCGTTTTGCGTGTTGCCGTTGCCGCCGGTGGCATGGGCGCTGTCCGGCAGACTGAGGCCGAACAGGTCGGACCCGCATCCTGCAAGAGCCGCCAGGGTCAACATCGCCGCCGCCGCCATCCACACGTTGAGCCGCCTCATGAGTCCAGCCTCCGGAAGTGTTCGCATTTTGCACTCAATCGCTCGATCCTGCCGGGTCGAGGGCCCGCCGGATTCTTCCGGCCCTTTGCGCGGGTACTCTTGCGACAATCGGATGAGCTCGGGAGGGCCGCAGGTGGAGTGACGGAGCACCCGAACGCATCCGACAATCACACGATGCTACGGATGGTATTCTCCCACGGCATGGCGCTGGCTGCAAGCGTCGTGCAATCCGACACGCCGACGGCCTGAAAGAAACCGCCCGGGCGTTTGCCCGGGCGGTTTTCTGGATCACTTGCTGTCTTTCACTTCGTATTCGGCGTCGATCACGTCTTCGTCTTTCTTCCCGGCGTCGCCGCTGCCGGGTGAACTCGGGTCTCCGGCCGCGGCCCCGGCGGCCTGCTGTTTGGTCATCTCTTCGTAGACGACCTTGCCGATGGTCTGGGCGGCCTCCATGAGCCGCTCCGTGCTCTTCTTGATGGCATCCAGATCGGTGCCGCCCATCACGTCTCGAACCTGCTTGATGGCCTGTTCGATCTTGCCGCGGTCGGCCTGGCTGATCTTGTCGCCGTGTTCCTTGAGCTGTTTCTCCGTTTCGTAGGCCATGTGCTCGGCCTGGTTGCGGATCTCCACAAGCTCCTTGCGTTTGATGTCGTCGGCCGCGTGGGCTTCGGCGTCGCGCTTCATCCGGTCGATCTCGTCCTTGCTCAGGCCGCTGGAGCCCTCGATGCGGATGGACTTTTCCTCGCCCGTGGCTTTGTCTCGCGCTGACACACTGATGATGCCGTTCTTGTCGATGTCGAACGTGACGTCGATCTGGGGCATTCCGCGGGGGGCGGGGGCGATGCCCGTCAGGTTGAACTGGCCCAGCGAGCGGTTGTCCGCGGCCATGGGCCGGTTGCCCTGGAGCACGTGGATCGTCACCTCGGTCTGGTTGTCGCCGGCCGTCGTGTAGGTTTTGGTCTTGCTGGTGGGAATCACCGAGTTCGCGTCGATCATCGGAGTGCAGACGCCGCCCATGGTCTCGACGCCCAGCGTGAGCGGGGTGACGTCGACCAGGACGATGTCGTCCTTCTCGCCCGCGATGATGGCGCCCTGCAAGGCCGCTCCCACCGCGACCACCTCGTCCGGGTTGATGCTTTTGTTCGGGTCCTTGCCGAAAATGGTGCGGACGAGCTCCTGGACGGCGGGCATCCGCGTGGAGCCGCCCACCAGCACCACCTCGTCGATGTCGGACGGGCTGACGCGGGCGCCTTCCAGGGCCTCCATGACCGGCTTACGGCAGCGTTCCGTCAGTTTCTCCGTGAGCTGCTCGAACTTCGTGCGGGTGATGGTCATCTGCAGGTGCTTGGGGCCCGCCTGGTCCGCGGAGATGAACGGCAGGTTGATCTGCGTCTCCCGCGTGTTGGACAGCTCGCACTTGGCCGTTTCGCAGGCTTCCTTGAGTCGCTGGAGGGCCATGGGGTCTTTGCGGAGGTCAATGCCTTCCTTCTTGCGGAACTCGTCCGCGACGTAGTGGATCAGCTCCTCGTCGTAGTCGTCGCCGCCCAGGTGGCCGTCGCCGCTGGTGGCCTTGACCTCAAACGTGCCCACCTCCGGGTCGATCTCCAGTATGGAGATGTCGAAGGTCCCACCGCCAAGGTCGAACACGGCGATCCGCTCTTCGTGCTTCTTCTTGTCGAGTCCGTACGCGAGGGCGGCGGCGGTGGGCTCGTTGATGATACGCTCGACCTTCAGTCCGGCGATTTCGCCGGCGTCCTTGGTGGCCTTGCGCTGGGAGTCGTTGAAGTAGGCCGGCACGGTAATGACCGCACGCTCGACCTTCTCCCCGAGGTAGTCCTCCGCGGTTTTTTTAAGGTCCTGGAGGATCATGGCGCTGATTTCCGGGGGTGTGTATTCCTTGCCCCGGACGTCCACCTTCACCAGCTCGTCCGATCCGCCCACAACCTTGTAGGCCACGAGCTTTTCCTCATGGCTGACTTCGTTGTGCCGCCGGCCCATGAAGCGTTTGATGGAGAACACGGTGTTCTGCGGGTTGGCGACTTGCTGGTGCCTGGCGATCTGGCCCACCAGGCGTTCGCCGCTGTCGGTGAAACCTACCACGGACGGGGTCAGCCTGGCTCCGTTCGAGTTGGTCAGCACCTTGGGCTGCCCGCCCTCGACAATGGCCACCACCGAGTTCGTGGTACCCAGGTCAATCCCGATGATTTTCGACATTCGGACACCTCCTGTAGGGGTTGGGCCTGCGCCGTCACCGGCCTGCGGCCGTGGCGCAGCGTCCCCCGCCAGACGACGTTGCACGCCCGGTGCCAGACGTGCAACGGCGGCCTCCGAAGCCTAACCTTTGTTAAGACATGTGGTTAGGAGATGCTCCGGTTGGGGGCGTCCGCTGCCACTGCCATCCTGACAGGGCGACCCCCTGCGATATTGGCACTCCGGACGCCGCCGTAACTGGTTCTGCCGGGCGGGATTATCTGCTTCGGGCGACCCCGTCGGGCCGATACACTTCTTTCACGATGGATACGGAACCCTTCGATCTGGCCCAGGCCGACGCGTACCCCACCGTCACGCAGATTTCGGTCTTTCTGGTCGAACGCGTCGGCGAGTTGCTCCGGCTGACTCGCACTTTGGACCCGTGCGACGTGCACATTCTGGGCCTGTCCATCGTCAACGCGGTGGATACGGCCATCGTGAGGATGATTGTGGACGACCCGGACGGAGCGGCCCAGACGCTGCGAGACGCCGGCTTTGCCATCAGCGAATCGGAGCTGCTGGTGGTTTCGCTTCCGCACGGCAAGCGGGCGCTGCTGGAGACATGGTCGGCTCTGCTCAGTGGCGAGGTCAGCGTGTCATACACGTATCCGCTGCTGACTCAGCCGAAGGACCGGCCGGCGCTGGCCGTCATGGCGGACAACCTTTCGATGGCGGCCGCCAACCTTTCCCGACGAAACTTCACTTTGCTGGATCAATCTGACCTGGCGGGTGGGTACTGACACGCTCAGCGGTCCGGTCCCGACATTCTGGCAGCGCACGCACAACTTCACACGTCGGCAACTTGTTTTCTCAACTGATGTTGCGTAACTCGATGGACTGGCACGAACATTGCTCATAGGGTTGCGTAGGGCCTTCGGCCGGAGACGTTCTAACTGTGCGAAGCTGTAACGGCAACGGAGAGTGCCATGATTGCTTTCATCGGTCTTGACCCTGTCTACTTCCTGATCATCGCCCCGGCCCTGATCCTGGCGTTCTGGGCGCAGGCAAAGGTCAAGAGTGCCTATGCGCAGGCGGGACGCATCCCGGTCTCCAGTGGTCTCAGCGGCGAACGGGCGGCGCGACGCATTCTCGACGCGAGCGGCCTGCATGACGTGGAGATCGAGCCGGCCCGCGGATTTCTGAGTGACCACTACGACCCGCGCCACCGGGTGCTGCGTCTGAGCATGGAGGTGTATCAGGGGCGGTCGCTGGCCTCCGTCGGCATCGCCGCGCACGAGGCGGGCCATGCGATTCAGCAGGCGGTGAGCTACGCGCCGCTGGCGCTGCGCAACGGGCTGGTGCCGTTGGCGTCCGTGGGATCGCGTCTGGCGTGGACGCTGTTCTTCATCGGGTTCATCCTTTCGTACGCCAGCCAGATGAGCGGTGGAATCGGGCAGGGCCTGATGATCGCCGGAATCCTGCTTTTTGGCGCGGCGGTGGCGTTTCAGCTCATCAACCTTCCGGTGGAATTCAACGCCAGCCATCGTGCGCTGGCGGCCCTGCATGAAACGGGTGTGATCCGCATCGAGGAGCAGGGCATGGTCCGGAAGGTGCTGAGCGCCGCGGCGCTGACGTACGTGGCCGCCACCCTGATGGCCGTTTTGCAGTTGTTGTACCTGCTGTTGCGGTCCGGCCTGCTGGGCGGTCGGCGCGGTTGACGGGCACGCGGGCGAGCTTCTGCACGACGGGCATGGGGGAAGCGGCATCGCGTCAATATCCCCGAGGAAGATTCAGGGCCACAAAGCCGGCTGGAAGCCAGCTCCAGCGTAAGAGGGAAGAGAATGGGAATGGAGCTGTGGTCTCCCCCCAACTGAAGGTTGGGGGCACTGGCCGGTCGGCTGAAGCCGACCTCTGGAGTTTGGCGATTAACTAGATACGTCAGACCCCCCTTGCCGTGGCTGCGCCCGCGTTTTTCAGCCGGTTCTTGCGTAGGCAA
>JAFGJQ010000290.1 GCA_016929015.1 Phycisphaerae bacterium | reverse complement strand
TTGAAACTAGACGGATGGGAGACCGGCTGGTCTCCGCAGGCGACTCGCCGGGGCGAGAAAGCCGGTCCCACGGGGAGGGGGCCGGTCCCCGATGGGGGCTCGTCTTCCCTTCGTCCCTTCGTGCCGGAGCCTGCCCGCCGCGGCGGGTGCCTTCGTGCCTCTCTTTTCGTTTTTGCCTTTCTGCGTTTCTGGGTTTTTGCGTTTCCCCTCGTGCCTACGTCACGTAATCCCGTATTGCCCGGACCAGCCCTTCGATCGTGTATTCGGCAGCTTCCACGGTCGGGGCGTAGCCTGCTTCACGCATGGCCTGCGACGTGATCGGGCCGATGCTGGCCAGGCGGGTGGAGCGCAGCACGCGGTCGGCATCCGCGCCCAGCAGGGCCTGGAAGTTGCGAAACGTGGAGGCGCTGGTGAAGGTGATCCAGTGCACGCGGCCTTCGCGCAGGGCCTCCACCGCATCGTCGGGCAGTGCATCCGGCCTGGCCGTTTCGTAGGCCGCAATGTCATCCACCTCCGCATCCATTGCACGCAGCATGTCCGGCAGCGCCGACCGCGCGATGTCTGAGCGTAGCAGGAGAACGCGTTGGCCGTGGATGTCCTCGTTCTTGAGGGCCTCGGCGAGCGATTCGGCGACGAACTCCTCCGGCACCACCACCGGCTCCAGGGCCAGTTGCCGCATCCGATGCGCTGTGGACGGTCCGATGGCCGCCATCCTGAGAGACTGCAGGAGGGTGATGTCCAGGTTCAGCTCCCGCATTCGGTTGGCGGCGGCATCGACCCCGTTGACGCTCGTGAACACGAGCCAGTCGTAGTCCGCCAGGCGGCGAAGGGCCTCATCGACGCGGGAAAGATCCTTCACCGGACGGACCAGCACGGCCGGTGCCTCCAGCACGTCGGCCCCCAGAGTCTGTAGAAGTGAAGCGGTGGCGCCTGCCTGTTTGCGAGGCCGCGTAATGACGACCAACTGACCCGCAAGCGGCTTGGACATGGTGGCCCTCCCTTCGACTGGGTTTACGGGCAATCGGCCTGTCCGGCAGGGCCTTGCACGGCGCGACGTCCCGCTGGCCGCACCGACCCGGCCCCATTAGACTGCATCCGTGCCCGATTTGCCACCCAGAGTCGTGTACGGCCAAAACGTGTTCGTGGCCTCCACAGCCTACATCGGAGGCGACGTCATCATCGGTGATGACTGCACCATCATGCACCACGTTACGATCCGTGGCGACGTGGCCCCGATTCGGCTGGGCAACCGCGTCAACATCCAGGACGGCTGCGTGCTGCACTGCAACCGCGACGTGATGCTGGAACTGGAGGACGATGTCGGGGTTGGCCACCGGGCCGTCATCCATTGTCAGCGCATTGGTGCGAACTCGCTGATCGGCACCGGTGCCGTTCTGCTGGACAACGCGGTTGTCGGGCGCGGGTGCATTGTCGCCGCCGGGGCACTGGTCACGGCCGGATTCCGCGTGCCCGACGGAACGGTGGTGATGGGTGTCCCCGCGCGGGTTGTCCGGCCTATGGAGGACCGCGACCGGGCGTATCAGGCCCATGTTGTACAGAGCTACTTGACACTCGGACGGCTGCACGCGGCCGGCAAATATCCCAACCAGCCCCCCGAATGACCTCCAAGAATCCTGGTTCCGTTCGGCCGGCGTGCCGGGGGGTGGTCAATGCGCGCAAGTACCCGCGTTTATAAAAACTTAGCGCCTGTGGAATTGACGTTTCCTCAGATTCGCGTCAGATTATACCAGTAGGGAATCTGCGGCGAGGACCAATCAAAGCTGTACATTCCGTCAGGAGCAGTGACCGGTCCCGCCGGGCGGAAGCGTCCAGTCCCAGAGGCGACCTGACGCGGATGGTTCCTTACGGTCGTGCCAGGCGGAGAAGGCAGGAATCGCGGTCGGGACGATGACGAAGACGAGAGGATCATCCAGCGGGGGAAGCTCGTCCGGCACAGGGCTGACCGGCCTGATCGGCCGCGTCGTGGGTGACTACCGCATTCTGCGCGAAGTCGGCCGGGGCGGCATGGGGACGGTGTATGAGGCCCACCAAGTCTCGCTGGACCGCATCGTGGCCCTGAAGGTGCTGTCCTACACGGCCTCCGTGCCGGAGTCGTCGATCATCCGTTTTCGCCGTGAGGCCCAGGCGGCGGCCAAGCTTCAACACAATCACATTGTGCAGATCTATGCGCAGGGCGAGGACGAGGGTCTGCACTTCTACGCCATGGAGTTCGTCCAGGGTCGTAGCGTGCATCAGCTCATCGCCGAGAGCGCTTCGCTCGGCGGAAACGGCGCTCGAGACGGATCGGCGGACTCCACGCGTGGGTCCGATGCCAGCGGCACGGCCGGCCCCACGGAGGAGACCGTCCTGCTGGACGCAACGCCGCGGACCGCGTCCGGGTCGTCACGAGGGCGCGTCCGTGCGCGCCGGACCGGGCGACCCGGTTCAACGTCAGCGCCGCAGACCCCGGCCGAGTTTGATCGAATCGCCCGCTACGTGTCAGACGTGGCGGATGCCCTGGAGTACGCGCATCGCAACGGAGTGATTCACCGCGACATCAAGCCGCACAACCTGATGATCGGGACGGACAGCCGCATTCGCGTGTCGGACTTTGGATTGGCCCGCGTGCTCGAACAGCCGGGCCTGACGGTGACGGGTGAGTTTCTCGGCTCGCCCTTGTACATGTCGCCGGAGCAGATCTCGCGGGGCGACACGCTGGTGGACCATCGCACGGACATCTACTCCCTGGGGGCCACGCTCTACGAATGGCTGACCCTGGCCCCGCCGTTCCCCGGCGAGAGCCGAGAGCAGGTGATCGCACAAATCCTGACGGCCGACATGCCGCCGCCGCGAGAGGTCAATCCGCACGTTCCGGTGGACCTGGAAACAATCTGTCTCAAGGCGCTGGAAAAGGAGCCGAAACGCCGCTACGCATCCGCGGCCGCGATGCGCGACGACCTGAACGCATATCTCCACGGGCGGGCCATCCGCGCACGCCGGGCCGGAACCGCAACCCGGCTGCGCAAACTCGTGGCCCGCAACCCCGTGGCCACAATGGCACTGCTGGTGGTCGCCATCGCGATCTCCCTCAGCACTGCGTACTACCAGCAACGATCCAGGCACCAGGCCCTCGAGCATCGGCAGACGGCCAAGGTCGAGGAACAGACGGCCCGGCTGGAGGACGCAGAGCAGAAGAACGAGGAGTTGCGCGCTCTGGTGGAGGCCCTGACGCCGGCCGGCTGGCGACTCATCCAGGAAACCGTCAGCACCTCGGAGGAGGAACTACGCGAACCGCTGATCAGCCTGTCGCAGCGATTCGCCCGGGGCTGGCTGGCAGACTTCCTGCGCGCCGAACGCCGGCGGCTGGAAGAGGAGAACCCGGAAGTCGCTTCCGATTCCGGACTGGAGTATTACCTCAGCTCGCTCGGCGCGCTGGCCACCGGCAACGTAACCGCGGCCCTCGCCGCCCTGGACCACAGCCTGCAGAGCACTCCGGACGACCCGTATGCCCGAGAGTTGCGGGCCGTTCTGCGTTGTGGTCGGCAGCAGTTTGTGCCCATGGCACACGACGCAACGGCGTTGATTGAATCACGCCCGGACCACCACGTTGGGTACCTGCTTCGCGGCGCCGCCCGCCTGTTCGCGGACCAGCCGCAAGAGGCCCTGGATGATCTGGCGCGGGCCGGCGAGCTTGGAGAAGATGAACCCTCCGCCTGGAGGCACACGCTGGCCGGAACGGCCAGACTGCGCGCTGGGCAATTCGACAAGGCCCGCATTGAGTACGACGAAGCGCTGGTCACGGACCCGGCCATGGTTTCCGCGCTGCTGGGCCGTGCGAAGTGCCTGTACGAACTGCAGGACTATGCGGGTGCCATCCGTGACACGGATCGAGTGATCGAGATCGCCCCGGATGTGGCTGATGCCTATATCATCCGTGGCGAGAGTCACGACCGGCGGGAGGAATTCGACGAATCACTGGCGGACTACGTCCAGGCCAGCCGGCTCAGGAAGGATTCCCGCTCGCTCATGCTCAAGGTTCTGTGGGCGCAGGCCAACCAGAAGCGGAAGGAAGAAGCCCTGGCCACGCTCCAGGGCCAGACCCCGACGGATGCGAATGACAACAAGTCCTCTACCGAGGAGGACGCCGTTCCACCACTCGAGGACGACGACAGCGAGTGGTTCCAGAAGTTCCTGGAAGACCGACTCCAGACGGAAGCGCCGCCGAACCCGCTCCCCCACGTTTCCACGCGGACCGCGACCCGGACGCAACTGCCGCCGGTTCAGCGGGAAACCACCCCGGGGCCCCCTGTGACGAGCCTCTTGTACCGGACGGCCCGCGTGCTCGCCCCCACACTCTTCGGTCATTGACGCCGGCATCCCAGCACCTACCATGCACCCGATACGTGGAACGTTCGTTCCCGCCAGGGAGGACACGGCCTATGCGCCTGCACGGACGGAACTACACACGGAACGAAGTGCTTCGCTACGTCGGCCACCCGTCGCAACTCGGCGGCACACGGCACTATGAACTGTCCGACGGCGCCGCCCGCGGCGTGCGCGCGGTGGATCTTGACACCGGTTCGGGCCTTCGGTTCACCGTCCTGCCCGACCGGGGCATGGACATCAGTGCTGCCACATATCGAGGCATGAACCTGGCTTTTCGCACGCCCAACTGGGAGTCGGCGCCCGCCTTTGCCGAGCGCGAGGGCGTGGGGTGGCTGCGCACGTTCTTCGGCGGACTGCTCACGACCTGCGGACTGACAAGCTTCGGGCCGCCCTGTGAAGACGAAGGGGAGCGGTTGGGACTGCATGGCCGGTACAGTTGCACGCCGGCCCGGCAGGTTTGCGACACGTCCGGCTGGCGGGATGACGAGTACGAGCTGTCGGTACGGGGAGTAGTGGAAGACTGCGTGATCTTCGGCCACAAGATGCGGATGGAACGCACCGTCGAGACGTACGTTGGGGCCGACCACCTCGTCCTGCGCGACCGGATCACGAACTTCGGTGCTCTGCCGTCGCCGTTCACCATTCTGTACCACGTGAACGTCGGCTTCCCCCTGTTGGGCCCGCAGGCTGAGTTGCTCGTGTCCCGGACCAGCACCGTGCCGAACAACGACGCGGCCCGCCAGGCCGGGCTGGACCGGGTCACTCGCTTCGAGGAGCCGCAACCCGGGTTTGCCGAGCAGGTGTACCTACATCGAGTGATCGGCGACGCGCAGGGCCACGCGCGAGCCGCATGTGTCAATCGGAGCCTCGGACACGGCGGACTGGGCCTGTACGTCAAGTTTCCCGTGGCCGTTCTGCCCGTCATGACGGAATGGAAGATGATGGGCGCGGGTGACTACGTTCTGGGCATGGAGCCGTGCAACGTGGACCTGATGTCGCGGGCGGAAATGCGGCAGCGCGGCCTGCTGCCCATGCTCGCGCCGGGGCAATCCATGGAAATCGATATGGAAATCGGCGTGCTGGATGGGGCGGATGCGATTGAGACGTTTGCCAGGCAGGCCGGTATGTAGCAGCACCTCTCGTCACAGATGAGACGCAGCGTGAACTCCGTGGAGAACCTATTCATGCGTACGGGTGCCGTGATCGTCGGAATGTGGTGTTTCATTTCATCGGCTCCGGCTGCGGAGGAGGTGTACCACACCTTTGCGCTTGAGGCGGAAGCGCCGGTGCGCCAGCAGGGTTCGCAGGGCGATGACCGCAAGGCGGGTGCCTCCGGGGGGGCGGTGTTGGGCATGGGGTTTGGAGCGGACCCTGGGGATTTCGCGGAGTACACATTCCCGCTGCCCGCAAGGCTGGAACACGCCCGGCTTGAGGTCTGGTACGCCCGTGGGCTGAGCGGCTGGGGGGAGTTCGACGTTACGCTGGACGGCAACCCGGTCGGCCGAATTCGCTATACCGGAACGGGCGGCTGGGGCGATCGGAAGGAGGACTTCGCGGCGGTGTCCCTGAACCTGCCGCCGCTGGAAGCCGCCCCGCATACCCTGCGACTGACGGTGGTTGCCCCGGACGTGCCAAAGGATATCCAGCCCATCGCGGTGGCCCCGGCGCCGGTCTGCGATCGCGTGGGCGGCCGGCCGGACAAAAACAGCGTCGGACACGGCCGGAACGTGGCCCTCTACACCGGGGCGCCGTCGCAGTTCTTCTACGCCACGTATCATCTGGGCAACGTCTTCGACGCAGCGGACGGAGCGACCATTGTCTGGTACCCCGATCACGTGCAAGTGAGCCCGGATCGCAATCCGGCTGGCCCATTCAACGTCAATCTGGACCGTATCATCATCACGGACGAGCCGGCAGACACGCCGGTCGTGACGCCTGCCCCCGACGCCCGGCCGGAGGGCCTGCTTGAGCGTCGTCAGGTGTGCGTTACGCCAGACGATGTCATCGTCGCCCGCATTCACTGGACGAACGCAACCGATGCGGCCATCCAACACACGTTTCACGTGTCCGGCGACTGCCGCGACTCTCGCGACTGGCGCGGCAAGCCGGGCGACGTCAGCCTCAAGGCCGCCGCCACGGCCGACACCACCGTGACTATGGTGGACGGCAATGTGTACCCCGAGCTTCTTCCGCACGGACTGGCGATGGTCATTGGCGCATCTGCCGAGCCCGACGTTGCCCCTGTGGTGGAGCCAGGCAGATACCGCATGGGCATCCCCATCGCGTTGCCGCCGAAGGGCGAAGCCTCGCTGACGGTCGCGTGCGCGATCCATCCGGACCTCAAGCAGGCGCGGGCAAACCTGGAGGCGGCCTTGCGGCAGAAGGACCCGATTGCGGCGAATCGGCGCCGTTGGGAGTCGTTCTTCGAGGAGGCCGTCCCGCGATTTCGCTGCTCCGACGCCGGGTTGGAGGAGTTGTATGCGTTCCGCTGGTTCCTGCTGAGGTTCTCGACCGCCGGCGGCGACCTGGGCTACTTCAAGTATCCCGTGGTGCTGGAAGGGCGCCAGGCGTACCAGACCTATTGCTGCTACAGCGCGCCGTTCATGGCGTTCGACATGAACTGGGCGGTGGACCCGATGGCCGGCTTCGGGCATATCGCGAGCATGGGACTGGCCGCCCACAACGACGGCCGGTTTCCGTGGTACGTGTCGCCCAACACGAACGAGGTGCCGATTCACCACCGGTCGGGCACGGGAATGTCGCTGCTGCCTCTGGCGGCGTGGCGACATTACACGATCCACCGCCGCAAGGATCTGCTCGAAAAACTGTACCCGGCCATGAAAAAGAACCTGGAGTGGTGGATTGCGGATCGTGACGCGGACGGCGACGGACTGTTTGTCATCGACCACCAGCTTGAGACGGGCATGGATGACCTGAAGCGGTGGCCGGATGCGGAACTGCGATACGACGCCATCGACGCGACAAGCTACGCGGTGGCGAACCTTCGGGCGTTGGCGGCCATGGCGAGCGTGCTGGGCGAAGCGGCCGATGCCGCTCGATTCGATGAGTACGCTGAGCGATCGGCCCGCGCGGTGAATGACAAGCTGTGGAGTTCGTCCGCCTGTGCCTGGCGCGACCGGCACCCCACCTCGCACGAGCTGGCAAATGTGCTCACCGTCACCACCTTCTATCCCTGGTTCGCGGGAATCGGCGGACCGGATTACCTCTGCGTGTTCCGCGATCATCTGCTCAACCCGAAGGAGTTCCGGGCACCGTATCCCGTGCCCGCCCTGGCCATAAACCAGGAGAACTTCAGCCCGACGGCATTCTGGGAGGGGCCCTCGTGGCCGGCCGCCACGTCGCACGTGATCGAGGCGTTTGCCATGGCGGCCAAGACGCACGATCGCAGCCTGCTGGCGCCGGCGGGCGAGCTGTTCCAGCGGGCGGCCCGCAACCACCTTCAACCGCGCGCGGATTTCTACGAGCGTTACAACCCCCTGACCGGCCAGCCGCTCAGCACGTTCCGCGATTACATGCACTCGTGGTGGGTGGACGGGTTCGTGCGCCACGTCGCCGGCCTAATGCCGCAGGACGACGGCAGCGTGGTGATCGATCCGCTGCCGATGGGGCTGACGTGGTACTGCCTGGAGAACGTGCCCGTCGCCGGCCATCGCGTTGACGTGGAATGGCACGCCCCGGGCGAGGCCGAGGCGGCCGGCACTTCGCAGCCCTCTGCCAACGGTCTCACCGTCCACGTGGACGGCAAGCCCGTGCTGCGCAAGGAGGACTTCCGCCCAGGCGATGAGCCGGTCCGCGTGCCGATGGGCAATCCGTAGAGTGAGTCGGCGGCCCCGTCTCCAATGTCGGTTCGGGAGGCACAATGGCGCGGCGAAGGTGGTTGGCACTGGGCAGACGGGTCCTCGAACTGGCCCGGTGTCCGCGCGGCCGCACGGATGAACTCGTTCGTTGTAGTTACGATCGCATCGCCGGCGGGTACGACGACGCGTGGACCCATCACATGCGCGACCTGTCGCGGGCGATGCTGGACCGCCTGGCGCCAAGGGTCGGCAGCGTCGGCCTGGATCTGACCTGCGGCACGGGGTTTGTCACGGGCGAACTGCAACGGCGAACCGGAGGCCCCACGATCGGCGTGGATGCGTCCGCCGGGATGCTAGACGTGGCCCGGCGCCGGTGCGGGCCCGCCTGCACGTTCGTCTGTTCGGACGCGGTGGAATATCTGCGGGGCCAGCCCAGCCGAAGCGTGGATGTCATCACGTGTGCGTGGGGACTGGGCTACACGCGGCCGTGGCTGGTGTTGCGCGAGGCCGCCCGTGTTCTCCGGCCGGGCGGGCGGATCGGAATCATCGACAACTCGCTTTTCTCGCTGTGGGAGGTGTTGTGGGCGTCGGCGCTGGCTTTCGCGGAGAATCCCGTCGCGCTGGACCACGTGATGCGGGTGCGGTTTCTGCCGGGCAGCACATCTCTCGGTCTGCTCATGCGGCACGCGGGCCTGGGGATCCAGGCCGCATGGGGTGGGGCCCGAACCTATCGGGTACCGAACGGCCAGGCGGCGATCGCTCGCCTGTCCGCGACCGGAGCCGCCGCCGGCTTTGAATTCGCCGCTACGCAGGGCCAACGCGAGGCGGTGTTCGCCCGGTTCGCGGAAGTCCTGGAGCGCCGACACGGGCACTTCAACGGCGTTCCGATCACGCACCGTTACCTGGCCGCCGTGGGACGGAAAAGATGATTGACCTCTTGCGGCTGTGCCGGCTGTACTACGCGATGCCGATGCCGCTCATTCTGCTGTTGACGATCTGGTATGCCTCCGGAGACGGGATGGCCGGCCGCTGGGCGGCTGCGGTGGGGGCGACCGCCGCGCTGGCTTTGGTGGTTGCCGGCGGCTACGCGATGAATGACGTGTTTGACGTCGAGGTGGATCGGGTGAACGCGCCGCACCGGCCAATCGCCGGGGGACGCGTGCGAGCGCGGACGGGGCTGGCCTGGGCGATCGCCCTGCTGGCGGGCGGACTGGTTGTGGCGGCCGTCTTCAGCCGATGGCAGTACCTGGCAGTTCTGGTGGGGGTGACCGCCTTGCTCGTGTTCTACAACGCGTTCTCAAAACGCCTTGGGATCGGCAAACAGCTCATCGTCGCGGTGCTGATGACGAGTCCCTATGCCCTTGCGTTTGCCCACGTCGGGAATGTCACGGGCAGCCGGCTGACTACGCTATACATCTTCCCCGTGTGGTTGTTCCTTGTCAGCTTCGGGTACGAGACTCTCAAGGACATCCGCGATATAAGCGGAGATCGGCTCGTGGCCGTCAGGCCGACGTGGGTGCAGCAGCGTCCGCGCGTGGCGGGCAGGGTCGCGAGAACGACACTGGCTG
>JAFGJQ010000289.1 GCA_016929015.1 Phycisphaerae bacterium | reverse complement strand
CAATAGGGCCACGGCATCCGGATTCGCAATTGCATCCACCGGCACCGTGTAGCGGAGGGTGAGGTGACTGTTCACCTCGCCCTCCGCGCCATCGACGGTTTCCGCCACGACGGCCGGATTGACCTCGCCTGTGTGGGCGTCGTCGGTCAGTTGCACGAGAACGGCGGGCCCCAGCCGGGTCTCGATGTCGCTTAGCGTCACATAGTACATGAAACCCCCCTCACGCCTGGCCGGGTGCCACGCCCGTAGGCGTCAGCCTCGGGCGTGTTCCACGTGCATAGACACCCGTCGCGCTTCCTCACGCCCGATTAGCCTTCGCCGGAAACGGGCATGCCACCCGGGCGCATACGGTCGCGACCCTGCTATCCCGCGACGAAGCTCGTGCGTACCGCGTATTGCCAGTATCCATAGGCCATGCGATACCGGGCCCGCACGCCGTAGAGGAACTTCTCGCGCAGGAACCCCTCCTCGCTGTCTTCCGTGAGCGTGTTGAACTCGACGGGCTCGCGATCCTGGAAGATGAACGGCCGGATCACGCCGTCCGTCTTGAGCAGGTACCACGTGGACTCATCCGTCAGCCAGGGGAACGCGATCACCCGGGCGATGCCCTGCAGCACGTTCGACGTACTGTTGAGCATGGTGGCCTGGATGGCCTCCAGCGCAGTGAAGTAGAGGATCGGCGGCACCACGCACACCAGTCCGCCGGCCGTCAGCGGCATCGGCTGCCCCTGGTCGTCCCTGAAGGTCAGCATCTGCGCGATGGCACTCTTCATCGCGGCCTTGAACTCCTCGCTTGTCGGGCTGGTTCCGGTAGAGGCACCGGCGTCCAGGTCATTGCTCTGTGCGCCGGATTGGCCCGACACGTGCGAAGACGAAAAGAAAGGCGCGCCGTCGTACCCAACCGCTTCGGCGGCCGTGCCCACGACCAGAAGCCGGCTGATGAGATAGTCCTTGTGGGTGGCGGCCCGCTCGGCCAGCTCGGCCACGCGGATACGGATCTGCCCGGTCTGGTCGTCGGCGATTTCGTCACGATCCACTTCCAGCGTGGCTTCGTACTTGAGGTTCTCGACGGAATAGCTCTCCGTCCGCAGCCCCTTCGCCACGCGGCCGGTGCCCCACTCGCGCATCTGCGGCACGGTGCCGAGCCAGCGATACGTCTCATGGTCCGAGGTGGACGGGATGCGGGTGGACAAATCCTGGTAGAAGGTGGGCACGGTGCCGAAGCGCTGGAAGAACTCGCTTCGCAGGCCCTTGGTCAGCAGTCCGGTGTTGATGATGGCCACGGTGTGTCTCCGAGAAGAATGGAAGAACCACGGAATCCGTCAAAACGCAGGTGCGGTCTGCCCGTCAGGCCTGCACGATGATGTCGGCGTCGGCGCCGCTGATGGAAGCCACCGCCACCCAGTCGCCGTTTCCGTCCGCGACCAGGTGAACAAAATCGCCGATGTCGGCGATGGCCACGTACTTGTTGTCCGTCTGCTTGGCGCCCTTGATGTAGATCCCGCCGGCGAAACCGGGGATGAGGCGAAGCTCCTGGTCCGCCATGCAGACGAACTTCAGTTCGGTGCCGGTGGGCGGATTCTGCGGCAGACTGGCGGTGATGGGCCCGGCGGCGCCCAGGTTCGTATGCACGCTGCCGCTGTCGGCGATAGTAAGGTCAAAACTGGCGGTGTGATGGTCAATCCGAACCGTGCCCAGCGGACCGGTGGTGACCAGCCGCAGCACGATCTCGTCGGGCGCGGGGCAGTCCTGGACGTAGCCCACGAAAGACCGTCCGCCCGGCTCAAAACCGAGCGTGTCATCGTCGTCGGCATACACCGCACGTCCGATGTCGGCCGGCGCGGCGCCCGTCAGTGGGAAGCCGAAGTCACCCAGCGTAAACACCCGGATGTTGAAGTCGCCGGCGGCGCCGCTGGTGTTGTCCCCCTCTTCGTAGGCCAGTCCGACGCAGCGGTCGCCGGCCGCCAGCGGGCGGACGCACCCGTCGGGCCGCAGGCCCACGAAGGCGCCTTTGAACACGTGTTCGCCCTCGCTCATGGGGTAGCTCCGCAGCTCCTGGTCAACGTAATGGTCCACTTCTCGATTCGCGGTCAGTGTCATGGGTAATGTGTCTCCCCTCTGCGGGACGGACCCGCGTGTATGGTGCGTTTGCAGGCGCGGACGAACGCCCGCCCCGATGCTCCGTCAGATGAGTCAACCTGCGATCCGCTGGTGCCGCCGCAACGCGTCGGCCACGAAGGCGTCCTCCGTGGTCAGACCGGCCAGTCCGGGGCAGGCCCGGAACTCGGCGCGTGCGGCACTCTCCACGTGATGCGCCGCCGCGTGCGGCGAAAGCCGATCCGGCGCCTGCGTCCGACCCGTCGCGTGCAACACCGGCGCGGTCCGGAGCCACTCGTCGAACAACTCCGCATCGCGGAGGGCCAGCCGCAGGGCCCATTCCCGCTGCGCTTCACAGAGCCGGCCGGACTGCAGGGCGGGCTCCAACCGGGCCTGGGCCTCGCGCCGCAGACGCTCGTGCTCCAACTCCGCCAGGCGGTGCGACACCGTCATCAGCAGGTCTGCGTCCGGACAATCGCCCGCCAGGCCAAGCTGCTGCCGCAACACGAGCAGCGCCGCCTCGCGGTCGACGTCCGGCCCGTCACCGTTCACAATCGGCTTCCTCCCGACGATGGCCGGTTTGTTCGTCAGGGCGGCCGAGTGCAGCGCGATCAGCTTGCGGTCCGCGGCGCGAACAACCGCCACCGGCGAGAGATAGCGATACTGACCGGCCGCCAGGTGCTCCCGGGCCGCGTCCGTCCAGCGGACACGGGCGAACAGCCCGACGCCCGGCTCCGCCTCGATGGCCTGAATCCAGCCGGCCGCCGGCGCCGTGCCGGAGGGCGACGCGTAACGCCCGCCAAGCGTCTGATGCTCGTAGTCGATGGGCAGGTCGGTGCCGTGCGCGGCGAAGGCGTCGATCACCTGTTGGGCCGACTCGTCATCCACGACGAAGCGGCCGTTGGTACTGTCCACCCGGCCCCACGGCGCAATGAGGATGCGGTCGGGCACGGGATCGCCCGTCAGCTCCGAGGAAGGAAGCGCCGCCTGCTGATCCGTGTCCGGTTTGGTGTGCGTGGAAGTGTCGTTCATGGTTGGTCTCGCTTGCGTTTCTGGATTGCCACGTCGTGTCACTCAACTACCATTGCGACCGCTTGCGAACGGCCGTCCGCAAAGCGATCAGGTGTTCCCACCGGAAAGCACCGTCGCGTCCTCAGCCGGCCGGGGAATGCCCAGGGCGTCGTGCGCCCAGCCCGTGGGAACGCGCACCCCAAGGCGGTTGACGGCCGCGTCCAGCACGGCAACCAGCTCCTGCGTGTCCGTCGGGCCGGCCGGCACCCGGCGGAAGTACGGCACCGGCGCTTCCGGGCCGAACCGGAAGGCGGTCATCGGCGCCAGCAGATCGCGGCGGATGGTGCGAGCCTCCTTGCGGATGTCGTCGGCCCGGATGTCCTTGCGGACCCGCTCATGCACCTTGGACGCGGTGAATACGCCGCTGAGGCCGGAGGTCTCCGTGGTGAGCGTCTGCCCGAGCCACGCCTTGCTCATTTCACGATTCAGAAAATCCACCAACTTGTCGTACGGCGGGGGCTGCGTGCCGCGGTTGGCCTCGACGATCTCCAGCTCTATGGCCTTCGAGAAGATGCCGGCGGCGTTGGAGCCCAGCGTCTCCAGCATCCGCAGCAGCTCGCGCTTCTCCTCCATCGTGGCGGACGAATCATAGCGCGCGATGCGCACCGGCATGCCGAAAACCTCGACGAAGATCATCCAGTCCTTCAGGGCGAGGTTCTTGGCGAGGTACACCATGGCCGTCACCCGCAGCAGGCCGCCGCGCGGCGGATGGCCGGCCACCGCGTGCGGCGCATGCACGACGAACTTGCCCCAGGTGACCTCGATGCCGTCGTGCGGTTCCATCTGCGTGAGGACGCGCGGCCGGTCCTGCGCGTCGAAGACGATGCGGGCGAAGTCGATCGGCACAACGTCTACGATGCGGGTCTCATGGTTCACGCGGTCCCAGACGATCTCGGCCAGCGCCAGGTTCCGGCCCAGGGCCATCGAGAGGAACTGCAGCGTTTCGTCGAAGGTCTCGATGGCCGATAGCACTTCGCGGCAGTAGGCGGCCGCCTCATCCGCCGCGGCCCGGTCGACGCCCTCCCGCACGTCGGCCGCGCTGACGATCTGCCATTCCAGCCCGGTGAGGGCGAGCCGGCGCGTGTTGGCCACGGCGTAGAGATGCGCGTCCTTCTCTTCCATCTCCTCGAACAGGGCGAGGGCCTGCGCGGGGTCGCCCGCGTCGGCCTGCCGCAGGATGGCCATCAGCTTGGCCGGCGTCAGCCCGGTGGATGGGTAATCTCGCCACGCGTCCTCCGGCCGGGGCTGAATGACCCGCCCCGGCGCCGGCCGCTTGCGAAGGGGTGGCAGAATGCCGTGTACCAGTCGTCGCGTCCAATGCATCGGTTTCGCTCCGCTCCATGCCTCGAAAACCCGCCCCCGCGGGCCGGGTTCGGTCGCCGATGGAACATCCGGGGCGTTCGCGACGATCTGCACGGAAGGCAAACAGCAGTTTTCGGGTGGAACCGCCGGCTTCTTGTGTGGGACCGGCGACTCTTCTGTGGGACCGGCTTTCCAGCCGGTCTTCTCCCCCAAGGTGCCCTACCCACTTGCCGAGATGTGTTCGTATCTGCTTTGTGCGAGTTTCCGCGTTTCCCGGTGGGGACTGCGGGCCCGGTCGAATGAAGCCCGCCCTTTTAAGGGCGGGGCCGAGGCATCTCAACCCCCTCCGGTCCCGGAGGGACCGGCTGAGTCCCTATGCCGATCCGTGCGGCAGCGCAGCCCCAGCAGCAGTTGCAGGCATTCCGCCTTGTTTCGCGAGAACCAATTGGATATCATGGTTCGCGTGCGCATAGGCTCGGGGACACAGATATGAGCGTATCGCCTTCTGACATTTCACGGGTCGTTTCACCATTGCATGCCATCTTCTGGGGCGGAATACTCTACATCATCGACGTCAACATCGGCGTGTCCGCGAACGAGAACGGATGGCAGCTTGACCTGCTGAACGACCTCCTCGGAATGGTGCTGATCACCTGGGGCGTAATCAAGCTCGCCGGCATGGATGTGGACGCAAGCTACGGCAAGGCCATGGTGTTTGTCTCGATTGTGGCGGGTCTTTCCTGCCTGGAAGCGCTGCACGCGCACCGCGTGTATCAAGTCCCGCCACTCCTTTCGTTCATGCTCAGCGTGCTTGGGCTGGCCCAGGCGGCGGCGGTCGTCGTCTTCTGCGTGGCCATGCGGTGGCTGAGTGCAGCGAGCCACCTTGTCGCCTCCGCACGAAGCTGGCGGACGACGACTTGGCTCTTCATCATCATCTACGCGATACCCATCGTACTGACCCATGTGGCAGGGATCCTTGCCGTTCTTGCGGGAACGTCTTTCGAATACAAGCTGAATCTCGGGGCGGAGGGCCTCGGGTTGATGGTTCCTCTTTTGGCTGTTGTGGTGGTTGTCATGGCCATTCCGGTCATTCACCTTTTCGTATCCACATCGCGGATGAAGAGAGAGGCCGGCACGGTTGTGGGTGCCGGGGCCACGTATGCCGTCGACCTGTTGCCAGACGGTCGGAATCTGTTTGGGGTGTTTCCTGACCGCGACTCGGATCAGACGTCGGAATAGGGCCGCGGCCCGGAAACGGTCGGCGTGGCTGCCTAGCCGTTCCGCCTGCGGCGAAACTCGTACAGCACGTCCTCTTCCACACAGAGAATCAGCTCCGGCGTTGCGTCCGCGATCTGGACGGTCTGCCGCCGGCGCAGTTGCACGTGTTCCTGATTCAGATCTCCGCTGTACGAGTGAAGCAGCAGCCACACGCGGCCGTCGGCGGACAGACCGGCCAGGGCTCGCAGAAGCTGCACCCACGCATCGGCCGCGATGAGGGCGTTCTTCCGGGCCGCCTCGTTGGCGGCCGACATCGTTTGCCTTCTTCGGCATGCCCACTCCTGGCTTCGCCCGTCACGCCAACCTTTTCGCTTGTACTTGCGGATCTGCTTCTCGATCTCTCGTTCCTGCTCCGTCGGGTCGGGTTGACCCTCTGCCCTTGCCCGTGACCCGACAACCGTTCCGCAATCGCAGTGGTCCCGGGTCGTGCTGCCGTAGTGCACGGGATCGTCGAACAAGTTGGAAACCGCCACCGAGTCCCGCAGCGATTCGAACGTCTTGCCATGCTCCTGCAGGAGCGCTCGCAACTGATGTTCAGGCGTTTCCGCGGGGACCGCGACGGTCATGAAATAGCACATGGCAGCGCACCTTCCTCGGCTTTCCCGCGACGAGAGATAACCGGCAAGACGTTGGAAACGCAAGCCCAATCCCGAAGGGCCGACCGGCGTTTCCGAGTACAGGGAGGTGAGAGTTCTGTCTCCTTCATCGGGGTCGCGTGATTGGATTCCCGCGGGAGGGGGACCGAGATCGTCCCGGTGCGCCGGGATCGGTCCAGCGGAGCGTTTTCGGAATGGCCGGCAGCGTGCAACACCACGCCGGCGGGCGCGTTCCTCCGCCCCTTCAGGGCGGGCCGGTCTTTGGGGGGCGCGCTGACCCACGGGTTGCGCTGCGCATGGCTGCGCCACGCTGCGCTTCACCCGTGGCTATACTCAACCGCCCCCGCTTGGGGGCGGGCAGAGTACCGACGCCGGCTCGTCTGCCTGTTTCATCGCTTCGGCCAACAACGAGAAATCGCCTGACGAGCGGCCTCATCCGGTCCGCCGGGTGGGGCTTGTCCACGGCGCGGGCCGGGGCCGACAGAAGCCGACGGCTCGCAACACACTGTCGTTGTTGTGGTTGCGAGCCGTTTCTCTTACTCACCGGAGAGGGGGGGATTCGAACCCCCGGTACGGCAAGCCGTACACTGGTTTTCGAAACCAGCTCCTTCAGCCACTCGGACACCTCTCCACGTGGCCGTTGGGTTATACGTGTACCAGAACTCCCGAAACCTGTAAAACCCGGGACCCGGCCCCCCCACTCCCCGGCCGGCGGCCGAGGGGGCCTATGGCTCGTGGGGGAAGTGGGCGTCGATCCCCGTGCCGGCCAGTTCCACCAGAAAATCCGCGATCCGCGTGCACACCAGGTCCAGGTACGCCCTGCCCTTCTCCGCGGTCGCCCGGGACGGGTCGCCCACGCCGCAATGGTCGCCGGCCCTGGAAAAATCCCGGCTCGTCCGCACCCAGCCCCGGCGGAGGGCCTCGAAGCGGAACGGCCGCGTCCGGCCGCTGCCCGCCACGTCCGGCTCCACCAGGTCCGGATACAACGCCAGCCCCACTGAGGTCTCGAACTCACCGGCATGGTCGTCCGGCGCGTCGAAGATTTCCGAGTACTTGTCGTGCCCGACCTTCCACCAGTCGCACAGAAACACGTGCATGTCCAGGTCGGACTGGACCTGCCGGATCAACGGCGAGAACTCGTTGCCCCCGTGGCCGTTGAGGATGACCGTCTTGCGAATCTCATGGTGCCGCAGCGAGACCAGAATGTCCCGCACCACGGCGTCCAGGTTCGCCTGCGACACGTGGATCGTCAGCGGATACGCCATCAGGTTGCAGTCCACGCCGTACGGCAAGGTCGGCAGGCACACCACCGACTCGCACCGCGGCCAGGCCAGTTCGCACGCCCGCCGGGCAACCCACGTCGTGTGCCGGACGTCGCTGCCCTCCGGCAGATGCAGGTTGTGGGCCTCCGTCGCCCCGACGGGCAGCACGGCCACCTGGTACCGCCGGTTTCGGATCCGATGCAGATTCGTCGCACTCAAGTCCCATTCGTCGATCATGCGTGAGTCTCCGTGGCCGCATCATAAGTCCGAAAGGGCCGGATTCCCAAGGTGGCGGGCCCGGGCCCAGTTGATCCCGCCGACGCGATATGCTAATACACCTTGCATACGGTCGGTCCGGCCGGCCACCAGGGCCGCTGATCCAGCAAAGCGGCAGCGAACCCCCGACGGCGGCAGTGGAGGCATCGCGCCGGCGCCCCCGTCAACAGAAACCGAATGCCACGCGTGCCCCCCTTGTCCGGGTCACCCGGGGCATCCCTTAGAGATTCCGACCATGAGCGCACCCGACCGATACCTGTGGAGCGGAAACGAAGCCGTCGCACACGCCGCGCTGGACGCCGGCGTGACCCTGGGGGCCGGTTACCCCGGCACGCCCTCGACGGAGATTCTCGAGCATTTCTCGGCGCTGGGCGGCCGCGGGCAGTGGTCGCCGAACGAAAAGGTCGCCCTGGAGGTCGGACTCGGGGCCGCCTTCGCCCGCGGACGCGTGCTGGTCACCATGAAGCACGTCGGGCTGAACGTGGCGGCCGATCCGCTGTTCACGGCCGCCTACACCGGGGTGTCGGGTGCGTTGGTGGTGATCTCCGCGGACGATCCCGGCATGGCCTCCAGCCAGAACGAGCAGGACAACCGCCGCTATGCGGTGGCGGCCGGCGTGCCCATGTTTGAGCCGTCCGACTCGCAGGAAGCGTACGACTTTACCCTGGCGGCCATTGAGACATCCGAACGCTGGCACATTCCCGTGATCCTTCGCATGACGACGCGGGTCTGCCACTCGCTGACGGTGGTCCGGCCGGCCTGCCGGCTCGCCCCCCCGCCGTCGACGGCGTTTGAACACGACATCGCCGGCCGAGTCATGATTCCGGCCAACGCCCGGCCCGCCCACCACCGCCTGCGGCAGAAGCTGGCGGAAATCCTCGCCTGGAACGAGGCGTCCGGGCCGAATCGCTTTTTCGAGGGCGACCGGACCACCGGCATCATCGCGTCCGGCATCACGGCGGTGCACGCCCGCGAGGCGGCCCCGACGGCCAGCATGCTCAAGATCGGCATGTCGTACCCGCTGCCCATCGAAGCCATCCGCCGATTTGCGGACTCCGTCGATCGCTGCATCGTCATTGAAGAGGGCGACCCGTACCTGGCGGACGGCATTCGGGCGGCCGGCATCCGCGTGGATGACAAGCCGGAGATGTACCGGTTCGGCGAGCTGAACGTCACCCGCGTGCGCCGCATTCTGGCCGGCGACGTCTCGCCGGAGCCCGCCGCGCCGAAAGGCAAACCGCCCGCTCTGTGCAACAACTGCCCGCACCGTGTCGCCTTCAACGCCCTGCACGAGATGGACTGCCTGGTGGCGGGCGACATCGGCTGCTATACGCTGGGTGCCCTGCCGCCCTTCAGTGCCATGGACACGTGCGTGTGCATGGGCGCCAGCATCAGCGTGGGCCTGGGCATGCGGCACGCGCTGCCGGAACACCAGGCGCGCCGCGTGGTCAGCGTCATCGGCGACAGCACGTTCGTCCACAGCGGCATCACCGGGCTGGCCGAGATGGTCTACAACCGGCCCCCCACCGGCCACGTGGTGGTCATCCTCGACAACGGCACCACCGCCATGACCGGCCTGCAGGAGCACCCGGGGACCGGCCGAACGCTGGACCACCACGCGACCGGCAAAATACCCTTTGAAGACCTGGCCCGCAGCATGGGCGTTGAGCAGGTGCATGTGACCGATCCGTTCGAGCAGCCGGAGGAGTTCGGCCGCCTGCTGAAGAAGGCATTGGCATCCAACGATCTGACGCTGATCATCGCCCGCCGGCCGTGCCTGCTGGCCGCCAGCCGCATCAAGCAGTACGAGCGGGCAGCCCAGGAGTCTGAATGCTCGGCCGCCGCGCAGAGCGGCGGTTCGGCCTGACGCGATCTGTGAAACCCGCGCACCGCCGCGATAAGGCGGAGAGGAGGAAAGCCTGCGATGGCTCGTCCCGTCACTAACGTCGTGTTCGCCGGCCTGGGAGGCCAGGGCGTGATCAAGGCATCGGACATTCTGTCGCAGGCTGCCTTTCGCCACGGATACGACGTGAAGAAGAGTGAAATCCACGGCATGAGCCAGCGCGGCGGCTCCGTGACCAGCGACGTCCGCTTCGGCGACGAAGTGCTCAGTCCGATGGTGACCGACGGCGAAACGGACTACCTGGTCGTGCTCGCTCCGGAAGAAGTGGAGAGCAACCGCCGGCGGCTGCGTGAGGGCGGCACACTCATCACCCCCGACCGCATCGACCCGGCCGCATTGGCAAACCCCAAGAGTCTGAACGTGGCCCTGCTCGGCGTGCTGAGCGCACACCTGGACATCCCGGAGTCGCTCTGGCTCGACGCCATCCATCAGGCGTTCCCGGAAAAGCTTCACCGCACCAACGACGCGGCGTTCGCGCTAGGCCGAAAGCCGCAATAACGTGACCATTCGCCGGAGGATTCCGGCGGCGTCGACCCGCCTGGCCGTCCCGCCTATACGGCTGCGCGGCAGATGCATCGGTTGCGTGCAGCCATGACACCACCGTCGGAACAGAACTCGTCGCGCATTGCCGCGCTCATGGACACGGTGTCCGCGCTCACGCGGGCCTCGCGATCGCAACAGGCGCTGGACATCTTCGTGGATGGAGTGAGGAAGGCGTACCAACCCTACGCCGCGTGCAGCCTCGATGTTCGTGGCCTGGGGTCCGGCACGTACCGCATCGAGCGGCTGATCAACGCCGCCGGCGAGGACGTCACGCCGGGCAAGCCCACGGGCACGAAACCCGCGCCCGTGCAGCAGAGTGGGGCGCTCGCAGAACTCATCGCGACGCCCGGCCCCCGGATTGTGCGCGGGCTGCACCTGGACGGCGACGCGGTAGTCGGCACGCTCCTGGCCGGCGTGCGGTCGGCGATGCTCGCGCCGCGGGTGGACGAAGGCAACATCAGCGGCTGGTCCATCGTGTTTGCCGACAGGGAGGATGCGTTCAGCGACCGCGGTCTGGAAGACCTCGTCATTCGCTCCAGCCTGCTCGGGGCGGTCCTGGCCAACGTCCGGGTGGCCGAGCAGCTTCAGCAGGCGAACCACTGGATCGAGAGCGAAATCGACCGTATCGCGAAGATCCAGTCGGCCATGCTGCCGCAGCCGATGCCGCAGATTCCACGGTTGTCCATCGCCGCCGGCTACCAGACGTACGACCGGGCGGGCGGCGACTACTACGACATGCTGCCCATCGATCCGGACCCCGGCCGGTCGCAGCCGGACCCCAACGATCCCTGGTGCATCGTGATCGCCGACGCCTCCGGGCACGGGCCGGCAGGCGCCGTGGTCGTGGCCATGCTGCACGCGATTCTGCACTCGTATCCCGGGCGGACGGCCAGTCCCTCGGAAGTGCTGGGCCACGTGAACCGTCATCTGTATGCCAAGCGAGTCGAGGCGTCGTTTGTCACGGCGGTGCTTGGGTTCTTCCATCCGCGGGACCTGACGTTCACGTATGCGCGGGCCGGACATTGCCCGCCCATTCTCAAGGGCGCGACGCCGGACGAACCGCTGGTGCGTCTGGACGCGGTCGGCGGCCTGCCGCTGTGCGTGGACCAGGGTTTTCGATACGAAGAAGCCACGATCCAGCTTGCGCCGGGTCAGACGCTGGTGCTCTACACCGACGGCATCCCCGACGCGGTCAACCCGGCCAGGCAACACTTCGGCGAATCGGGTATTGAGCGCGCGCTGTCTCAATGCGGCGGAGAACCGGAATGCGTGGTCCGGTCCGTCCACTGTGCCCTCCGTACGCACGAAGCCGGCCAGCGTCCCACCGACGACCAGACCATCGTGGCGCTGCAGGTGCGGCCCCTGTAGAGAGCGCTACAACCGTCGGCTTGGCCGTGAATCCTTTCTCGGCCTATGAAACCCGTCGGCCGATCGCGGAGGGAATTGCGAATCGCGAATGAATGTCCAATGGCAAATGTCCAATGGCGGACGAATTGCGAATCGCGAATTGCGAATTGCGAATGGAAGCGAAGGGGCGGTTGAATGGCAACCCGGCGTTCGCTTGACAGCGGAAGCGACGAAGGAAAGGACGCTCGCGGGGGCCGAAATGGGAATCTCGGCCCAGCAGCTCCCACACAAGAGGACGGTCCCGCATAAGAAACCGGCGAGTCGATGGGCGACCCGCCGGTTTGGTGTGCAGCCATTTCTGATTGAGGCGGCTTCGCCTCGCTACTCAATGAGCTCGATGGCGATCACATCCGCCGAGGTGGAGATCCCCAACTCGCTCAAATCGAGGAACATCTGGAACGTGCCGGCGGTGGTGGATCCCAGGGAGGTCGGCGAGAACTCAAAGATGTCCTCATCCGCGCCGGAGACACCCGCTACGCTGAAGTTGCCGAGTGTGGACAGCAGGATGGTGCCGCTACCGGTCAGGCCGGCGGCGTCCACGTCCTCGTTGCTCGAATTACTCAGGCCGACGTCGCTGCCGTCAAAGTACATCTGGAAGTTGCCGGCCGTCGTGGAGCCCAGGCTCGTCGCGTTGAAGACGAAGAGGTCTTCATCGACGCCGCTGGCCCCGGTTCCGGCGAAATTGCCGATCACCGAGACGATCAACTGCCCGGATTCGGTCAGGCCGATGGCGTCGAGATCCTCGTCATTGGTGGTGAGTCCCACGTCGCTTCCGTCGAAATAGAAGCTGAACGTTCCGGACGTGGTCGGCCCGAGCGACGTCGGCGTGAACCGAACGATGTCCGAATCATCCACCGCCAGCCCGCCGACGGTACCGGCGGCCGTAAACGTGAGAAGAATGTCGCCGTCCGGCAGATCCGCCATGCCGTTGATCGCAAGCGAACTCAGGCCCACGTCGGAGCCGTCGAACACCAATGACCACGTTTCGGTCGCCACGTTGTACGAGACGATGTCCTCATTCGCCACGGTTCCGACGCCGGGCACGGTGACGTTGGCCGTAAACACCATCCACGCTTCCGCCCCGCTGACGCAGGTGTCTTCCTCCTCGTCGCACGGCTGACCGTCGCACGGATCAGTGCCGGCCTGGCAGTCCAGCGTGAGGTGGCAGGTCTCCTGGCCGTTGCAGAACAGGCCGTCGTCGCAAAGGGCGTCGTTGGGGACATTGTCGCACGCGTCGGTTCCCTCGTTGCAGGAATCGTCCGTGCAGGCCACGCCGTCGTCACAGTCCGGAGCGGTGCCCGCCTGGCAACCGAGCGTGGCATGGCAGATTTCCTCTCCGTCGCAGAACTGCCCGTTGCCGCAGGCCGCGTCGTTCGGCGCGTGGTCGCACGCGTCCGTTGCCTCGTTGCACGAATCCACGGTGCATTCGACGCCGTCGTCGCAGTCTGGCGCGGTGCCGGGCTGGCAACCGAGCTCAGCATCGCACGTCTCGGTCCCGTTGCAGTACGCGCCGTCGTCACAGGCGGCGTCGTTGGGGACGTTGTCGCACGAGTCGGTGTCCTCGTTGCAGGAATCTGCCGTGCAGGCCACGCCGTCATCGCAGTCCACCGCCACGCCGGCCTGGCACTGGCCCAGGACGCAGACCTCCGCTCCGTTGCAGTACGTCCCGTCGTTGCATTCCCAATCGAACGTGCAACTGACCGGCGCGTGCGGGGTGGCCGACGCCTCGTTGCTGTACGCGCTTTCGTTGTATGCCGTGTCGACCGCCGTCACCACGTAGTAATACGTCGTGCCGTTGACCGCGTAGGGGTCCGAGAACTCGCTGGGATCGTCGTTGTCGATTTCCTCGTACGGCCCGCCGCTCGTCGTGGCTCGATAGATCATGTAGACCATCAGGTCCGGTTCCGTGTTGTCGTCCCAGTCCAGGTAGACGACTCCGTCGCCGGGCGCGGCGGTCAGATTGGTCGGCGCGGCGGGAGGCGTGGTGTCACCGCCCGTGGTGGCCGACGCCATTTCGCTCCAATCGCTCTCGTCCCCGTCCGTGTCGAGGGCGACGATCCGGTAGTAGTAGGTGGTGAAGGGTGCAACGGCCGTATCGTAGAATCGGCGGTCGTTCACGGCACCGCGGTGAGAGAATGGTCCGCTCGGCGACGTGGCCCGCAGCACCCAGTATTCGTCAATGTCGAGTTCCGGGTTGGCGTTCCATGTCACGTCCACGAACGACGCGCCGCCGACGGCATCCACTCCGGTGGGAGGCGAGGGCGGCGTGGAATCGTCCGGCGTCACGGTGACCACGTTGCTGGGCGAGCCCCACAGGTCCCAGTCGGTCCAGTTCTCGATCCAGTAGTCATACGTGACGCCGTTCTCCGGACCGTCCTGCCACTGCATCTCCTCATCGACGTACGTCGTCTCGTACTTGTCGGTCAGGTCCGCCACGATGAGCGCGCCACCGCCGCCGTGCAGGCTGCGGATGACCCGGTACGTGCCGAGGAACTCCCGCGGCGCCTCCCAATCCAGATACACTTTTTCGTAACCAGCCGTGGCGCGAAGATTTAGCGGAGCGTAATGGCTGGAGTACGTCGGCTGGCCCGAGACCTCGGCGCTGTAGGGACCTTCCGCGCCGTTCTCCAGCACGGCCGTGATCACGTAGTACGTCGGGGCCTGCCCGCTCGGATAATGGCGAAACTCGGTGATGGCGAGCGGCGTCGACGTGATCTTGATGTACGGCCCGCCGGGATTCGGCGAGACGTGTATGTGGTAACCCGCCAGCTCCGGTTCGATGTTGGGCAGCCAGTCCAGCTCGACAAAGATGTTGCCGGAATAGGCGGACACGTCACCCGGCGCCTGCGGCGGTGCGACGACCTCCGCAGTGACCGTGCCCGGATTCGACGTCAGCGTGCCGTCGGTCGCGGTGTACTGGAACGTCTCCGTGTAGAGCTGATCGGGCGCCGGCGAATAGGTGATCTGGTCGGCACCGGCGGCCAGCGAATACGGGACCGACGTAACGGGCAGGCCGGTCCCCGGATCGATGAGCGTACCCCGCGCGGGCATCGTCTCGATGGTGAAGCTTACGGACTGTCCGATGTTCGGGTCCCTTCCCACCAGCGTGACGGTCGTGCTGCAATCCTGCACGACGAACTGGTGAACGTTCTCCACGATGGGGGCCAACTCCACGAACTGGAGGTCCATGGTGACGGGGATTTCGATCCGCGGCGTGACCGCGTTGTCGTACGACAGGTCCAGCACGATCAGCGAGCCGCTGTAGTAGCCCACTGGAATGCCTTCGGTGACGAAAGTGACGGGAATGGTCAGCGATTCACCGGAATCGAGAATGCCCTCGCGATCATCCACCCGCAGCCACGGCATGGTGGCCAGGCGCAGCGGCTCCACGGCGTTCAGCCGGCCGCCGGTCAGCACCTTGCCGGCCAGATTGGGGTGGGGGGTGACGCCGTCCAGAATCCACTGCTTGATCTGCAGCGGCCCGGCGTCCGGGCGAACCGCCTTCAGCAGTGCGGCCACGCCTGCGACATGGGGCGTCGCCATGGACGTGCCGTTCAGAGAGCGGATGCCGCCGCCGAGTTGAAGCGAGTAGATGCCCAGGCCGGGGGCGGCCAGGTCCGTCGTGGTCGCGCCGTAGTTGGAGAAGTACGCCAGATGCGCGTCCTTGCCCCACGCGGCGACGGAAATGATGTTGTCCAGGGCGTACGTGGAGGGATAGTGCGGGTAGAGATCAGTATTGATCGTGTCGTTGCCGGCCGCCGCCAGGAAGAGATGGCCTGCGGCCCCCGCATTGTTGATGGCAGCCAGCAGGGCCGCGTCAAACGCCCCGCCGCCCCAGGAATTGTTGGAGATCATCGCGCCCATGAGCACGGCGTAGTCCACGCACTCTGCAGCGTCGGACGACCAGCCGCGCCCGTCGGACCCGAGGAACTTCATCGCCATGATGCGGACGTTCCAGTTCACGCCGGCGATGTTCACGCCGTTGTTGCCCACGGCGCCGATCGTGCCGGCCACGTGCGTGCCGTGATAGTGATCATCCATCGGATCGCCGTCGTTGTTTACGAAATCGTAGCCGTATACGTCATCGACAAAGCCGTTTCCGTCGTCGTCCACGGAGTTGCCGGCGATCTCACCCGTGTTGACCCACATGTTGGCGATGAGGTCCGGGTGCGTGTAGTCCACGCCCGTGTCAATCACGGCCACGATCACGTCGGAACTGCCCGTGGTCACCTCCCACGCTTCGGCGGCGTCGATGTCTGAATCAAACACGACATCCGACGGAATGGGGCCGCCGTCGAGGGCCGTCGTGTGCAGGCCCCACAAAAGCTGGTCATCCGGCGGGCCCAGCGAGCTGGGCACGAACGGGAAGTTCGGGTCGTCGGGAAGCGCGTTTGCTTCGTACAGGT
>JAFGJQ010000288.1 GCA_016929015.1 Phycisphaerae bacterium | reverse complement strand
TGTATGCGCTGAGCATGATGCCGTCGTCCACGGCTGGACTCGTCGACTGGAGGTGGTAGTTCCTGCCGACGGCGCTCAGGAAACGAGGGTCCTCCTCGATGTCATAGGCACCCTTGCCCGTGCCAATCTGAAACGCGGCCACCGTGGAGTAGTGTCCGGAACCCCAGTCGATGCCAATGGCACCGTCGGATTGGTGGAACAGATCGTGCGCCGAAGTGGAATTCGCGGCGGTATCACCGCCGCTTCCCAATACCTCCAGGTGAGGCCCGTCGCCCATGTCCGCCAGGATGTTGTTTCGCAGGTGGATGCCCGGGCCGTTTTCGTAGGAGATGCCCGATCCCACGTTCGTGACGGTGTTGGCGAGCACTCGGACAATCTGTCCATGATCCCAGAACAGCATGCCCCAGTCGCAGTCGTGTATGACGTTTCCGATGAAGTACACGGTCCCGCCCGGGCCGCCCGTATTGCCGGGGCCGTTGGCGCCCCACGTGCAGTCGTACACGTGGTTGAAGAGGAACCAGATGTTGTACGGCCCGTACTGGTACGCCAGGCCCTTGCTCGTGGACCAGGGGGTCGTGATGACGTCGTGCACCACGTTCTGCGAGAAAACGATGTCGCGGGCCTTCTTGGAAGTCAGGCCGGACTGCCGAACGTGATGGACGTAGTTTCGCCCGACGTACACGTGGTGGGCCGGGCGGTCCCCCGTTTCGTCCAGAAAGCCGGAGTTGACCTGGAGGCCGGAGCCGCTGGTGTAGCAGACTTCGTTGTCCACTACCCAGATGCGGTTGGCGTGGTGGCCGATGACAAAACCGTGGTGGTCCTGGTCGCTGGAGGCGCTCAGGTCTCCCAGGTCGTGGATGTAGTTGTTGTGGAACACGATGTCGGTGACCAGCGTGGGATCCTCGCCGTCCCAACTGCCCACGGCGCAGAAGCCGGCACCGTTGCCGTCCGCGTTTTGGACTTCGCAGTGACGGATGGCGATGTGGTGTGACGGGCCCAGCACGTTGGCCTGGGCGGCGGACCCGTTGAAGTCCACGCTTTCCACGATAAAGTACGTGCCCTTGAAGGCCGTCTCCTGTTCAAAGACGGGCATGTTCTGTGAATTGCCCCGGAGGAACACCGGGGCGGCGGCGGTGCCGTTGCCGGTGATCGTACACATGCTTCCGGCGGAGTAAGTGCCGCCGTTCACGTACACCACGCTGCCCGCGGGCAGACTGGAAGGCACGGTGCGGCGCGGCGTGGACGGTGTGCCATACGAATTGCCGGTGTCGGTGGCCGCCGGATGGTTGTTCTGAACGAAGTGCGTGTAGAAGTCCTCGGAGCCGTATACGGACTCCACCGTCTCGACGATTCCGAACTCGGGGTTTGGAATGCCGATGGGAGCGATCCATTCCGACGCGTGGGCGGTGATGCCGGCCGACACGGGAGTGATGGCCAGGGCGGCAAGGATTCGGTTTGAGAGCGTGGTTCGTCCGTGGGGTGTCATTGCGTGCGTCTCCTTTGCACTGAGCAGGTGTGTGGTGGTTCGGTGTGTTTTCAGCAACGACCGGAGTTCCTGACTCCGGCCGGGGTTGGGGCACGGCGTGGCGGGCGGTGCCGGGGTTTCGCAAGACTCTCCTGCGGGGTTACGTTTTTGGGTGAGCGACTGCAGCCGGTCGCTTCGTTCGTGGGTGCGAGCGTTCTTATGAGTGTCGGCTCAGCGGCCAGGCGAGCTTGAATCCTGTCGTCGTGGATTCAGTATGCCGCTGCGCAACTGTCATCCCTGCGCCTGTCACGTCATTCTACAGGTACTCGGGGCCCGAGCCAATACGGCGGTCGCCTCATTTCCCTGAGATACTCGGTGAACCTCGCGGCCATGCAGCAGACCTTCGCAAGAACGTGAGCAACGTCCGTGCGCGATGGTTGTTCGCTGCGGCGTGCAGACAAGCGTTCTCGCCGGTACCTGAGTGTTTGGGTACGCATACGCGTGTTTGCATGTACCGGCAGTCAGGCGACACGCGCGAACCCTGCGCACGCTCGGGATGCCGCCTCCGCACAAGACCAGGCACAGCCCGTGTGTCCGAGGGCTGCGCCTCCTGATGTCGACTCTCGATCCGCCCGGGCAATCCGCCCGAGGGGCAGCGTATCCTGTCGGCGACCCGGAAATTCGGCCGGTTTTTCCCCTGCGCGGTGCGGTCATGGCTGCGTTATACTGATGATGCACGTTCTGGACCGTCTGTGAATACTTGCCAGGGGAAAAGCATGGAACGGGACCGTCATAGCCGGGCCGCAGGGTCTGCCGACCCGTCCGCGTCACGTGACGTGGCCGTGGGCAGGCTGCTGCATGAGTACCTCGAACGCCGTGCCTGCGGGCAGGCGGAGTCTCAGGCAGAGTTTCTGGCCGCCCATCCGGAGCTGGCGGACGAACTGCGGCTGCACCTGGGGCTGGTGCGAAGCGCTTTTGACGGGAGCGGGACCCTCCACGGCCTGATTCACCAGGGGGTGCTTCGTGCGTCTGCGGATCCGCGGTTTCCCGCCGAACTCGGGCCGTACAAGATCAGCGCACTGCTCGGCCGGGGCGGCATGGGCATCGTCCTGCTCGCCCACGAGGAAAGTCTGAATCGCAGGGTGGCCCTCAAGATCCTCCGCCCGGACCTGGGCAACGACCCGGTGGCCCTGGCCCGCTTCACACGCGAGGCGAAGGCGGCCGCCGGCCTGAGGCACCCGAATATCGTGGACATTCACGCCGTCGGGCAGGAGCGGGGCGTACATTTCCTGGCCATGGAGTACGTCGACGGGCCGACGCTGGCGGAGGTACTGCGGCGGGCGACGGACGGTGCAGTGGAGGAACCCCCGGACGATACGGCCACCAGCCGTGAGTCCCCCGTGTACGGCTCGACGGCGGCCGGTCTTGTTTCGCGGGACGCCGACCGGCCCGCCGTCGAGCGAGCCGCGCTCCCGGCGGACGTGGTTCGCACCCTGTTTCGCCAGCTCCTCAGTGGACTGGCCGCCGCCCACGGCGCGGGGCTGGTTCACCGCGACATCAAGTCCTCCAACCTGCTGCTGGACTTCGGAACGGGGCAGACCGCCTCCGATCGGACGAACCCGGCCACGGCCACCCTGAAGATCGCCGATTTCGGCCTGGCCCGGATGGTGGTTTCGCAGACGCGGCTCACGATCGAAGCCAAAACGCTGGGCACGCCGGAATACATGAGCCCGGAGCAGGCCCGTGGGGATGAGGCCATCGACCACCGCGCCGACCTCTACTCCGCCGGCGTGGTGCTCTACGAGATGTTGACCGGTCGGACGCCGTTCCGTGACGCCACGCCCACCGGCATCATCCACCGGATTCTTCACGACGAGCCGCCCCATCCTCGCGCGTTCGACCGCGGGGCCGACCCCGCGCTGGCCAGCCTGGCCCTGCGTCTGATGGCCAAGCGTCCGGAAGATCGCTTCGCAACCGCGGACAAGGCCCTGGCCGCACTGGAGGCCGGGACCACGGTCCGCTCCCGCGAGCGGCGCCGGCGGCGGCGCCGACGGGCCGCGGCAGTGCTCGCCGTGCTGTCGGTGCTGACGTTGGCGGGGTGGTGGTTGATTGGCCTGTCCAATTCCGGGCCTCTTCGACACGTGAAGATCGACGATACCGATCCGTTGACAATTGTTGGATGCTATGGCCGTGATACGGGCTACCGGGTGGTCCGCCGCTTCCCCGAACAGGCCGGTCACGTTGCCGGCCTTGTACCGCTTGCTCTGGATGCCAAGGGAACCCGTGCAGTGGCCGCAGTCCTGAGCAGGCCGCTGGACGATGCCTTTGTCTTTCTGATGGACGAACAGGGCAACACGCTTCGACGTGTCCGTGGCCTGGTCGACGATGAGGTCTGGCCGGACGAGCGTGTGCATCCGCTCTGGCATGGGATTCGAGTCGTCGCGGGCGATCTGGACGGGACACCGGGTGACGAGCTGGTGGTCGCCCTGAAAGACTCGTCGGGGTACGGCACCCACATCGCCGCCATCGACCCGCGCACCGGGAGCGTTCTGTCATCCTTCTGGCACATGGGGCACGCTGCCAAGATGTTCCTCTACCAAGGATTCTTCGCAACGGAAGAGGGCACTCGCCCGGCGCTGGTTGTCTGGGGCGAGGCCAACAAGCTCGATGGGTTCGACGATCAGGTGGCCGATGATCCGTGGCGTCTGACCGTCTGGGAGCGTGTCAGCGTCATCATGGTCCTGGACCCGCTGAACATGGACGGCCTGGGTCCGCCGCCTACCAACCGGCTCGACAAGGGAGGCCGGGCGCCGGTGTACGCATACGCGTTTATGGACGCGGCGTCAGTGCAGGGCATTGCGCGGATGCAGCTTGTGGACGAGCGGTTGCTGCGAGACATACAGAAGGCCGGCCGACCAGAGGACATCGTCGGGATTGAGCAAGTCCGGCCGAAGGAATGCCTGCTCGAGGACGGCCCATGCGTGGAGATCGCGATTTCTTCGGCGACGCCCGGTGGGGGCCACGGTGCATTGCTCGACTTGAATCGGCATCTGGAGATTGTCGGCTGCGAACCGGTGGAGGATCGACCGGGGCCGCGCGACGTGCGAAAACTGTGGAGGGTGGTTGTCCGAGAGGGCCAAGACTGGATCGAGGCTCCGGCGGAGATCCGTAGCGTACCCGAATTGCGTTCCGACTTGTCCAGCCTCGTCACCGAGTAAGAGAATACCGGCTGACGAAAGCAAGGCTCTCACGCAGGGCCTTGAGGCCGCGGTGGAAAAGCATGTAAATCGCGTTTTCCGACTTGCCCAGGCGGCCGGCAATCTCCGCCACGGGTCGATTCTCGAGGAAGCGCATGGAAATCGCGCTGCGTTGCTCGTCCGTCAGGCGGGCCAGGCTCGTCAGCATGGCCGCCGTCGCCTCCGCCCGGGCCAGGCGCCGGCTGGGCGTCGTGTCGGAGCCCGTGAGCTGCTCGAACAGGGCCGGGTAGGTGGTCCGGTCGGCCCCGGGCAGCGGCTGCTCCCGGGCGATGTCGCGCTTCTGCTGGCGCATCGCGCGAAGCCGGCTTTTGAGCTGGTTCCGGGCGATGGTCCGCAGCCAGCGAAAGAAATGCTCGGCGCTCTGGAGGTCGGCGGCCTGCGCATTGCGAAACGCCAGCACGTAGGCGTCCTGCAGAACGTCCTCCGGGTCCAGGTATCGCTGCACGACCGGGCCGATCCCCCGCGCCACCTCACGCCGCAGCGTTGCGTGGTGCCGGACAATCAGGCATTGAAGCGCGTCGCGATCTCCCTGCGCCGCCCGTGCGACCAGCTTTTCCCGCTCCGCCTTTTCCAACCGGCTGCCTACCTTCTCCCGCGACGCGTGGCCCGGTCCATTTCCCGCTTCTGTTCGCGCTTCTGCATGTCCTGCCGCTTGTCCCCGTGCGTCTTGCCCCGGGCCAGACCCAGCGTGCACTTGGCCAGCCCGCGCTCGTTGAAGTAAAGCCGCAGGGGAACCACGGTCAAACCCGCTTGGGTCAGCTTGGGCAGCAGCTTGCGGATCTCCCGGCCATGCAGCAGCAGCTTGCGGGCGCGGCGCGGCTCGTGGTTCATCACGTTTCCGTGCTCGTACGGGGCAATGTGGCAGCCGATCAGCCACATTTCCCCATCCCGCAGGCGGGCGTACGACTCGTCCAGCGAGGCCTGCCCCGCCCGCAGGCTCTTGACCTCCGTGCCCCGAAGCACGAGCCCGCACTCCAGCTTCTCCAGAATCTCGAACTTGAAGTGGGCCTTCTTGTTGCGGATGCTGGGGGCTTGCTTGGCCTTCGTTGTTCCCATAAAAGCTTGCTGGAAATAGAGTTACACCAGGTATCCGCCGGCGACCCCGGTTTCTCCTGCCCTTTTCGCGAAAGCTCGTGCCGGGACACGACCCGATGGTAGAATAAAGGACAGTCAGGTTCGGGGCAATTGGGGGCGGAGGCCCCGAGGGCCTAGGCATCGGCTGAGCCGGAAGTGGGTTCCCGAGCCCTGCCCGGCAGCGCCAAATCCGCCCACCCGGTGGTACGCAACCCTCGCCGAAAGGAGCGGGTACAATCCTCCAGGAGTCCATGCACGTCAGTCAGTCCAGTGAGGAAGGGTCTCTGGACCGTCGCGCGGAGCAGCGCCTGATTGATCGGGCGAAGCGCGGCGACAGTCAGGCCCTGCGCGAACTGATTGATGCCCACAAGGACCGGCTCTTCGCCTTTCTCTGGCGCATTATCCGTAACCATCACGATGCGGAAGAATTGTGCCAGGAGGCTTTCCTCAAGGCGTTTTCGTCGCTGGATTCGTTTTCGTCCGAATATCGCTTCAGCACGTGGTTGTTCACCATCGGGTATCGCCTGTGCCTCAATGCGATGCGGCGGAAGAAGGCCCTCAGCGGCGAGGTGGATTTCAGCATCTTCTCGGCCGCGGAGCCGGGGGCTGACGAAGAAACCGCCCAGTCGGAGGAGGCACGACGGCTCAAGGAATTGGTCTGGGGCCAGGTGGATCGGCTCAGCCCGCCGCAACGGGCGGCGGTTGTGCTGTTTTATCGGCACGAACAGAGCTGCCACGAGATCGCCCAGGTGCTCCAGTTGCCCGTGGCCACTGTAAAGAGCCACTTGCATCGGGCGCGTGCCCGGCTCAAGGAGATGCTGGAACCGCTGATGGCGGACGACGCCCGGCGAGACCGCATCCTGGGAGAGTTGGCCGGGTAGAAGGGGTCGGACCGGCGGACGGAGCGGCCGGGGCCGTGTGGCCTTTCGCTGATTCCGTTTCCGGCTTTCAAGGGATGTCCCGTATGTCGGGTCTGACTTGCCAACAGGCACGCAATCTGTTTGACGCGCATCTGAATCGCGAGTTGAGCGACGATCTGTCGACGGAGATCACGGCGCACTGCCTGCGCTGCCCTTCGTGTCGCCAGGAACTCGCCCTGCTGGAGGTGGCCGGCCAGGTCATCCGCGCCGAGCACGACGAACCGTCCCTGCCCGACGATTTCACCGACCGACTGGTCGCCTGCATTCAGCGGCAGCCGGTCGCTCCCATTCCCTTCTATCGCCGCGCGCGTGTGCTCTGGACGGCGGGTCCGGCGCTGGCCGCCGCCTGCCTGCTGCTGGTGGTGGGGCTCTGGCCCGAGCCGCGGCCGACACACGTGTTGGGCGAGAAGGAAACGCGTGAGCAAACCGAGGCGCGGATGAAGCCCATCCCGCCGGACGTCTCCCTGGACGAAGCCACGCTGGCCCTGCAGGAGCGTTTCCAGCGGGGCGCGTCGGCGGCCCGGAACACCCTGGACTCACTCGGCGAAGCGAGCAAGCGTACGCTCCGAGCGACCCTGCAGGCCATCTGGCCGGAGACCGACGGCGCGGCGCCCATCATGGAGGGCCTGCCTCAGCCGGCCGACACCGCGTCGCCGGACGCTGCGATGGCGGGAGAGGTGGAAGACCTGTAGTTCGCCCGGGCAACCGTCCGCGGCAGATTCCGCAATCGAATGACTGCGGCCCGATCGCATTTTGGCCCTCGGCTGGTCTCCGGTGCGCTGGCGATCGTTTTTGCTGCGCCCGTTCTGGCCGATGTTGCGAGCGGGGAACCGCAGGCACCGCTCTCTCGCCTCGTGCCCGCGGACACCGGTGTGTTTGTCGAATTCCGCCGGCTGGATCGCCTCCAGGAGCAACTCCGCAATCTGAATGCCTGGCGGCTGATCGAACTGTTCACGACCGACGCCGGCGGCGCCGACCGCTCCGATGCGAACCGCACGCCGAACTGGGCGGAGGTCATCTCCACGAACCTCGGGATCCCGGCGGAAGAGGCGTTCACGCATCTGTTCGCCGGGCAGGCCGCCCTGGCCGCGCCGGACTGGCAACGCCTGCGATACGGAGTCATTGTGCTCCGGCCGCCCGACCCGTCCATCATCAACCGTCTGACGGCCCCGGAGCAGGTGATCGCGACGGAGTCACGAGGTGAGCGCGTGAGACTCTACCAGACGCGGCCCGGGCTGTGGCTGGCCACCGACGGACGCGTTGTCGTTCTCTCCCAGCAGAGTGAGACGACGGATTTCTACCGGAAGGTCATCGCCCTTCTCGACGGCGGAAAGGAACCGAGCCTGGCCGGCCTGCCCAGCTACATCGGGCAGGTCCGACAACTCGGCACGGATTGCGCCGGGCACGTTTATTTCGCGGTCCCGACGGGAAGCGGCGGCGGTGACTACTGGCCCTCGCTGCAATGGGGCGTCATCGGGATCCATGTACGAGATCAGCGGGTGGACCTCGTCATCCGGGCTCGTCTGGACCAGGTTCGTGAGCGAATCTATCGGCCGCCTGTGGAAGTGGATCGTCTCATGCAGCTCCCTCTGTCCACGCTATGGACCTGGGGTACCTCCGTGAACTGGCCCGCCGTTCGCGAACGGCTGAGCCGCGAAGCCGGGGTGTTCGGCACCCTGTCCAGCGCCCTGCCGGTTTCGCAGGAGGCCCTGTCCGGATGGCTGGCCCGCTTGGGACCGCGAATCGTCGTGGTCTGGGGCCATGGCGCCGGCGAAGCGGGCGATCTTCCGCAGGTGGCGGTGCTGCTCGAATCGCGTGAGGCGTCGGGCACGGCGCGGGCCCTGGATGACGCCATTGCCGCGTTCCTGAAGGACCGCCGTCCGGACGGATCGGACCAGCACCATCCGCGTCTTTCTCGCGAGGAACACGCGGGCACGACCGTCTCACGGCTGGCCTTCCCGACCAGCCGGCCGGCGGACGGCGAACCCCGCGCGGCAACGTTACGGCATCGAATCCAGCCGGCGTACGCGCCACTGGACGGCTGGTTGGTGATGGGCCTCCAGGCGGATCACGTGCGGACGATCATCGATGCCGATCGCGGACTGGTCCCACGACTGCGGGACGCTCCTGAGATGGAACTGGTCGTTCGCCGGCGGGCCCGCTCGACAACCCTGAGCATCTGCCAACCCGCCCTGTGTTCGCAGATCATCCGGCGCTGGCTGGGTGACTCTGCCGACGACCCGCACTCGTTTTGGCGGCTCGTGCTGTCCGGAGATGGCTCGAACGCCGCACGGCCGAAACAATCGTTGGGCATCGGCATGAGCGTCCGGCAGAAGCCCGGACGCGTCTGCGTGTCTCGCGTCTATGCCGGCACGCCGGCCAACGGCAAACTGCAACCGGGCGACGAGATTCTCGCCATCGACGGCCGCGTTCTGTCCATGGATCAGCCCAACGCCGACCTGCGGCGGTACGTCCGTGCGCAAGAAGAAGGCCGGCCGTTCGTCCTGCGCGTCCAGCGGAAAGAAGAGTGGCTGGACGTTGAACTCACGCTGCCCCCGCCTCCGCCCCCGCAACCGGGAATCGCCGAGATGCTGGAACGACTCGCCCGTCTCGGCGATGACCTGCACTACGCGACGTTCGCCGTCTCGGCCAGCCGCCCGGACCACTACATCGCACGTCTGACGCTTGGGTTCTCCCGTGAAACCGCCACACCGACGCCGGCGACTTCGCAGCCGACCACGGCCCCGGCCACGCAGCCGTAATCCCGGGTCGACGGCAGAAAGAGACGGAGCCGGGCCCGCGCGGCATGGCGCAGCCCCGGCCCCGAGCGCTTGTCCGGTCGACGAGGGAGTCCGCTCTAGCTGCCCTTCTTCTCGCCCTTGGCCTGCTTCAGGGCCTCGTCGATCATGGCCTTGTACGCCTCCAAAGGCCGTCTGCCCTGGAGCCGCTTGCCGTTGATAAATACGGCCGGTGTGCCACCGACGCCGAACCCGCGGGCCGCGGTCGCGTCCACGTCCGCCAGCGCCGCGATCTGCGCATCATCCGCCATGACAGCGTCAAACGCGGCCAGGTCCATGCCCAGATCCTCCGCGTACTGGCGCAGGTCGGACTTCTCGAGCTTCCTCGCCCCGCCCGCAACAATCTTGTCGTACATCTTCCAGAAGCCGTCGTTGCCCAACTGCTTCATCGCCAGTGCGGCCGCGGCATGGGCCGGCTTGGCCCGATCCCACATGGGGAAATGCTTGACGACCCATCGAACGTCGTTGGGGTACGCCTTCAGTACATCCTTGAGCATGGGGTCTTCGCGGATGCAGTAGCCGCACGCGAAGGAGATGTACTCGACCACGGTCACCGGCGCGTCCTTCGGACCGCGCACCGGCGAATCATCGATCGGGATGTTGTGGACCGTGTTGTCCGGCGGAGCCGGCTTGGGCGGCGTCACCGGCTTCTGGGCCGTCTGCATGGCACGCAACTGCAACGACACTTGCTTCAGTTCCGCGCGAACGGCGGCCAGTTCCGCGCGAATGGCCTTGAGCTCTTCCTGAATCTTGGCCATTTCCGGGTCAGACGCGGTCATCGGCTGGTCCTGGGCGAGGGCCATGCCGCTGCTCAGCACACCACACGCCACGGCGATCAGCGTCAACCGGGGCATCCACTGTCTCATGGTCTTCTCTCCGTTCTGAAGGTTCGACTTCGAGATTCGGCCGGCGGGGCTCACGCTCCGAAGGCCCCGAATCTCATGCCGGTCACGCCCATGCGCGACGGCCACGGCCGTAGTATGCTAACCGCATCCCGGGCGGGAGTAAAATCACAGCCTCCCAGGGAACACCCGGACGCCGTCGGCAGACGCACCCGGCAATCCTGTGTCACGCCGGCACCCAGAGAATTCCGGCAATGGTGGCCGTCATCCAACTGGCCAGGGCCCCGCCCAGCATGGCCCGCAGGCCCAAGGCCGCCAGGTCTCGCCGACGGTCCGGGGCGATCCCGCCGATCCCGCCGATCTGAATGGCAATGGAGCCGAAATTCGCAAACCCGCATAGGGCGTAGCTGGCCATCACCTTGCTGCGGAAGCTCATCGGGTCGTGCGACGACATGATCGTGTGCAGCGAATTGAAGGCGATCAACTCCGTGGCCACAATCTTCTCGCCCAGCAGCCCGCCGAACTTCCCCGCATCCTCCCACGGCACGCCCATCAGCCACGCCAACGGCGAAAACAGCCACCCCAGCAGCACGCTGAGGTTCAAGTTCTCCACGCCCCGGGCGGTGAGGAACTCGTGAACCGGTCCCCATTGGCCCAATTGCTCCAGCGGGTAGTTCACCAAGGCGATCAGGGCGATGAAGGCCAGCAGCATGGCCGCCACGTTCAGCGCCAGCTTCAGGCCGTCCGCCGCCCCGCTGGAGGCCGCGTCAATCACGTTGATGGTGGTCCGCTCGAACCGCACCTTCACGAAGCCGGCCGTCTGGGACTCCTCCGTTTCCGGAATCATGATCTTGGCAATCACGAACGCGGCCGGCGCGGACATGAGCGAGGCCGTCAGCAGGTGCTTCGCGAACTCCGCCTGCTGCTGCGGATCGTCGCCGCCCAGCAGGCTGACGTAGAAGCCGAACACGCTGCCGGCAATCGTCGCGAACCCGCCGGTCATCAGGGCCATCAGCTCCGAACGCGTCATGAGGGAGATGTACGGTTTGATGACCAGCGGGGCCTCCGTCTGGCCGACGAACACGTTGGCGCTCATGGCCAGGCTCTCCGCGCCGCTGACGCGCAGGGTGCGGGTCATCAGCCAGGCCATCAGTTCCACCACCCGCTGCATGATGCCCAGGTGATACAGCACGCCCATCAGCGAGGCGAAGAAGATGATGACGGGAAGCACCTTAAACGCGAAGATGAAGGCCAGGCCGGCGTTTGGCTCGCCATACAGCGCCTGGCCCAGGGCCTGGTTGTCGGTCAGCGCTCCGAAGATGAACTCCGTGCCCTGGTCGGTGAAGCGGAGCACCCGGGTAATCACGACGGCGACATAGTCGAACACCCGCCGCACCGCGTCCACTCGCAAAACCAGCACCGCCAGCACGAATTGCAGCAGCAACCCGCCGATCACCGTTCGCCACTGGATGTGCCGGCGATGTGAGGAAAGCGCCCAGGCCAACCCCACAAGCACGAACAGCCCACCGAGTCCGATGCACCGCTCCATGGGGGAGCGTTCTACCGGCCGGGCGGCGAATGTCAAATCGGGAAACGCAGAAGAACACTGCGCACGCTGCGCCCGCGACCCGGAAAACCGATGGGCGCAGGGGACGCCGGCGGGGCCTTCTGCACGCGCGGCATAGAGCGTGCCGTGCCGTGCGGAGATGGAACATGGCGGATGGCTGCCGAAAGAATTGCGAATGGCGAATTGCGAATTGCGAACGGCGGAGCGAATGGCGAATCCCGGCGCACCGGGATTGCGAATGGCAGGCGGGGAGAACTGTGCCACTGCTTCTTGAGCTGTGTCCACTCTCCGCCGGGTGCCACGCCCGTAGGCTTCAGCCTCGGGCACGTTCTGCCCGTCCCCCGATGCCACTGCTCTCGCGCAGTGCCCATTCTCCGCCCTTCCCGCATCAGGGCCGTAGGCACGACCGAAACCAGCTCGCCCGTTTCAACGGGCTTTCGGTCCCCCCCCGACCGCAACCCCAAGGGCCGCAGGCACGACCGGGACCAGCCCGCCGTTTCAGCCGCGGGTCCGCCCCGCCCCACTCCAACCCGCCGGTCCTGTAGGGACCGGATGAATCTCCGCTCTCCGTTCCAGACCCGTTCACGGGCCTTCCCCGCCGAAGGCGGGCTTGTAGGCCGGTCGTTTACGGCCGGTTGATCGATCGCCCCAAACGCACCCACCTTGTGCCCGGCACCCCGTTTCAGCGGGATTCCGTGCTCTGATTCGTTGGTCGGCTTCAGCCGATCGGCCGGTGCCACTGTCTTCAGATGGGAGTGGGCGGAGCCTTCATCACTCCAATCCTTCTCGCTCCTCTGCGCGAGCCTGTTTTTCAAGCGCGCGCAAGCAGCGGGCCGCCCGTTCCATGGGCGGCCCGTGATAATCCTCGAATCTGCCGGCTCAGCGGCGGCGCCGCAGCATCGCCAGGGCACCCATGCCCAGCAGAGCGAGCGAGGCCGGCTCCGGAGCGCAGATCGTGTCGATGACGATCTGGTCGATCAGCATGTCGCCGTATACATCCGCGGGCCAGAGGTCGATCTCTTCGAAGTCCGGGTTCGGCTCGATGCGGATGTGGTAGCGGGTGTACCACCATCCGAACGGGTCGCCGAAATGGAACTCGTCGGTGATCTCGACGGACGCTCCGGACGACGGGATGTACACATCGGGGACATCCAGAACGCCGTCCCAGTGCCAGGTGATCTGCAGGTAGATGTCCTTGAACTGGTTCGGCACGTCGGTGTTGGGGATGTGCAGCTCGAGCCAGTCCCCATCGGTTGTGTGAAGCACGCTCTGGCGGCCGCCGTACCCCGACTCGACCACGGCGAACCCGGTGGGATCAATCACTTCCGGTGTGCCATACGGATTGAACTCCTCATCGCCCAGAAAATGGTCGTCGGGCATCTCAAAATCCCACGTGTGCCACATTGCGTAGGTCGTTCCCGGTGTCGTCACTCGCTCCCACGGCGGCGGAATGAGGTCGTCACCCAGTGCCACGGAACTGACCAGCGCAACCGCTCCAACTGCCAATACGACTCGCCACATAGTCCAGCCTCCTCTCGATATACCTTGCAAACACGCTTCCCCCAACAAACGAAAAGAGAGCGCAGCACAGCGCTCTCTCTGATCTCCCTGCCTCATCCTACTGTGTTGTGGCGCTATGCCCTCAGTATAGACGTTTTCGTCGCCCGAAACAACCCCTGAACCGGCGTTGGTTTCAGCCTCACTTGGAGTCGAACAACGGCTGGAGGTGGCGTTTGGTATCGTCCGCGATCGATGTCAGATGTGGCGTCGCAGCGCGCTGCGGAACGCGATGGAGGACGGCTTCCACCGCTCCAGGGCACTGCCGATCCGCGCCGCCGCATGGGCAATACCGGCGGCCAGTCGCTTTCGACGCTCACTCAGCTCGAAGACCACTTCGTCTTCCGGCGTCACGCGAACTGCAGTCGTGACATCCCGAAACCGTTCCTGGGCGGTGAATTCCATCCGGTCACCCCGCGAAGAGGCCACCTGTCTCCACCAATCCGGCGTGAAGACGTTCTCCGGCGGGTTCGCCTCGTCCGGTGCGACCAGTTCCAGAAGCCGCGCGCGAACCTCGTCCGGGCCGAACGTGAGGGTGGCCGGCAGCGCAAGCCCGCATCGCCGCGGCAGGTCAACGGCCACGTGCATCAGCCAATACTTGGGTAACGTCGGGTCGATCACCCGCAGCCGCGGGCGGTTGCCGGTTCCGGTTTTCTTCATGGCGTGTCCCTCCGCAGCAGAAACTCGATCCGTCCCCGCCCGGCCGCCCGGTTGATGGAAATCGCCGTGCCCCAACCAAACTCGGGATGCCAACAAGCCGCCGCCGACAGGTTCCCCATTGGATGGTAGACCGCACCCCACGCCCGGACAAGATTTGGGCGGCCGGTTAAGGCACGGTCAGGCATGCGTCGTCCGGAACAGATGGGAGGAATCCTGGTCTGCACCGAGGATACCACTCTGCACTGCAGACGCCCGAATTCTCCGCGTCCCGCGTAGATTCCCCCGCCCGCACCGCTGCAAGTCCTTCCTCCCTGAGCCTGCCCCGGCGCGCCGGGGTCGCTTGGGTTACGGACGCAGCCCGCGGTGCGTTTCACCGCTTCGCTGCCCATCCGAACACCGCCACGCGTGCCACTGCGTCTTGAGCAGTGCCCATTCTCCACCCTTCCCGCATCAGGGCCGTAGGCCCGCCCGAGACCAGCCCGCCGTTTCAACGGCGGGTCCGCTCCGCCCCACCCCAACCCCCCAGTCCTGTAGGGACCGGATGAATCTGTGCCCCTGCTCTCGCGCAATGCCCATTCTCCGTCCTCCGCTCCAGGCCCGTTCATGGGCCTTCCCCGCCGCAGGCGGGCTTCAGGCCGGCCGTTTGAGGGCCGGTTGATCAGACGCTCGACCCTTGTCCCCGATACCGCGTTTCGACGCGGTTGGGCGAGCAAGGCTCGTTTTGTCGTTTGTGGGACTGGCCTTCTCTTTGTGGGACCGGCTTTCTCGCCATCCCGGGACCTGCGGAGACCAGCCGGTCTCGTCATTCTTGTGGGGCCGGAATTCCAGCCGGTCGGGGAGCCCCGTCCGCTTCTCCGGCCCATCGTCCTCCGCCCCCATCCGG
>JAFGJQ010000287.1 GCA_016929015.1 Phycisphaerae bacterium | reverse complement strand
GTTCGGGGCCGCGTGCCTCATGATGCGCGATTTTTACGACGGCGGGCACGGTGTATCCTATCGGGCCGATTATGGCCAGGCGCCGCGTATTCTGGACGAGGTGCTGGACAAACTGACCGCCGCCGGCATTCGTCCCATCATCTGGTTTTCGCCGAGCTGGTTCTGGAATGAGAACTCGAAACGGAAACAGGATCCCATCTTTCATGAGCACCCGGACTGGTTCCGCGTGTTCGCGACGTGGGGCGGAACCCTGCAGCTCGTCAATATCTTCAAGGAAGCGCCGAATCGATGGATGGCCGACAAACTTCGGTCGGATTTCCTCGCGTTTCCGAAGCTGGGTGGGGTCGCGTTCGACGGGTTCCCGCACCGCCAGCCCTTCTTCGACGTGGACGAGGTCACGGGCCGGAAGATGTCCTATTCGGAGCTGGCGATGGAGTGGTTGAAACGCTATCACGGCACTGTCAAAACCGTGCGGCCCGACGCATGGCTTATGCATAACACCGCCGTCCCGCTGGGCGAGGAATACCTGTGGATCGATTTCGGCGTTTCGGAGGCGTCGCAGAATCAGATCGTGAATCAAGTCGTGCCGGGACATGCGCCCTTTGGCCGGGTCCACGGCGCACACGGACAGTGGAAACTGCTCTACCAGTGGATGGTTACACTGAGCTTCATGCACCACAACTTCGCCAATTTCGACCAGGGCCTGGGCTGGTTTCATCATCAATGGCTGGGCTGGCATCCCGATCCCAAACGCAAGTGGATGAGCGGGAAGAAGGATATCGATGACGAGGTCGTGCCCCTCTGGTATATCATGGGCAAGGGCCGGCGGATGTACGTGGCCGAGACGGTCCCGTTCGTCAAGCAGACCGAGGTGCGTATGCCTGACGGCGGCATCCGGATCGTCGTGTCGAGCTTCTCCCCCTGGGCGAAGGACATCGAGGTCGTGCCCCGGCATCTGCCCGCGGGCGCCTACCGGGTATCCGGCACGATCGACACCTGCCTGGAGCACCGGGCCATCGAGCCGTTCGACGCCGACACGGCCAGGCAGGCCATCCGGCTCACGCGCCTGCCCGGCTACGGCATCGCCGTGCTGCGCTTCGATCCGCCCGCGGTACCCGAGGGGACTTAGTGAGTCTTCCCATTAGCGTGACAACACCCCGCCGAAAGAAGCTCGCGACCAAGGGAGTGACCGGACTACTATAGGAACAACAAGATCCTGGCCTGTTCAATCCGGCCGGGCCGTGTCCGTGCGTCGACCGCCGGCATGGCAATTGAACACGCGGAAGAACCGGGAGTCTTTCGCGTTCCCGATGCCGGGGCTCATGTGAATCCACTGTTTGCGGCCCAGGCCGTCGTCGTCGTTGACGAGGACGTTCAGCCGGAAGGGGGCGTCGGGAGGGGCGGTCAGGCCCAGCGCCTTCCAGGGGATCATGACCCGGTATGTCGCGCCTTCTCCGTCAGGTGCGGCCGCGGCTTCGATTCCGCTGCGTGCCGGATCGCCCCGCGCGGCTGCGTAGCCGTCTGGGCTACGATACACCCTCGCGCGCGTCGATCCGTCCTCATGCATGCCGACGCCCAGCTCGAGAAAGCCACTTGCGTCCACGTCGCGGGCCAGGCCCACCTGGATACTGTCGTGCTGCCACAGCGGGGTCGCATCCTCGGCGTGATGTTTCTGATCGGTCACCCGCACGGTCAGGGTCAGGCCCCGCGGACCGCACACCGGAACGATCCGCGCGCTGAGATCCGCCGGTCCGCCCCACTGCCACTCCGGCCCCGGGAGGGCGCGAAGAGGCCTGACCTGGTCGGCGCTGTCGAGCGCAAGCACGAGGGGTTCTTCCGTATCCGCGCCGGGGATCGGCAAGGCGACGTCCACCGCGGTGGAAATCTCCATGGAGCCTTCCCCGGCATCGCAGCGCAGTCGCAAGCGCAGGGTCTCCCGGCTCGCCGCATAGGCCACGACCCGCAACATTCCTTGAATCGTGCGCGATGCGCCGGGCTCCAGCACGGCCGATATGACTCGCGGCGCGAAGTCGATCACCGCATCCACCTCCGCCTCAAGCGACAGGGCCAATGGAACGTCGAGCGGATTGTGCAGCGTAAAGGCAATCGGCGCCTCACGGCCGGGAACCACCACCGGCTGCAGATCCAGGGTGATCAGCGGTGCGAGTCGGGGATAACGGGGCGCGCCGGTCATTGACAGATACGACGGCGCGTCCCGTATGCCGGCCACGACCCCGCCGTCCGCGAGGCGGATAACGGATTGGGGGTTGCCCATCATGTCACGCACGTTGCCGAGGTGCGCGCCGGGGTCAGGTTGGATCAAGAAAGGGATCCCGTCCGAACGACCGTTCCGCCACATCACCACACGATGCGCATCGGCTCCGGCATACAGCAGCGCCCATAACGGGTCATCCGCCGGGCGCGGTTCGGGCGGAGCGCGGTAGCGACGATCTCCCAGCTCCGCGATGAGGCGCTGGTAGCTTGAAAAGGCCGGCTTGGGATGGAAATCGGCGTCCACCAGGCCGAAGTGCGATGCGACCCCCTGCGTACGAACGGCATCCAGGTCGCACAGCGTAAACACGAAATACCCGTCGATTCCCCCTGCCGGCGCCGCGGCGACTTTCTGTACATCGATAATCGCCTGGCGTTCCGGCCCGCCCATCATGGCGCTGTCGTAACCGCCCTCGGTTACCC
>JAFGJQ010000286.1 GCA_016929015.1 Phycisphaerae bacterium | reverse complement strand
TGGGTGCCTGGCGGGCATTGGTACTGAGCCCGTCGTGACCGGCAATGCTACCGTCCTGGAATCGCCGCCCCCAAGCGCCTGCTCGGCCCCGTGGGGGCAGGAATCGGACCGGTTCCGTCTAGCATACCAAATCTGGCGTCTCCGGTAAATCGGCCGCTCACGCTGCCAGGTTTCGATACGTCTGTACCAGAAAACACCCATCCGCCGGGTGAGTCTGCTTTCGTGGCGAGTGGGCAGACCCGATGGCACAGTGCGGGCCAGGTCGGGGGCTTGTGGGCTCAGGTGCAAGAATGCATGGACGGGCCTCTGGCGCCTCTGCCTGGCCCGGATCTTGCCCAGGCTCACAGAAAAAGCCCCTGACTGTTACCTTGGCGGAACGCAGTCAAGGGCCCTCGTGTTGTCAATCTAAGGCGCGCCGTCGCACTCGACGGCAGCCCGGCCGGCGCGTCTCTAGCGCTCGTGCCAGCGAGTCAACCGTGTCGGCCGGTCGCACTGCCAGAACAGGTCCGAGTCCTCCACGAGCCCCTTGGCATCCGTGTCGATGACCGCAGCGAGCGAGTGCATCTGCTCCTCCGGCGTCTGCGTCATATTGCGGTCCAGCACGAGCCCGCGGTCGATGGTCCGCTGCACGACAAACCCGGATCGCGTCACTTGCATGCAGCCCGTCGTGAGAGCTGTGACCGCGGCGACAGTGAGCATCACAACCGTAAAGCACCGCTTCGTCATGGGTGTCCTCGTTTCATCAAGCCGTTCATTCGGTACCGCAGCCGGTCTTCGCGCCGGACCAAGCTGCGCAAATCAGGGAAGGATTCTATCCTCGCTGCCCATAGGCTGTCAAACGGGGATCTCCGGTGGTTTTCCTTGCCGAAGCGGCGTTCCTGTGGTACCTTATGATCATGGGATTCAGGATTGTCGGGGGCGTCAGAATCCCGTCCTGTCTGGGTGTGTGAATCGGGTGAGGAAGCGGGTTCGCAAGAGTGGGCTCGGCGGCGGTCGCCGACGAGCGGCAGGGGGAACCCGACCAATGATCCGTGTTCTCATCGTTGACGATCATCAGCTCTATCGCGAAGGCATTCGCGCCCAGTTCAACGCGGAGCCCGACATGGAGGTCGTCGGCGAGGCGGCCGATGCCCGCGACAGCATCGATCAGGCCATCGCCTGCCGGCCGGACATCATTCTCATGGACATCAATATGCCCGGCCTCAGCGCCTTTGATGCGATCGATCGCATTGAAAACCTGGTGCCCGCCGCGCGTGTGATTCTCTGCACGGGCTACGTGCATGATCGGCACATCAGAGACGCCGTTGAGTACAAGGCCTGGGGTTTCGTGCTCAAACAAAGAGGCTTCGAACATCTGCGCGAGGCCATCCTGGCCGTCTACAACGGGAGAGTTTGCTACGCGCCGGAGGTCCTCGAACGGCTGGCCGTCGACAACGGCGGCCGGCTCCGTCTGGCCGACCGGCCGCGAACACGTATCGAGTTGCTCACACCCCGGGAACGTGAGTTGCTGTCTCTGCTGGCCCAGGGGCTCAGTCTCAAGGCGGCCGGACGGATGATGAATGTGAGCTACAAGACGGCGGACAAGCATAAGGTGAGCCTTATGCGGAAACTCGACATACATGATCGTGTCGAACTGGCACGGTTCGCCATCCGCGAGAAGATCATTGTGCCCTGAGACCGGGTGAAGACCGGCTGGAAAGTCGGGCTCCCATCCGCAGCCCGTTGCCTGTGCGAAGCCGCGATCCGAACCCAAGGCCCGTGTTCGACGGATTGTTGCTCCGTGCAATAAGGGGAAGACCTGTGTCCGACTGTCCCTGGGTACTTTCTTCCCCCGTCTCTCACACCGGCGTCAAGCCAACGCGGCGTGTGGGATCTTGATCCGATCGGGCTGGGATCAGGACAGGCGAATCCGCCGTGGCAAAACGGGAATTTACCCCATACCGCAAGCGATTGAATTCGGCGATATGTACTTTGTCGCCGCGGCGGCTTGTGCGAAATCGAAGCGGCGAAAAGTGGGGACGGTGCTGGCTTTCCCCTGGAATCCCCGACCCGCCAGTGCCGGCCCCCCTTTTTTTTGTGCACGCTTCCCACTCGCTTCTCCAGTCTCCATCCACAGCGCCATCTCGCTTGCCATATGTGGCGAACTCGCAGCATGCCCGAACGACCGCCACCGGTCGGTCAGCCCTTCGACTCGACCCGGGCGGACTTGCGGCGGGCCGCAACAGCCCGGCTTCTTCGCGACCCGACTATGCTTTCACAAGTCCTGTTCTTGTTCGTCACTGGAATTGCGGGCGAAGCTTGCGCCATGTACGCCCAGATGCGCATCGGCGGGATCAAGGCCGGCTTGTCATCCAGGCCCGACAGCCAACGCCTTGCGAAGCACTGCGTGCCGCTGCCCGCCCGTTTGACCAATGCCCAGCTCCAGCACCTTGCCCGCCGACTCTGGAATGCTCCCCAGGTGTCGATGCGTGGCCAACGCATCCACTTCCGTGTCCTCTTCCGGTACGGAATCCTCGTCGAACCCTCCGAACAGGGTGACCCCGGAAATCGTCGTTTCTTCAAGCGCCTGCACGTCGGAGATGTCTCGATCCCACCCCCCCAGGGAGATCAGCCCGCTGTCCAGCATGGCCTTCAGATCGAGGTATTCCTCCGCCAAGGTGGGTGACTTGATCTCGGTAGCGCCAAACAATGTCACGACCACGCAGCGGTGCGATCGTTCATGGCCGTTGCTCCGCCTCCTTCTTGCATGCTCAATCCGCCGGGCAAGCGTTGGCCGGACCAGTTCGGAGCCGCCAAACATTGTGAAGTAGAGCTTTTTGTCCGCTCGCAGGCGGCCCTCATAGCTTCCGAACATGCTCATCTGCAACATAGCTGGGCTCCCAACGGGTCCGCGTGCGGTCGGCGTTGCCTGGGCACCGATCCTACCTTCGCCTTCGCTGGAGTGGCGTGAATATTCGGGCCGGCGCCGCGGCCGGGGCAAGAACCTGCCCCGCCCCCGGCATCAGCCGAACCGCCCGCGCTCCCGCGGGGGCTGGCCCTGGAGGAGGTTGAGTTGGTAGTCCCCGATGTACCCTTTTTGCTGGAAGAACTGGAGCATCGAGTCGATGCTGGGGAACACGCGCGTAGCCGTTTCGGTGATGAAGGGCGACGGCTCCGACTTCGGTTTCCAGACGACGTACACTTCCTTGGTGCATTCGAAGGCGTGCTGGAGCTCCCGCTCCACGCCGGACGACAGGCCGGGTTTACCGTTGGCCAATTCCGGCACGTAGCTGACGATCATGTCCGACTGGTCGATCAGCTTGAAATCGCGGGCGTAGATCTGCCCGTCGATGTCGCCGGCGACCTGGGTGATGTCGGAGACTTTCAGCGTGACGTCTCGCTCGTTGACGCGGATGGTGATGGTCTGCTCGCCGCGTTTCGTGGCCTCGCCCGCCTCGAAAAGCAGACGCTTCTCGTCCAGGTCGCCCGGATCGAACGTGATGTAATGCTCGGTCAGAATGGCGCGGAAGGCGTCGATCTCCGCCAACACGTCGGGCATGTCCATCACGTGCGTCATGGGAAACGACGGGTACACCCGTTTCCGGTGCGGCTCGAACATCAGTCGATAGAGGGATTCGGCCGTGTCGTTCTCCATGCCCAGCGCGAGAATGTACGCGCAGCCGTAGCCCCGCAGGGCGGCGGCCATGGCCTCCGTGACCACGATCTCCTCTTCCCGCCAGACGAGGATGTCCTTCAGCGTGTGGTTGACGTCGTGCTCCCGCTCCAGCCGCTCGTGGACCGTGTCCACGTTGTCGACCAGTGTGACGTACAGGTCGGCGTCCAGCGCCTGCATCTGGTCGTGATCGTAAGCGTGGAACAGCCCGTGCTTCCAGCGGAAGGTGGCGTGCGTGTTGACGATCAGGTTCTCCGTCTGGTTTGCCAGCAGCAGAATGTCCTTAAAAACGCTCCGGCGCAGCGAGTCCAGACGCTGGCGGGGCAGATCGAGAATGCGCCCGGGCGCCACGTCCGGCGCCTCGGCGTACATCCGGTCGCCGACGTGCGCGGTGGTGATGCTCTTGCCGCGGCGTCGGGCCAGGTCGGCCACGCGCTCCACGAACTGCTTCTTGTCGAGCCCCACCTGCCCCGTGATCACCACTCGCACGCCTGGATGCCGGCGGTTTTCAAACAGGCCCGGCGATTTCTTGGATGCCCTTGTCATAATGCCCACATGATAACACCGGCCGCCCCGGAACGCGAAACCACGGGTCAGGCTCGGCAGGCGGCAATGATCTCGCCGGCCCCCTGGGCCTTCAGTTCCTGGAGGACCCGGCCGGCCAGCGCCGCGGCGTCCGATTGCCCCCCCGCCGCGCGAGCGCGGGCGCAACGACTGCCGTCCGGGGCCGCCACAACGGCCGTGATGGACAGACCGCCCCCGCCGACGACCACGAGCAGCCCGATCGGCGTCCGGCAGCCGCCTTCCAGACGCTCCACCAGGTCGCGCTCGACGGAAAACGCCAGCCGACTCTCCGCGTTCTCGACCGACGCCAGAAGCCGGCGCATCCGCTCGTCGTCCGCCCGCCCCTGGACGGCCAATATCCCCTGATGCGGAGCGGGCATGACGACCTCGATTTCCACCGGACACGTGGCTTGGTTCGCCATCTTCACACGGTTCAGACCGGCCATTGCCAGCAGGGTCGCATCGCAGTCGCCGCGATGGACCTTGCGAATGCGGGTGTCCACGTTGCCCCGCAGAACGGTGAACTGGAAGTCCGGCCGGATCAGCCGGAGCTGGGCCTGCCGCCGCAGGCTGCTGGTACCGACGACCGCACCCGCGGGGAGCTCTTCCAGCGTCAGCCCGTCGCGGCTGATCAGGGCGTCGCGCGGGTCTTCGCGGGCCGGGATGCACAACACGCCCAACCCGGCGGGCATCTCCTCCGGCAGGTCCTTGGCCGAATGGACGGCCAGGTCGATGCGGCCGGCCAGCAGGGCCTCCTCCAGTTCCTTCGTGAAGATGCCCTTCTGCCCGACTTCCGGAAGGGGTGCGGTCTGGTCGCGGTCGCCGGCGGTGGTGATGTGCTCCGTCCGAACAACCAGGTTCGGGTGATGCCTGCGGATTTCGTTGATGACCCAGCCCGTCTGCGCGACGGCCAGCAGCGAGCCCCTCGTTCCGACCACGATTTCGCTTTCCGGCTTGCCCGACATGCCCGGGATTGTCCCCGTCCGCCCGGGCCGGTCAACGGATGCCTGCCCCGGGCCGGCGCGGGCGGCACGAATGCCGCGCGTCACCGCGCCGTGCAGACGTGCGGACCGCTCCTCGACCTGTGGGTTTGACATGGTGATTCTCGGGCGATACCGTCCAAATGCGCATTGGGGGGACGCCGGGCCGCAAAACCGGCCGCGGCGAGGGGTCCTTCCCGGCGTGCCAAACGGGGCCGTAGCTCAGTTGGGAGAGCGACTGGTTTGCAACCAGTAGGTCGTCGGTTCGAGTCCGATCGGCTCCAGTGGAATGCCTTGCCCCGCAGCAGCCGTTCACCGACGGAGAGCTTTGCGCGGCAAAGGGCCACTCGGCCGCTTCGCCCGGGTCGAATCTCATAGGCTTGCTGACGCTGACGCCGCGAATTCCTGGTCTGCACCCGCCCCTTGACCCCCGCAGGTCGTTGCCGTTCAATAGTCGCACGGAGTTGAGGTGATCCATGGCGGAAGCGCCGTTGGAACCGACCGGGACGGGGGCGGAGGTGGATCCGTCGAATCTGACGGACGAGCAGCAGATGCTCCTTCGCCTTCGGGACACCCTGTACGAGGGAAGCTGGGAAGATTTCGCCCGCGACCTGCGTGCCCGCCGGGACGCCCGACCCCGCGTGTTTGACATCGTGCCCGCGAGCGAAACCCTCCGGGAGACCATCGCGGCACACCTGCGGCAGATCGACCGCCTGCGAAACTGGGAGCGCCGGCACGGCACCGCCCTGCGGGCCGACGGCCGATCCGGGTCGAGCCCTGCCCGATGAGACCCCCAGCCCTGGGTTTTGGAGATCCGCGTATGAACCCTCGTTTCCGTGCCGTCATCGGACTACTCGGTGTTTTCGTCGCCACCGCACCGGTGGGGGCGGACGCCCTGGTCGAGCCCGCCGCGCTTCGTCAGGCAGAGTACTCGACGTTCTGGGAGGCCCAGCTCCCGCTTCGGGAAGGCGATGGAGCGACCGGCATCTACCTGCTGGACGACAATCTGTACGTGGCCACCACGGAAGGCGAAGTGATGGCCATCCATCCGGGGGCCGGTCTGCTGCGATGGGCCCGACGCGTGACGCAGCGCACGTTCACCATCTTTCCGCCCACCCACATGGTCAACGACACGGGCACGGGGCCGGTGGTGTTTGCCACGACCACGATGCTGACGGTGCTGGACCGGTACTCCGGTGATCCGCTCGCTTCTGCGCCGCCGCGGTTCGCCGCCGGCAGCGGGGCGGCAGGGTACGTGGTGCGCTCCGAGGATGAGGAGGCGGACGTGCTGCTGTATCGGCTTATCGTCGGCAGCTCGGACGGGCACGTGTACGCCGTGCAGTGGAAACTGCCCACCGAGCCGCGGATGTTTAACCTGTGGAAGGCCGCAGCGGGCGGGCCCATGCGGGCCACGCCGGTGTTTGCCGATCCGGACCATGTATACTGCGCGTCAATGGGCGGCCACGTGTACTGTTTCACGGCCGCGACGAAAATTCAGCAGTGGGAGTTCCGCGCTGAGCGGGCGGTTGTGGGCAACCTGGAGCTGGGCAACGATGCCTTGTACGTCGCGAGTGCGGATCGGTCGCTCTACAAACTCGACCGACTCAGCGGCGTGCTGCGCTGGCGACGCCGCTTGCCGGACATGCTGGAGACCGGCCCGACTTTGCTGGGCGACGCCGTTTACCAGTACTGCCCCGGCACCGGCCTGCACGCAGTGGACGCCAACTACGGCGACGCCCTCTGGATCCTGCCCGAAGGCCGACAGGCCGTGGCCCGGACGGGCGACCGCGTGGTGGTCCGCCTGGCCGGCGATCGACTGGCCACGGTCAACGCCAAGTCGGGAACGGTGATGGCCGAACTGCCCCTGGCCTCGGCGGCCCACGTGGCCGTGAACCGGCAGGACGGGGCCGTCTACGCGGTTACGCCGCGCGGGCAATTGCTCTGTGCCCGCCCGTCGGGTGACGCGCCGCTGTCCCGGATGGAATTGGATGCGGCTCACGCCACGTTGAACCGGCCCCCCACGCGGGCCTCCGTTCCGGAACCTGTAGAACCTGCTGTCGAGACTCCGGCCCCGGTCGAGGAGCCGGAGGAATAGACGCGGCAAGGCGACCCGCAATGCAAGGCGTCTGTTCCGCTCGTCGGCATGCAGGGCCGGTCGGGGCGCCGGCCTACGCCCACACCCCCGGCAGTTTGATATGGCATTTCGGGCAGCGGCCGTCAGGTGCGCGGTGGGTCAGCACCTTGAAGCCCAGTCGTTCGATCAGGGCGGCGCCGCACTTGGGGCAATAGGTGTTGTTGCCGTCGTGGGGGGCGATGTTGGACGTGTACACGTATTTCATCCCCACGCGCCGGGCCGTTTCGCAGGCCGCCTCGAGTGATTCCACCGGCGTGCGGGGCAGGTTGGTCAGCCGGTACATGGGCACGAAACGCGAGAAGTGCAGCGGCGTATTCACGCCGAGCGTACGCCGCACCCAGCCGGCCAACTCGCGAACCTTCCTCATGTCGTCGTTGTAGGTCGGCACGATGAGCGTGACGATCTCCACCCAGCATTTCGTCTTGCTCTTGATCGTCTCGATGGCGGCCAGCACGCCGTCCAGCCGGCCGCTGACCACGGTGTCGTAAAAATCCTCGGTGAACCCTTTGAGGCCGATGGCAAACGCGTCCACGTATTGCGCGAACGACAGGAGCGGCTCCGGCTCGATGTAGGCGCCCGTGGCCGCGACGACGTGCAGTTCCGCCTTGTGGGCCGCCCGGGCCAGGTCCGTAGCGTATTCCAGGCTGGCCGTCGGGTCGGTGTAGTTGAAGGCGATGGTGTCCAGGCCCTTGTCGCGTGCGGCCTTCACGGCCTGGTCCGGCGAAAGCTCAAACGTTTCCAGCGTGTCCGGGGCCGCCTGCGAGTGCTGCCAGTTCTGGCAGTAGAGGCAGCGGAGGTTGCAGCCGCCGACGGCCACCGTCATCGCGTTGGTTCCCGGGCGGAAATGGTTCAGGGGCAGCTTCTCGATGGGGTCGACGCGCAGGATGGCCGGCCGGGCGTAGGCGCGGGGGTAATACACGCCGCCCACGTTCGTCCGCGAGCGGCAGAAGCCGGTTTCGCCGTCCTTGCACACGCAATGCCGCGGGCAGACGCGGCAGACCGTGCTGCCGTCAGGCCGGCTGTCGAAGTAATCCACGCGGCGAGCGTCCGGCCCCGGATGAAACGGCGGCATTTCGGCCGCGGCGGCTTTCGGCGCAAGCCCCCCGAGGGCACAAAGCCCGCACGCCCCCGCACCATACCGCCCCACCGCGGCCAGGAACTCGCGACGATCCATTTGGCTGGACGAGCTCTCCAGACGATCAGGCATTGGCATTCTTCTACGTGAAACCCTATGCAGAGTACGCCCGCTCCTTCTATCTTGTGGCGTCTCCATTCTCGCCGTTGTTCCGCTGAACCGCCACTTTCCGGGCGCCGGGGGCATGCGCGGAGGTCAGTTGCCGGTGGCGCTCGGCCAGCACGGCGGCGAAGTCGCGATTCAGTAGGTAATCGTGGGTTCGACCGGGCCGAATGCGAGTCCGCTTCAACTCCTCGATCAAGGCGGTCAGCTCCTCTTTGCGATCCGGCGGCTGGATGGAGTCCACCAGGTCCTGCTGATTGAGCGCAAACTCAACGTCCGTCATGGAAGACGCCAGCCGGACGGTGTCGGTCAGGAGCTGACGGCGCGTGTTTCGGACGTTTTCATCCATTGGGCCCAGGTGGGCGATCTCGCCCTCGATGAGCCGGTCGACCATTCGGGTGACCGCCTGCTCGTCCCGGCCGCGGGCTCGTTCAAGCCACTGGGCCAGGTGCGAATCATCGCGGGCCTGCCCGACCCGCACGGGGTCTTTCAGGTTTTTCGGTGGAAGCAGGCAGGGCTTGTATTCCTTGAGCACTTCGCGCTGGGCCGGACGAAGCACGCGTTCCGCAGCCAACTCCAGCTCCACGAGCCGGGCATCCAGGACGACCGGATGCAGCTTGTCCCGTGGCCGGGCCTCCCGTTGGGCCGCCTTGAGACGTTCCGTCCGGTCGGCCAGCGCGACGAGCTGTTCCATCTGCCCCGGGCTGAAGTACATGCCGTTTGTCAGGTTCCAGTTGTTGATTCTCTTGCTCAGCTCGCGGATGGCCCGGGCATCCTGCTCGCAGCGGGCGAGTGGATACTCCGGTGTGCCGATCTGCCACACGCGTAGCGTCTCGTACACCTCCGCCGGGGCCGACATGCCCGCCAACTCATACAGCCATCGCGCTGCGCTCGGCGCCAGCAGGTAGGTGGCAAGGGTCTCCGGCCGGGGATGGACGAATCGGTTGATTTCATCAATCTCCGCGCGGTAGGCCTCCATCACCGGATCGTCCGGCCGGCGGGCGGGTGGCGCATGCCGCACTCTGCGCATCATGTCCCGGGCCTGTTTCCGCTTTTCCTTCGGGCCGGCGTACTGCGCGAAAACGGCCTTGCGCTGCGGCCTGTAGTACTCCACCACGCGAAGCTGCGAAGGAGAGAGAACCGCCTCAACCTGCTCCGCCAGGGCGTTCAGTTGCACGGCGTGGGATTCGCGGCTCTGTTTCGCCCGGCCGTGAATGCGGGCGGTGCGATGCTCCACCTCGGGGCTGAAGCCTTGGTTCAACCGGTCCTCTGCAAGAAACGCGGCATACGCCTGGACTTCCTGCGGCTGGATTTCCGCCTTCTCGTCGTGCCGCCGAACGTGCGCCGCGCAGGCCTGAACGTAGAGGGGCAGGATAGCCCGGGCTTGGTCCCGGCTGAGTCCGATCGACAGAATGAAGTCGAGCGAGTCGAGCGATTGCCCGTCGCGATCCCCGCGGACGCCCTCGCGCAACGATTCCGGCACATCGGCGGCGACGGCGAGGGACGAAGCGCCCGGGCCAGGCACCGTCAACAAACACAGCCCCGCCGCCCGGACCAAACGGTAGCGGATCATCCGGCACCTCCTGACGGTCATGATCGACCGCCCCGGAAGCCATACGCCGGCCCCACCCCTATTATTGCCGCAAAAACGTGGTCTGCCACCCGCTTTCGGGATGCCACTGCTCTCGAACAGTGCCGGGCGGCCCTTATTTGATGACCAGCCGGACCGTTTCCCGAATGTCGCGGGACGAGGCACCCACCAGCACGTCGAAAGCGCCCGGCTCCGTCACCCACTGCTTCTTCTCGGGCTGATAGAAGCTGAAGGCGCGGGCGTCGAGGTCGAACGCAACATCCCGGGTCTCGCCGGGACCGAGGCTCACCTTCGCAAAGCCCTTGAGTTCCATCCGGGGGCGCTTCACGGTTGATTCCATGTCGCGCACGTAAAGCTGTACGACTTCCGCACCGGCCCGCTTGCCGACGTTCTTGACGGTGCACGTCACGCGCACCGGCTCGCCGGGCGAAACCGCTTCGGGCGTCACCTTGACGTTCGCGATGTCGAAGTGGCTGTACGACAGCCCGTGGCCGAAGGGGAATCGCGGCTCCAGCTTGTTCATGTCGAAATGCCGGTAGCCCACAAAGATCCCCTCCGCGTAGTCCACTTTGCCGTCCTTGCCGGGGTAGTTGCCGTAGGCCGGGCAGTCTTCCCACCGCCTCGGCAGCGTCACGGGCAGCTTGCCCGACGGATTCACGTCGCCGAACAGCACGTCCGCGATGGCGTGCCCGCCTTCCAGGCCGGGATACCAGGCTTCCAGCACGGCCGGGACCTTTTCGATCCACGACTCCATCAGCACGGGGCTGCCGTGAATCAGCACGACCACCGTTCGCGGGTTTGCCTGGCGAACAGCGGCAATCAACTCCGCCTGGGGGCCGGGCAGGTCCAGATCCTGCTTGTCCATGCCTTCGCTTTCGAACTGCCTGGTGAGCCCGACGAACACGACCGCCACGTCCGACTCCGCCGCGGCCTTCACGGCGGGAACCGTCTCGTCGGCGTGGGGCGGCGTCCAGCCGAGCCGCACGACGGCAGCCCCCTTCGCCTCGAAGTACTCCAGCAGCAGGTCGTACTCCCGACCGGCCTCCAGCGTGAGCGTCGCGGTCACCGTTTTGGTCGCGTGCTCGCCCCAGTTGTCGATCACCATGTGGCCGTCGATGCAGAGTCGTGAGCCGTCATCGCTGGCGACGGCCAGTACGTGCGGCCCGGATTGGGCGGGTACGAGCTTGCCGGTCCAGCGAACGGAGAAGTCGTCTACCGGCACCTCTGGGCCGGGTGAGCCGCTGCCCCAGTCGAAATCCACGGCGGCGTCCACGCGCGTCAACACGGGCTCGCCGCTCAGGTCGCGGTTTGCGAAGTAATGAGCGGTCAGGCCGTGAACCTCGGTGGCACCTTCCGCGGGGCGCAGGCATTCGGATTCGATGGGCGGACAGTCGCCGGGGAACTGGCAGCCGGGGGCAAACCGAACGGTGACGTCTGTGCCGACCTTCGCGCGGATTCCCTCCAGTGGCGAAACGGACGTGGTGGACACGACTTCGGAACTGCCGCCGCCGCCCAGCCGGGCCGCGTCGGCGTTCGGGCCGATCACCGCGATGGATTTGATCTTGGAGCGGTCCAGCGGAAGCACGCCGCCGTCGTTCTTGAGCAGGACCATGCCGGCCGCCGCGACCTCGCAGGCCAGGGCCCGATGCGCTGGGCACTCCACGGCGTCCTTGTCGACCGGCCGCGGGCCGTCGAACAACCCGAACGTGAACATCACCCGCAGAATCCGCCGGACCTTGTCGTCGATCGTGGCCTCGGCCACCTCGCCCTTTCTCACCGCCTCCAGCAGGGCGGGGCCGAAGAAGTCGCCCCGCGGCATTTCGAGATCGAGCCCGGCGTTGGCCGTATCGACCGTGCCGTGCACCGCGCCCCAGTCCGACATGGCGATGCCCTTGAAACCCCATTCTTCCTTGAGAATTGCCGTGAGCAGATGATGGTTTGCGCAGGCGTACGGGCCGTTGAGCCGGTTGTACGATGCCATGACGGCCCAGGCCCCGCCCTCCTTTACGGCCGCCTCGAAGGCCGGCAGGTAGATTTCGCGCAAGGTCCGCTCGTCCACGCGAACGTCGATGGTCGTGCGCTCCCACTCCTGGTTGTTGGCGGCAAAGTGCTTCGCCGTGGCCACCACACCCTGGTCCTGCACGCCCTTGACGTACGCGACCGCCATCCGTGCCGCGAGGTACGGGTCTTCCGAGAAGCTTTCGAAGTTCCGCCCGCCGTGCGGCACGCGGTTGATGTTGATGCACGGACCCAGCAGCACGTTGCGGCCCTTGGCAAGCATCTCGCGGGCCATCGCCTCACCGACCCGCTGAATGAGGGCCGGGTCCCAGGTCGAGGCCATGGTCACGCCGGTGGGGAAACACGTCGAGTTGCCGTGCCGCACCCCGTGCGGGCCGTCCGCCATGGACAGGGCGGGAATGCCCAGCCGTTCGTTCGGATACGTGTCCATCTCATTGCCGGCCACCAGACGGATCTTCTCCTCGAGCGTCATTCGAGGCAGAAGGTCATCCACGCGCTTCTCCACCGGCTGCGTCCGATCCTTGTACGGCTCCATCTGTTCCTTCTCCTCGGCTCCGCCGGCCGTGAGTGCGCACACCGCCACGATGGCGAATCCGCCGATCCAGGGCAACATTCGACTGCTGTTTCGGTTGATGTTCATGAGACCATTCCCTCGCAACGTATGTCGAGACAGCCGGCGGACCATCACCGCCCGACCTGAACCGGGAATCGTAACCCATGTCCACGGTGTTCGGCCAGAGCAAGGTCTGACGAAGGGCTGGGGAGGGAATCACGCATCAAAGGGTGCCGAGCGGGGCGATTCGATGGATGGGCGGCGATGCTACGCCCGCCAGCGCCAGCCTTCCAGCGCGGCGCGGAAGGCGAGCGGGCTGAAGCTGTGGTCCACGCCCTGGCGAAGGATGTTCATGGCGTCGAAGTCCGGCGGGTTTACGCCGCCGTAGGCGGACAGGCAGGCGGAAATGCCCGCATCCGCCAGCGACCGGCGGACAGCGTCTGTGCAGTCCGTCTCCCGGCCATACGGATAGGCCAGGCAGCGCGGCCGGCCGTTGCGGTGCAATTCGGCGTCGAGGCGGTGCTCGGCGGCCTGAATCTCCTGGAGTGCGTCGTCCGGTGTAACCGTGCTCAGTCGTGTGTGATGCTCCGTGTGGTTGCCGAAGTCGAATCCCCAGCCGGCCATTCGCCGCGCCTGGTCCCAGGTCAGAGGCTCAATCCGCCGGCCGAGGCTTTGAAGGTCGTGCGGAAATGCGCCGTCGCTGCCCACGATGGCGGTCGACAGGAAGAACATCGCAGGCAGGCCGGCCCGGCGGAGCAGCAAGGCGGCGGGGAGATTGTCCGCGTAGCCGTCGTCGAATGTGACGGCAACGCACGGCCGGTGTCGCGGCTGCCCGCGGTGGGCGAGCAGCGTGGGCAGGTCCACCACGTCGTAGCGGCGGCGCAGCAGGTCGATCTGCCGCTGGAACTGCTCGACGCCCACCGTGACGGAATCGAGAAGCTCGTCGCTGACTCGATGGTAGAGCAGCACCGCTGCGTGGCACCGGCCGTGCCGGGCGCGGATGCGATTCCGCAGCGGCGCCCAGAGATACACGTAGCCCGCCAGCACCGCATGTTTTCCGACGGATCGCAGCCGGGCCCGAAGCGATCGCGACGGCCGGCGACGTTTGGCCAGCCGGCGGCGGACGGAGCGGGCCACGCGCCAACTGGGCCGGCGATTCGGACGTGAGGCTTGATCCTGCGAACGCTGTGCAGCCGGCCCGCAAGGTGCCGGGGCCGCTTCGATCTGCCGCAGCGCGTCGATCAACGCCGCCGTGCCCAGGTGATCCAGCGCGGTGGCCAGGCCGGTCACTGTGGAATGAGTCGGAACGGGCAAGCGCCGTTCGAGCAGAATCGGCCCCGTGTCCAGGCCCTCATCCACCCAGTGCACGGTGACGCCGGAAAACGCGGCGCCGTCATGGAGTTCCCAGAAGCCCGGTGGCATGCCGCGATAGTCGGGCAGCAGGCCCTTGTGCAGGTTCAGCGTACCGAGTTGCGGGATGCGAAACAGATCCGGCCGCAGGATTGGCGCGCCAATGGCGAGGCCCAGCCAGGGCCGCAGGGACCGGACGTGCGCCAGCGTATCCGGGTCGTGCAGCCGCGTGCAGGAATGCACGGACACATTGGGAAGGTGAATGTCTTCAAACCGCTGCGGCAGGCTTACGGGCCCTGCGATGGCGTGAGGCGCGGAACGAACAAGTCTGCCGGCGAATTGTTGGAGCAGTTCGAGCAGATATGACACCGGCTCGCGTTGCAGTCGGCGCAGCTTCGCCCGCAGCCAGAGGCCGCGAGGCGCGTGCGGCGGATGCTGCTGCACGACGACGAAGCGCCACGTCGGATATGTCTGGGCCACCGCCTCCACGTGCTCGATGGCCGACGGCGCATGCGGCGACCCGGCGAAGATCACGACGCAACGGGATGACGAATCCGCCAACGACATTCCGATTCCCCGGGGTGTCGCAGGCCCCAAGCCTGCGCAGAGCCAATACGAGATTATCGGAACTTGGGAGCTTGCGGTTTAGATCGGCCGGCATGCCGCCGCGCCCGCGTTTTCAAGCGTCTGGTGGTTCATCCGGATGCTGTCCATCCCCCGGTTCCGCGGCGGCCCCGGGTTGGGGCACTGGTTTTTCTCTACCCCAGAGTCTGTTCCCCACAAGGATGAACAGGGCGACCAGCCCCGCCCACAACGGCGGCCCGCAGATGGCCCCAAGCAAGGGATGGCCCCATATGGCCCCGATTCGCGCGCCCAAGTACGTGAGAAGAACCAACGGCCCGAGAACGATGAGGCTCATCGGGATCATCAGCATTGACTTGAGCATGAAGAACACCGGCCAGAACAAGATGAAGCCGGGCCAACGGGTGATGTCCGCACCGTCTTCTTCCGATTGAGCGGCCGCGTCTCTCATGCGCTTGAAGTATAGAAGGGCGCCGAACGCAAGAACCAGCGCGAACAGCATGACCAGCGTTGCCCCCCTTGCTGAAAACACTGTCTTTCCCGTGGAATCCGACGGTTCGTCGTACAGGTTTGCCCACACCACAAAGCCGACAAAAGCCAGACACCCGGCCAGGGTTAACCATCCTCCCATCCGCTCCGCACGCCGCGACCCGAAGCATCCCATGAGGAAAGAGACACCCAGGCTCCACAGCGACACGAGGAGCAGGACACCAAACACGATGAGGCCAGGTTCAGGCTCATCCAGGCTCTCCGGCGGAGGAAAGAGAAGGGCATAGGTCATCGCGGCGGCGATCAGCAGGAGAAACACGCCCCCGGCGCCGCCCAGCACGCGGTCCCAAAGGGTTCGTGGATTCGGAGTCTGATCGGACGAGCTCATGGTCGGGCCCCCGCGACAATGACGCGTCAGCGAGCCTTCATGACCATTATACGCACGCGCAGGACCCGGGCGGCAACAAGAACCAGAAGCCCTATCCGTCTGGCATCGCGCAGAGCTGGGGCAGGCCCAGCGGTCACGCGCGCCGCTCGTCGTCGGCCCTTGGGTCCACCGTCTTGGCCAGCTCCTGGATGAGATCCTCCACGGCCTTTGCGTTTCGAATGCGCATGAATCCAACGTCCTGCGCGTGACGGTCGCCGTCACAGTCGCGCCAGGTGCGACAGTAGAAGATCACGTCACCACTGCCGTCCTTACGTTCCTTCCGGAAGACGTCCCGAAGCTTGTCGGGCGGGAACGACCGGACGGTCATGCTCCGGCCGCCTTCAAACAGGATGGCCCGCCGGTCCGTAATGGCGTACACCGTGCGGCGCGCCTTGCGGTACGCCCAGAGCGGACAGGACAGCATGCCCAGGCCGATGAGGATGAAAGGGACGCCGAACAAGGGGAATAGAATGGAGAATGCGCGGGGCGCACCTGTGTCCGACGCCTGTCGTGTGCCCCATGCCGCCATGGCCGTCCAGAATACCGCGAAGCCCGTCCAGGGAATGCCAAAGAGGAATGCCCCAAGGGCGGAACCCGTGAAGAGCCGAGCCGCGGGCATGTCCATCCACTGGAGCCGCTCACCCGGTTCGATCTCCCGGTCGACCCACTCCCGAAGTGTGTACGGAACTTGCGTGTCTGCGATCATCGGCATGGCTCCGTCGCGCCAGCCGGTCAGTTCTCTTTGGCCAGCTCGGCCATCACGTCGTCCGGGATGTCGAAGTTCGAGGAGACGCTCTGGACGTCGTCGTGCTCTTCCAGGTTCTCCATCAGCCTGAGCACCTTTCGGGCGGTGTCGATATCGAGGGTGATCTGGCTGGCCGCGACCATGGTCACGTCGGCGCTCTGAATGGCGATGCCGGCGGCCTCGAAGGCCTCCTTGATGCTCCCGTACGCCTCCGGGTCGCAGGTCACCTCGTGGGCCATGTCGGACGTGTTCACGTCCTCCGCCCCGTTCTCCAGGGCCACCTCCATGACCTTGTCCTCGTCGGCCGCCTCGCGGGCGATCACGAATACGCCCTTTTTGCTGAACATCCACGACACGCAGTTGGGCGCCCCGAGGTTGCCGTTGCCGCGCTCGAAGATCTTCTTGACCTCCGGGGCCGTGCGGTGGCGATTGTCCGTCAGACACGTGCACATGATGGCGACGCCGCCGGGGCCGTAGCCTTCGTAGACGATCTCTTCGATCGCCTCGCCCGCCAGTTCACCGGTGCCCTTCTTGATGGCCTTCTCGATGGTGTCCTTGGGCATGTTGGCGCCCTTGGCTTTGTCCACGGCCAATCGCAGCCGCGGATTGGCGGACAGATCACCTCCGCCGTGACGGGCGGCCATGGTGACGTCGCGGGCCAGCTTGCTCCATGCCCGGCCTCGCTTGGCGTCCAATGCGGCTTTCTTGTGCTTGATGGTGGACCACTTGGAATGACCGGACATGTGTGATTCTCCTGCAATGCGAAACGATCATATCATCAAACACACGACGCCCCTCTTCTCATGCCGTGCGAGGGCAAGTCCCTTCAGGGAACCGGAGACCGGCTGGAATGCCGGTCCCACAAGAAGGAGCCGATCCGACAGCTCGCGCCGGGCGACCGAATCCACCGGCTCCGTTTCGCCGCCCAGCGGGGCCACGTCGGGCGTTTGCCCGGCGGCGGCGGCTTCGATCTTGGCCGGCGTGGCCTGTGCAATTCGCTGCCAATCCACGTCGTCCCGACGACGACGATCGCGCTGCATCCCCGTCCGGGCGGCATCCACGGCCGCCTGCCAATCCGCGACCGCGCGCTCCGTATCTCCCAAGCGCCAATACGTGTCGCCCAGGTGATCGAGGATGACAGGATCGTCCTCCTCGTCCGCTCCGCGGGCCAGCTCCAGCCAGTATCGGGCCCCGGCGAAATCCCCCTTTTTGTACAGAACCCAGCCCATGCTGTCGAGGTAGGCATAGCTCCGGGGATTCTGGGCCACAGCGTATCGAATCAGGTCCTCCGCTTCATCCAGGCGCACGCCCGCGTCCGACCATGAGTATCCCAGGCTGTTGCAGGCGTTTACGTCCAGTGGATTCATCCGGTAGGCCAGTTCCAGCGACTCCAGGGCCTGGGCGATCCGTCCCGATCGTCGATCGCATTCCCCCAGCAAATTCAGGTACAGCACGCGGACCAGCGGGTTGGGCTCCCCATCGATCCAGACATTGAGCTGCTTGCGGGCGTCGTTCAGCCGGCCGGCAGCGAACATCTGGTCGACCAGCATGGCTCGGGCCTGCTCCACACCGAAGGGGAAATCGTCCGCCAGCCCGCGATCCGTCCGCTGAATCCACTGCTGGATGAGGCGAATCGCCTCCTCGTGGCGACCGGCCGCATCGTACGCTTCCAGGGCGATCCGCTCGTATCCAATGCGGCTGCCCGGGGCGGCGTAGTTCGCGACGGCCAATTCGAGGGCATCATCATAGCGGCCCGCCTCGATCAGCACGGCAATCAGGTCGAAATGCAGGCCCTGGTCACCGGCGTCTTCCTCCAGCCAGTCCAGCAGTCGCTGGCACGCCCGGTCAAACCGACCGCTTCGCGTCAGAATGTCCACCAGCTCTTCTCGGCCGGCGTAACCCGCCGATGCCTGCTCCCACGCGTCGATCCGTTCGAGCGCCTCGTCAAACCGCTTCTCCGCCATGAGCGTTTCCAGCAGCAGTTCACGCCGCAGCGGATTGTCCGGCTCCTGCTCCACCCACTGCCTGGCGATGACGACCGCTTCCTCGCTCCGGCCGAGCGCCCGCAAGGCCGCCGGCATCTCGCGACGGCACTGCTCCAGAAGCTCCGCCGAAAACGTCTCGTGTTCGAGCATCCGTTGGGTCAGCTCGACCACGTCCGCGTGTTTCTGCTGGATCAGAGCCAAGTCCAGCAGCCCGGCCAGCATCGCTTCGCGGTTGGGATAGCGCCGGACCAGCTCGCGAAGCACGGCTTCCGCCTCCGCAAACTGCAGCTTCTGTCGTAGCGTCGCCACTTGAAGGTCCAACAGGGCGACGTTGTCCGCGTCGACGGTGAGTCCGCGCAGCACGTAGGGCAGGGCCGCGTCGTATTTGCGCTCGGCGGTCAGACTCAGTGCGACCAGAAACGCGGTCTGCGCTTCCATCGGGGCGCTGCCGGTCGCCTCGAGCAGGCCCCGGCGAAACCCTTCGTAGTCCGCCACGTCCGGGCGGTACGCCAGTCGCGCCCGACAGCGGGCCACCGCCTGCGGCGAAGCGGCCAGCCGCTCCAGGCGGGCGACCTGGGCCTGGGCCGCCTCCCGGTCGCCGCTCTGCAGATAGAGCATGGCCAGCGCCTCGCGAGCCTGGTGGTCCAGCGCGTTCTCCTCCAGGATCAGCTCGTATTGCCGGCGGGCGCGAAGCGGCTGTTCCGTCCGCTCGAAAAACTCGGCCAGTGCCCGCATGGATTCCGTATCCGCCCGGTTCAGTCGAATCGCCTCGTTGAAGTGAGCGACGGCCCCGTCCACGTCGTCGAGGCCCGCGTAGGCATGACCGAGCACCCGCTCCAATTGCGGGTCCGACGCGGATGCCGGCTGTGCCATGTCGATGGCATCCTGCCACCGGTACTGCCGCACGAACAGGTTCGCCAGCTCCACGCGTGGGCCGGCGAAGTCCCCCGCTCGCTCCAGGCTCGCCCGCAGCCACGGCTCCGCGCCGGCGGCGTCCCCCGCATCCAGGGCCAGGCAGCCCAGCACGTACGCCCGGGCCGCACTCACGTCCGCGGTGATGGGAGCCGCCAGGGCCGGGCGAATCGCCTCCAGGCCTTCCGCCAGCGACGCCATCCGGGCCCGAGCGGCCGGATACCGTTCCGGCTGCCGTTCCAGCGCGCCGACCAAGCAGTCTAGGGCTGCCACCCAGCGCTGCCGGCGGGTCAGAAAGTCAAACGGCAACCACGTGGCATCCGCATCGTCCGGATGGCCTGCGGCATACTCCCGCAGAACGTGCTCCGCTTCATCCGTGCGGTCTCGCGCCGCCAGGGTCTCTGAAAGGGCCATCGCCGCTGACAAGTCGTTCGGACGCCGGTCCGCCAGTGCCCGCAGGTCGTCGATCAGTGCGTCGTCGGTCTTGCCGGAACCGTGAACGTCCTTCAGCAGTTCAACCAGCAGCGGCGTCGGGCCGTCCCAGTTGCGCACGACCGCAAGCGCCTCCGCCGTGCGCCCCGACCGCGCGAGCAGACGCACGTAGCGGGCGTACATGTCCGCATCCGCCCGCCCGTCCGCCGGCAGCACCCGGCGCAGCGTATCGGCCGCCTGTGCGTACTGGCCCAGACGTTCATGGATGGCCGCCAGGGGAACGGCCGCCGTCGGACCATTGACCTGCAGCAGGCGGGCCAGTTCGGGATTGGACGAACTCGCATCATCCAGGTCGGCCACCAGCGATTCGTATTGGCGATACTGCTCCAGTGCGGCGGAAAGATAGCCTTCCCGCTCCAGGCTTTGTGCGAGCCGGTATCGGGTGAGTGCCTCAAGCGATCGGTCCCCGGCCACGTCCGGACAGCGCAGGGCGATGCGGAATTGCGTGATGGCTTCGGCGGCGTCGGTGCCGCCTGCCGCCAGCACTCCCCGCAGGTAGTGGCCCAAACCATCGTTGGGACGCAGGGCCAGCGCCCGATCCGCGTGGCTCCGGGCCGGTTCGGCGGCGCCGGAGGCGAGGAAAACCGCAGCCAAAGCCCGGTGTACCGTGGCCGACGGCTCTTCACGCAGGGCCTCCTCGAGTTCGCTGATGGCTTCGGCGTATCGGGCCTCGGCCTCCAGTCCGCGGGCGCGGTCCAGTCGTTCCTGGATGACGGGCGAGACGGCCGCATGCTCGCGCGGACCTTCCGGTACCGCTGGCTCGGGCCCTATCTGATCCAGGGTCAGCCATGCCTTGGTCGGGTCATATTCGATCGGCGCCGGGTCCACCCGGTCCTGTCGGGTTGCTGCGGTCGTCGGGCCGCCCGGCGGGATTCGGCAGTCCGTACTCACCGCCAGAAGCCCCAGCGCACCCAACGACATGACGATCCATCTCTTTGGGGGAGACGGTCGAGCGGTCCTCAGCATTGTGCCCTCACGATCTGGCCTTCTTCTTTCGTGCAACCGAGGCGGACGCGGCCCGGGTCCGTTTGGCCGGCTTCTCGACGGACCTGGCGGTGACGGGTTTCCTGGGCGCCGACGTGGAGGGCTTTTCCGATCCGCCGCGGGCGTGTCGGGAGGCGTATGATTCCATCAGGTGGCAGAACAGGCGGGCATCGGTCGCGCTGATGTGGCGTTCCAGGAAGGATTGCACTTCCGCCAGCGTGCTGTCCGCGTCCACCAGGTCGTTGGCCTGGAGTGTTTCCAGCAGCCGCGGACTGATCGGGATGGCATGTCCGCCGAGGCTCCAGAGGAGCACGGATGCCGCGGCGTACGCATCGGCCCCGTCCAGTGATTCAAGATACTTGCGTGCCTCGCGCAGGCCGAGGTTTCGCAACCCACGCAGGTCGACGCAATACTCGGCCTGGTACACCGCGTTCAGCACGGCCAGGAGTGCCTTTGCCCGCTCGTTGTTGTCCGGGATCAGGTCCTTGATCAGGACCGACACTTCCGCCGGCGCCGAGACTCGCAGCTCGTTGTAGTCCACCATGCGGTCGCAGAGACGTCGCAGCGCCTTGCGCCCCTGTTCGAGCGTCGTGTGCGGGCTGAGAACGGCCATCACGAGTTGCTCCATGGGGTCCGTCGGCTCACCCGGTTCCCAGCCGCCCGACTCCCGCTGGAGCTGCCGAAACAGCCGCTTGATTCGCTTGGCGTATTCGCTCCCGTTCTTCATGCCGGCCCTCCGTCCGTGTCTTCCTCGGTTGCGTCGGGCTCCGCCGCCGCGGCATCGGCTTCCGGAGGAATCTCCCGCATGGCATCGTTGATGCGTCGCAGGGTTTCGGCTGTGCCTTTGATCGAGGGATCCACCACGAACCGCAGTTCCGGCATGTGCCGGACGGAAAGGCGGCGCGACACCCACCGCTGGATATGGCCCCGTGCGTGCGTCAGGGCTTCCAGCGTTCGCCGCTCCTCGGCCGGCGTGCCCATGACGCTCACGTACACGCGGGCGGTCTGCAGGTCTCCGCTGATCTCCACGCGCGTCACGCTCGCGAAGCGCGAAACGCGCGGATCGTTCATCTTCGTGGCAAGCATTTCGCTCACCAGCGACCGGATGAAGCTGGCCATTTTGTCCAGGCGAAACGATCCCATTCCGAACGAGTTTTCCTTCCCCGCACGGCGCCGGCATCGGCGGCGTCAGCACGTCCTCTTTTCGTAGTCGATCAGGTTCAGTCCCCGCTGCCCACGAACGAAGTCCACGATGCGATCCAGGCTCCCGTGCACGTGGACCGGATCATTGCTTACCATGGCGACGCCCAGCACCGCCCGCTGCCACGAATCAAGGTGATCCACCTCCGCCACCGACACGCGGAAACGGTTGGTCAGCCGGTCCTTCAGGCTTTTGATCACGCGACGTTTGTCCTTGAGGCTTCGCGACTCGTACACGGCCAGGTCCAGGGTCAGCACACCCACCGTCATGGGGCACCGGGGTTTCCGCCTGCCGTTCCGGCGCGCCCGTGACCGAACGTTCCGGGCCTCGTATAAATCGACCCGTCCACCAGGTTGATCGAGAAGATGCGATAGAGTCCGGTCGAGGCGTTCCGGTGCGGAACCATTCCGATCCGGTGCAGAATGTCAATCATGTACTTGCGGTCGGTCGCCTCGATTCCGTAGTACTCCAACTCGGCCTTGACCTGGTCTTCGTTGAACCCCACGGCCGTCTCTCGCGGCAGATAACGCACCAGCTCCGGCAACGGCAACTCCGGCACGAACAAAGCGATCACCGGCGTCCACGTCCGGTCGAAAACCTTGCACTCGTACTTGCGGATCACCACCATCGGCCGGTTGGGCATCACGTCGGTCAGGACCTCGGAGGAACCGTCCGGCAGGAAGTACTCGTCGAACAGGCTGTCCTTGCGGGTCTCCTCGTAATCCCGGCGCAACGCAGGGTAGCCCGGCTGCTTCATCAGTTCCGGATCGTTGATCCGCAAGGCCACGTACACGTCGTACTCTTCGCCCACCGTCACCTTGTCGGTGATCTCGCCGCTGCTCAGAATGCAGCGGATGTCCTCCGGCTTGAATCCCAGGACCGAGCCCGACCGGCTGGCCCCCTTGCGGGTCACATAGATCTCCGCGCCGTCCGGCACGGACCGCACGTACAACCCGGCCTTGCCGGCCGATGGCCGGGGGCGCAGCAGTCCTACTCGATCGTCCCGGCCCCCGGTCTCCCCGCCGCCCGCCGGGTGCGGCTCGACGACCGTCTGAGAGGTCTTGGCCTGGGTGACCTGGTGGTAAACCATCTTGCCGATGACAATCAGCAGCACCATTACCACGCAGACATAGCAGAGCTTCAGGACGATGGAGTACGGCGAGGTTCGCACGTCTACCAGCAGCGGGTCCGTCCGGCCCGAAGGGCGGTTGCCCTTCATCCGCTGCACACGCCGCCGGTCCTTCGGCGACTCGTACACGCCGGTCTTCTCGACCTCGGAAAAGAGGAACTCCAGGTCTTCCGAGCCGGGGTTCTTCTCCGGGACCTGCGTCTCGCGACCGCAATACGAACAACGTACGACCTTCCCCGCGTCCTCGTCCTTCGCCCGCACGGTGTGGCCGCATTCCGCCTTGAATTCGATCATGTCCGGATCCGCCGTCGGCTGTCTGAAAATGTCTACAGCGTTCGCGCGATCTGGATGATCTCGTACGTCTCGATCACGTCGCCCGGCTTCACGTCGTCGAAGCCATCGAGACGAATGCCGCATTCCAGTCCGGCCCGCACTTCCCGGGCGTCGTCCTTGAAATGCCGCAACGATTCCAGCTTGCACCCTTCCCGCACGACCACGCCGTCTCGCACCACCCGGGCCAGATGATTCCGACCCACCGTCCCCTCGGTGACCATGCAGCCGGCCACCCATCCGATCTTGGTGATCTTGAAGACCTGGCGCACT
>JAFGJQ010000285.1 GCA_016929015.1 Phycisphaerae bacterium | reverse complement strand
GACCTGCGGTCCGCAGTGGTGGCGTCCTTCTCCGCCGCGATCGTGGTGACGTTCATGACGTGGCGAGGCGTCCCCGTGTCCGCGTCACAGGCCGTGGTCGGTGCGATCATCGGCATCGGCCTGACCGTGAACGCGCCGAACTGGGCCGGCCTGCCCAAGATCCTTGTCTGCTGGGTGGCCACGCCCATCGGTGCGATCGTCATCGCGTGTATCCTTTACACGCTGGGCAGTCAGGTCCTCAAGCACACTCGAATGTCCATGCTGAAGCGAGACAACGTGCTGTGGGGGTTGCTCGTGCTGGTGGGCGCGTACGGGTCGTACACGCTGGGCGCCAACAACGTGGCAAACGTCACCGGCGTGTACGCCGGTACGGAGCCCTTTCGCGATCCCGCCCTGCTGGCCCTGTTGGGAGGCCTCTTCATTGGCGCAGGTGCCATCACGTTCAGCCGGCGCGTCATGATGACCGTGGGGGCGCGGCTGATGCGGATGGATGCGTACGCGGCCCTGGTCGCCACGTCCGCGCAGGCATTCACCATGCACGTGTTCGCGTGGATCGGCGTGCCCGTCTCGGCGTCTCAGGCCATCGTTGGCGCGGTGGTCGGCGTCGGGCTGATGCGGGGCACCCGGGCCGTTCACGCCACCGAGCTCAAGCGGATCGGGGTGAGCTGGTTGCTGGCACCGATCGCCGCCGCCGCCCTGGCGGCCCTTCTCTACCGCGTCCCTGCGTAAACCGGCCCGGAGACGCCGGCCGTCGGCCTTTGTTACAATGTGGTTACTCCACGCTCGTCCAGCGCGTGGTACGATAAAGGAGTGTTCCGAGGGAGGGCTCGGGTGCCTGCCCCGTTCGGGCAAACGTGGGTGTCCGGGCCGACCGCCCGTCGGCGAGGGCCAGTCGTGAGAAAACGCTGCGTGGTCGTCATCGAGGATGAAGAGCTGATCCGTCGCGGCATTGCCGATGCCCTGACGGCCGCCGGCTACCAGACCCTCGAGGCCGCCGATGGCCCCACCGGCCTGGTCGAAGCCCGCCGCCTGGGCGTGGATCTGGTTCTGCTCGACCTGCTTCTGCCCGGGCTGGACGGCCTCGACGTGCTGACCCAACTCCGCCAGACGCACACGCACCTGCCGGTCATCATCCTGACCGCACGCGGTTCCGAGGAAGACCGCGTCCGCGGCCTGCGACGGGGTGCGGATGACTACGTCGTCAAACCGTTCTCCGCCCGGGAGTTGCTCGCTCGCGTGGAGGCCGTCCTCCGTCGCAGCGGCGGGCGGCCGCCGACCATCCGGGGCCTGACCGGGCCGGGCGCCGCGGTGGACTTCCAGCGGCGAGAGGTCGTGTTCGCCGACGGACGGCGCGCGACCCTGACGGAGATGGAATCGGGGGTGCTCCTGCATCTGGCGACCAACCGCGGTCGGACCATCTCACGCGAGGAGTTGCTCACCCACGTCTGGGGCATCAGTGCCGAGTCACTGGAGACCCGGGCAATTGACATGCACATTACGCGGCTGCGGGCCAAGCTGGCCGGCGAGGATCGGGAGGCCGGCGGCGAATGGGTGGTGACGGTCCGCGGCCAGGGCTATATGCTGGGGCCGGAAGTGCGGGCGGAGGCCGAGCCCGCCGAAGGCGGAAGCTGATCCATGTCCACAGCCTCCCGAAGTGCAAAGCTCGCGACGCTGTGCTTCGGCCTGATCGCTCTGCTGGTGTTGGGCGGTCTGACCTGGGCCAGTGTGGTCTCGCTTCGCCTCAAGAACACGGAATTACTGGCCCAGGCGAAGGAGGACTACCAGCGGCGGTTACGCCTGGCGCTCTGGCGGATCGATCCCCTCGTAATGAACGTGCTGGCCCGGGAGGCGTCGCGCCCGTACTGGGAGTACGCCAGCTACTACTTCGCCCCGAGGGCCTCGCTCATCACCGGCGAGGACCTGACCGGGCGGGTGATTGAGCCCTCCCCCCTGCTGGACTGCCGAAACGTCGAGCACTGGATCCTCCTGCACTTTCATCTCTCGCCGCGCACCGGCTGGAGCTCTCCGCAGATTCCGATCGGCGAGGTTCAGGTGCAGTGGGAGCCGCAGTCCGCAATCAGAGAACCCGTCGCGCAGCAGGGTCTGCTGGAGTCCCTGGCCGAGTCGTACACCTACGCGGACTTCGCGGACAGTCTCGCCCAGGCGCCCCGTTTCTGGAGGATCGGAGAGGGACACGCCGACATCATCGCGGACCGACCGTCTGGAACCAGGACCGCCCAGCCCGACCAGAAGACTGTGGAAGAGCCGGCCGGGGGCGTTGCGCAAGCGCTCCGGCCACACGCTCCGAGTCTGCAACAGCGGGGAGGAAAGATGCGTTGGGAGCCCGAGGCTCGATCCAGCCAGAATGCGATGATGGTGGAGTTCAATCGGCCGCCCCAGGCTTGTGATCCGCTGCACGTGGCTCTGGGCAACCTGGACAACGGCGTTCTCCTCAATGATCCGCCGTGGCAGTTCGCTCAAATGGGTTGCGTCACGGTGACGGTCAGCCCCATGAACGCCCTCTGGCTGACTCGTCCCGACGCCGATACCCCCAAGCTGGCCATGGTTCGCACCGTCGAGGCCGAGGGCTACACCGTGTACCAGGGCTTTCTGGTGGATTGGCCGGCGCTATCCTCGCTGTTGCTGAAGGAAATCCACGATCTGTTCCCTTCCGCGCGACTGGAGATTGTCGAACCCGGCAGCCAGTACGACCCCGAAGTGACGCTGGCCTCCATCCCCGTGCGGCTGACGACCGAGCCGGTCACCCTGGCGAGTCTTTCCGTGTGGCAGGGGTTGGACAACACGCTCCTCTTCGCCTGGGGCGCAGCGATGCTGGCTCTTGTGGCCGTGGGCATCGGCATCCGCAGCCTGCTGGTCATGAGCGAACGCCGCTCGCAGTTCGCGTACGCCGTCACCCACGAGCTGCGCACGCCGCTGACTACGCTCTGCCTCTACACGGACATGCTCTGCGATGGCCTGGTGCCTGAAGAGCGCCGCGGCAGCTACATCGAAGCGCTGCGCGGCGAATCCCAGCGGCTCTCCGACCTGGTCTCCGGAATTCTCGAATACTCACGCGTGGAAAACCAGACCGTACGCCTCAACACGCGGGACGTGCGAATCCGCGAGTTGATCGACGACGTGCGGCAACACTACGACGAGCGATGCCGGCGAGCCGGCCTGACGCT
>JAFGJQ010000284.1 GCA_016929015.1 Phycisphaerae bacterium | reverse complement strand
GTCAACGTCGGCTGCCGGTCCCCGGCTCCGGGTCTAGGTGCCTCGTACGTGAAACGTAGGATATCCGCCCCCACCGGGCAAATCCTGCCTGGACAGGAGGTTATCGCCCCTGCCCGGTGCGTTGCGAATCTCTGCCCGATAAGTTCAGCCGCCCCCGGTGACTTCCGATATTGCCTGACACAGGGAGGTCCCGCGCCGGGTCCGCCCGCGCCAGCATGGTACGTCGGGATAGCCAACGCCGCTGTGGCAAAGGAATTGGCGGGCCCGACAACGAGGGAAACTGACATGGACTGGGACAGCATCGGACTGGATCGCGATCCGTTCCAGGAGGGGTTTGACGAGGCGTCCTATTACTCTTTGCCGGCCCGAAAGAAGATCCTGTCGACCCTGGAGACGGGTCTGCGTGAGAACCGAGGTGCGGTGTTGCTGACGGGCGAGCCCGGGAGCGGCAAGACCGTGCTGGCCTGCCGACTGTTGTTTCGTTTCGACGGTGAGCATCGTCGCGTGTACGTGCTGTGCGGCGGCGCGCTGTCCGGCCGGCTGATCGAGCAGGTTTGTGCCAAGTTCAACGTGGACGTGGAAGAGGGCGCCCGCGTGACGGAGAACGTGGCCCGACTCCGTCATGCGATCGAATCCGACGCCCCCGGTCAGCGGCTGCACGTGGTGGTCCTGGATGGGGCGGAGCAGCTCGATGCGGACGATTTGGGTCAGTTGGAGATGCTGATGCGGATGCGGACGCCGGCGGGGCCTGCGCTGCAGCTCGCTCTGGTCGGGCGTCCGGCGTTTCTGACGCAGTTGGAGCATCCGGACCTGCCGGAGTTACGCCGGCGGATCGTCCTGACCGAAGCGTTACAGCCGCTTTCCGCCGCGGAAACGGCCGACTACATCCGTCACCGTGTGGCGGCGACCGGTGGGGATGCGAACCGGTTTTTCACGCTCGGTGCGTTCGCATCCCTTTGTGAGCAGGCCGGCGGCAACCTCCGCATGGCGAACTGGCTCGGTCGGTCCGCGCTGACGTACGCGGCGGAAGCGGGGATCGTGCCGATCACGGACGTGATTCTGCGTGAGATTCAGACCTCCGACGGCATTTCACCTGTCACAGCGACGGTCTCAGCCGGCGTATGCAATGCGCCGGACATGGAAAGCCTCATGACGAACGACATGACCGCGGCACCGGGTTCGGACAGTCTTCTTGTGCCTGGCACGTTGCCCCAGGGAATCGACGCGGCCTGCGAACAGCGGCTGGAGGAGCTGATCGCCCGAGCGGAGCGGGCGCTTCACCGGCTGGGCACCGCCACGCGTGAGATCGAGTCTCGCGACTCGGCGGCGGCCGCGCGTCTGGATCAGACGGACCTGGAGTCCCTGCTGGAGCGCGTCGCCCGACTGACGGTCGGCGCCGGCGAGCGGGTCGCCGCGATGGAGGAAGAGATCCAGTCGATTCTGTCGGCGGCGGAAGACCGGCTGGGCACGCTGCAGAAGGCCAGCGATCGCCATGATGCGCAGCGCGAGGCGGTGGACAACGGTCTGACATCCATCGAGGAGGCCAGGGCCCGGGCCGAGGAGGCGGTGGCCCGGCTGGGCGAATACGGGCAGAGGATCGAGTCGATTGCGGAAGCGGCGCAGGAGAAGATGAAGCTGCTGGCCAGCGGCCTGCAGGCCGGCGAAGGCGCCTACGAGCGATTGGCCCAGCTCAACCACGACATCGAAAGCCGCACGACGGGCTTCATCGAGACCGTTGAGCAGCGGATGGCGGCGCTTCAGGAGGCGAGCACCGCGGCCTCGAACAATCGAGACGCGATATTCCGCGCCACCGAGGCCATGGTGACCCGTCTGGAGCAGCAGAACCGGGCGATCGTCGAACGGTCGGAGGCGGCGACGGAGATCCTCAAGGCCCGGCTGGAGCTTGTGGAAGGGCAGTCGGAGGCGTTCCATGCGGAGCTGGTGCGTCGGGTTCGGGCGTCCGTGGAAGCGGACATCATGCCGGCCATCCGAGCCGAGCTCGACACGGCGCGGGAAGAGACATCTCTGGCCGTATCCGAGGTGATCGAGTCTCAGCGTCAGGCCTCGCAAGGCTGGATGGCGGAGGCGACGGAGACCATTCGGTCCACGGCCGGACAAATCCTCAAGGACAGCATGCAGAAGCTGGACGCGCGTCTGGCGACGATCGAGAGACGCGTTGGGGAGGCGGAGCGAATCAGTACGGACCTGGGTCTGAACGTCTGTGCGGCCGACACGAAGTCCGCTCAACTGGCTTCCCACGTCAGCGCGGCCGGCCACATCACTCAATCGCTGGCGGAGGCCAATGCCGGCGCCCAGCGGCAGACGCAGGAGCTTTCGGCGCGGGCGGAGCAGGCGGCCCGGATTCAATCGGAGCTGGCCGCGCAGGCGGAGACGATCACCGGGCACGTTCGCGAGACGGGCGAGGCCGCGCAGCAGGTGCTGGACGAAACGCTTCGGCGCATACGCGGCGAGGTGGAGGAAAGCCGGGAGAACCGGCGGGCGGCGGAAGGTCAGGAAGCAAGCATCCGTCAACTCATTCTGCAGGCGGCGGAGATCGCCGGATCGGCCGACGCCGCGATGCGGGGGCTGGAGCAGCGGGCGCAAGACGCGCAGGCCCGCTCGGATGCGTCCCAGGCCCGACTGGACGAGGCGGCCCGTCAGTGCGAGGACCGCGCCCACGGGGCGATTGCCCACTTCAACGCGCGGGCCCAGGAACTGGGCGACGAAATCGACGGCAAGCTGGCGCGGGCGGAGCGTCGGATTGAGGAGCGCCTGACCGGCGTGCGAACAGACCTTGATGCACGCGTGGCCAAGGTTGTGGAGGGCGTTTCCGGACAACTGCACGACGCACACGAGCAGATCGCGGCACGGCTGCGAACGGCGAACACGGAGTTCGAGTCACGGCTTGGCCACCTGCGTGAGCAGATCGACACCCGCATGGCCAACCTGAGCGGACAGATCGACGTACGCCTGGAGAACCTGGACAAGCAGATGCAGGCGGTTCAGGCCGCTCAGCAGCGGTTCGAGGCCATGGTGGAGGCGGCACAGGAGCACGGGCAGAGCATCCAGAACCAGGCGGAGATCGCCCGGCGGCTCATCGCGGACCAGGCGCAGCAGTCCGAGGAACACCGTCGCGTGGTGGCCGAATTGACGCAGCAGGTGGCCCGGGGCGTGGAGATCACAAGCCGTTTCGAGGACATCAAGGACGGCGCGATGGAAGCCTACGCCCAACTGACCGAACGGTCCGAGGTGGCGGCCGCCCTCTTCGAGAAGACCGGCGAACTGGTTGAGCACATCAACGAGCGGGAAGAGGAGATCGAGCTGCAGGGCCGCGTGCTGGTCCAGCTTACGGAGGAGCGGGAGGCCCTGGAACTGCGTGTGCGGCACCTGGCTGCGACGACGGAGTCGCTCCGCGTCGAGCTCTCCTCGTTGCTTTCCGAGCCGCAGAAACTGGTTTGCGAGGCCAAGACGCAGGCCGTGCAACTCAACGAGGTCTGCCGGGCGGTCAAGAAGGTCTTCGCCGGGCTGTCTCAGGCGTCGCTGCAGGCCAACCAGAAGATCGAAGAGTTGCGCCGGCTGGAAGCGGTGGCCGGTGCGCTTCAGCAGTGGGTCAATGAAACGGCGCAGGTGCAGCAGCGGCTTTCGAGCGTCCTGACGCCGGCGCTGGGCGGGCCCGCACCGGTGATGGCCGCCGTCGAGTCGGACGCGCAGGGGGAGCGGGTATCGGTCGTGGCGCGACGGCAAACAGCCCCGTCGCCTCCTACACGCAACGACTTGATGGCAGCGGCGAAGGCCGCAGCCCAGCGAGCCAAGGCCCAGAAGATCGACCATCTGATCCGGCAGGTACGTTCCGGGAGCAAACCCAAGCCCGCCGCGGCGAAGGCGTAGGCCGGCGTTTCCGGCCTGCGGCTGAGCAGCGGGGTCCGTCCGGGCCCGGCACGGGCAAAGGCGAAGGCTCAGTCACGCACCAGCTCCCACGCGCCACCCGGCGACTGTCGGAAATGAATGGCGGAGTTTTTTTTGCGAAGCAATTCCGCCGGCCGACCGTTGATGCGAAGAATCACGCGACGATCCCACCGAACGTTCAGACGCGTCTGATCCAGCACGAACTCCGCCACGTTCTGCGTCTCGACGCAAACACGATTGCGGTCGGTCTCGAAGCGGCCGGTTGCCCATCCGCCCTCGGCTCCCGGAGCCAGCCGGACGATCTGCAGCCAGCCGCGCTGCGGCTCGGGAAACAATTCGAGAGGCGGTTCCGCGGGGGCGGTCGGCCGGGTGGCGGGCGGCGGACCCGGCTCCGCACTCACCGCAGCCGGTGTCGGAACCGCTGGTTGTGATGACGGTTCGACGCCGGGCGTCGGGACCGCTTCGCGACACGCACAGAGCATTCCCGCCACGGAGGTTACGACGACGACGACGATGAGGAACGCGGATTTCATGCCGGACTCCTTCCCGGGGCTCGAGGCGCCCGTGCGGGGCGGGGCCGGTTGCCACGGACCCCGGCTTCTTATACCGTCTTCATGATGGTCCCGGTGCAAGGACCGGGCAAGCCTGGGCCGGACCGCGATGGGCATCCGCCCGGCGCCGGGCAGGAGCAGGGGAATATGGGAATCGAGTTGACGCCGCGCCAAATCGTGGAGGCCCTGGACCGCTATATTGTCGGGCAGGCCGACGCCAAGCGAGCGGTGGCCGTGGCCATCCGTAACCGCTGGCGCCGGCAACAGCTTCCGGAGTCGATGCGGGACGAAGTGGGTCCGAAGAACATCGTGATGGTCGGACCGACCGGGGTGGGCAAGACCGAGATCGCCCGTCGGCTGGCCGGTCTGGTCAATGCGCCGTTCGTGAAGGTGGAGGCAACCAAGTATACCGAGGTCGGCTACCACGGCCGCGACGTGGAGAGCATGATCCGCGATCTGCTGGATCGGGCCATCCACATGGTTCGCAGCGAGCAGACGGAGGTGGTCCGGGCGGAGGCGGAGCGTCTGACGGAAGAGGCCCTGCTGGACGTTCTGATGCCGCCGAGCAGCTTTGACCGGTCGGACGAGGCCGTGGCCGGGGAGACCGCCGAGCGGCGGCGGCGCAGCCGCGAAAAGCTGCGGAGCCAGTTGCGGGCGGGGGAGTTCGACGATCGGATGGTGGACGTGGCGGTGGAGCAGAAGGCGACGCCCGTGGGGATGTTTGCCACGATCGGGGGCATGGACCAACTGGACCCGGAGCTTCAGAGTTTCCTGGACCGACTGGTTCCCTCTCGGTCTCAGCCGCGGCGTCTGCCGCTTCGGGAGGCCCGCCGCATTCTCTTCGAACAGAAGTGTGACTCGCTGATCGACCGCGAGAAGGTCACGGAGATGGCGATCGCCCGCACGGAGAGCGCCGGCATTCTCTTCATCGACGAATTGGACAAGCTCTGCACTCGCGAGGGCGGGTACGGACCGGACGTGTCCCGGCAGGGGGTCCAGCGAGATCTCCTCCCCGTCGTGGAGGGCTGCACCGTGAGCACGCGGCACGGGCCGGTGCGAACGGACCACATTCTCTGTATTGCGGCCGGTGCATTTCACTCCGCCTCCCCAAATGACCTGATGCCGGAATTGCAAGGCCGATTCCCCATCCGCGTGGAGCTGCAGGATCTGACGAATGAAGATTTCGTGCGCATTCTGACGGAGCCGGAAAACGCGCTGACCAAGCAGCAGGTGGCCCTGATGGGCACGGAAGGCGTAACCATTGAGTTTACGCCGGGGGCGATCGAGGAAATGGCGGCCATTGCTTTCAAGGCCAACCGCGATGCCCAGAACATCGGTGCCCGCCGGCTGTACACAATCACTGAAAAGCTGATGGAGGACTTGTCCTTCGAGGCACCGGAACGCCGGGGCCGGAAGGTCGTGATTGATGCAGAGTATGTGCGAAGCCGCCTGGCGGACATCACTCGGAATGAGGAGATCGGACGGTTCGGGTTCCACAGCCTTCGAGAGAGTGGCGATTGACTGGCACAGCCGGGCTCGCGCGGGTTCGCAACGGCGGGGACACCCGCTTCGCCCGGTCATTCCCGTGAGTGGGGCGTTCCTTCATCGGAGTCGGATCCGTGTTCTCGAGACTGCTGTTCCGCGCTGAACTGCCGACATGGGCTTTGTTCCTGGAGTTGGGCCTGGCGGCGGTCATTGTGATTCTGTCCGGGACGCGGTTGACGAGGCTCGCCGATCGTCTGGCGGAGGAGTATCACCTGGGAAGGGCGTGGGTTGGCATGCTCCTGCTGGCGACGGTCACCAGCCTGCCCGAGGTTGTCACCGCCTGCACGTCCGTCGTCATTGGGGCCCCTGATCTGGCGTTTGCGACGATTCTGGGCAGTTGCAGCTTCAACATTACCCTGATTGTCTGGTTCAACATTGCGGTGGGCGGCGGGTCCGTTCTCTGCGGCCGCAACCCCGTCCACGTGCTGACGGGCACACGCGGCATCTTCATGATCGCGCTGACGCTTGTGGGAATCGCACTGTCGCAGAAGTACCAAACCGATCCCTGGGTCGCGGGGGGCTGCGAAATCGCTGTGTGCCTGGTGATCGTTTTCACCTACCTGCAGGCCATCCGGGCCACGTACCTCCTGGAACGGGCGGCGGCGCCGTTGTCGCCTTCGGTGGTTCCCGCAACACGCACGCAGGGTCTCGTCGGGCGGATTGTGGGTTTTTCTGCTGCGTTGGCGGTGGCTGCCTGGTGGAGCGCGCGGACCGGAGACGTCCTCTCCGTTCACCCAATCGGTCTCCTGGGCCGACCGCTGGGCGCCACATTCGTGGGGGCCGCGTTTCTGGCCGTTTCCACCTCATTGCCGGAGATCGTCACCGGCCTGGCCGCCGTTCGCATGGGCCAGATGGACCTTGCGCTCGGTAACATCTTTGGCAGCAACATGTTCAATGTTTTCGTGCTCCCGATGTGCAAGGCGACCTCCCTGGCCTGCGGCCATCCTCTGCTGATGGCCGGTGCCGCCTTCCATCCCGATCCCAACCTTCTGGCAGGGCTTCTGCCCATTCTGCTGACCGCGGTGGCCATTGGCGGTCTGACGGCCGGGCCACGGGGTCGAATTCTGGGACTGGGTCCGGATTCGGTGGCGATCGCGGTTTTTTACGTGGCAGGCATGACGCTTCTGCTGGCCGGCGCGTAGAATACGGGCGGGAGGGATCTCTCCGATCCGGTGCCTCCGGCACGCCCCCGCGCCGGGCGGTCCTGCTTGGGCACGAGACGGACAGGTTACCCAGCCGATAAGTCGTAGGGATTCCGAGACAACAGGCTTCGTCCGGACGGTGTCCGGACGGCGTGGCAGGTACGCGATGATGAGTCAGCACATGGGTAGTCGATGGGCTGCGATGGCCGTTGTGGCGGCGGTCGCCGTGTTCAGTTGCGGCAACCGCAGTTACGGCCAGGCTCGAGCGCAGCGCGGCAGCAGCGCCCTGTCCGGGTTCGGCCGTGTGGGCCTGACGGGCGTGTCGCAGGGGCAGAGGCTCTACCGCGAGAGCGATCGAGGGTTGGGGGCCGGGGACGTGGCGGGCGGCAACTACGTTGCGGGGGACGCCGGGGCATACGGGGCGCTGCCGGGGGGGCGATATCAGCCTCCCTCCGTCAACATGTTTCAGCCACGGCCACTGGGCGTCTATGGCGCTTTGGCCAGCCCCCTGAACTACAGTCTGGCTCAGCCGGTCGAGATGCTCGGCCGCGACTACACGGGGCGTCACTCCTGGGCGCGGGCGAGGCAGCATCGGTTTGGCGAGGGTTACCGACCGGGACAAGTGCACATGGCGGTGCAGGCCCCGCAGATTCTTCTGTATCAGAATGCGTTTCTGGCCCCCGTTCGCAACGCGACGCGCGGGGGTCGGATTCGCGACACGCTCACCAACAAGAGCCTTCGCAGCATGCCCACGGCAGACGTCATGACGCCGCAGGAAACGGCATCGGGCCGTTCGTTTGCGGACCTGATGGAATGGCGTCTGAATGCCGAGATTGAAAAGCGTCTTCAGGGCGGCTGGGCGGCGTTTCTGGCCGGTCGATACCAGAATGCGGGCACGAAGTTTGAGTCTCTCAGCCGATGGAAAGGATACGAAGTGGAGGCCACGTTGGGCGTGCTGTTCAGCACGCTGGCAACGGGCCAGGCGCAATCGTCCGTTGCCCTGGTCAGTCGGCTGTTTCCGGACAGCGAAGCGCAGGGGAGTTCGGCGTTGACAGATCCCGGCCGCACCCGGGCCAACCCTTTCCTCACGAAGATCGATCTGCGGGCCCTGGCCGCCATGCCGCTGGACGAGCGGCCGTCGATCGTTGCGATCGGCGGCACGGAGGATGTCGAGGGCCTGGACAAACTGCCCAAGCCCGTCCCATGGAATGAGAGAACGCTGGATGAGCTGGTGAACACATGGGATCGGGCCGCGACGGCATCAAAGGACGTGCATGTCCAGGCCACCAACGTGCTTCTGCTGTGGTATGCGGGCGAACGGAACCGCGCGCAACGCCAAGCGGAGCGCATCCGGGAGGAGTTCCGCGGGTCGCAGTTCCAGGGCATGGCCGACGACATTCGCGAGGCGCTTGAGGCGGAGAAGACGCCCGAAGCCGGGCCGATCGCTGCCGCTCAACCGGCCAGCGACCGGTAGTACTCGATGGCTCGGCGCAAGCCCTCGTCAAACCGAACCTGCGGTTGAAAGCCGAGGATCTGCCCGGCCAGCCGAATGTCGGCGGTGGAGTGTTTCACGTCGCCCGGCCGCGACTCCTCGTATCGGGGCTTGACGTTCCTGCCCAGCAACTCGTTGATCTTCGCGATCACCTGGTTGACGCTCACACATTCGCCGCAGGCCACGTTCACGACCTGCCCGTCCGTTCGTTCGGCCCGGGCGGCCAACAGATTGCCGTGCACCACGTTATCCACGTAGGTGAAGTCACGGGTCTG
>JAFGJQ010000283.1 GCA_016929015.1 Phycisphaerae bacterium | reverse complement strand
TCCCCCAAGTGAGCAGTCCGTCCCAGCGTACGACACGCACGCAGATGCACAGTAGCAAGCAAGACGGCTCGGTACGTTTCTGAAACGTGGCCGAGCCGTCTCGCCGAACACTCGGTGAACCAAACAACATTCTTCTCATCGGAGGCAGCCAGCGCGGCTCTGAAGGAGGAGTTCGCCCCAGTTTGGCCGTCCGCTCGGGGCCAACCGGAGGCCGGCCCCGGGCGGTTCCTTTTGCCCTTCGCAGCACCGGAAGATACACTACGCGCGCGGCTTGGGCCGGGCCGCAGGGCATCCGGCCGTTCGCGTGGAGATTCCGCCCCATGACCATCGCCTACTTCGACTGCTTCAGCGGCGCCGCCGGCGACATGATCGTCGGCGCGCTGGTCGACGCGGGCGCCCCGGTTGACCGGCTGCGTGAGATCCTCGCCGGCCTGAACGTGCCCGGGTACCGCATCGAGGCCGCGAAGGTCTCGAAGCAGCACTTCGCCGCCACCCGCTTCTGCGTCCACGTCGAACCCGGCGACAAGCCGCATCGGCACCTGAAGGACGTGCTGGCCATCCTGCGAGCGGGCAAGCTGCCCGAGCCCGTCCGCACCCAAGCCGAACGCATCTTCACCCGCTTGGCCGAGGCGGAGGCCATGGCGCACGGCGTGCCCATCGAAAAGATCCACTTCCACGAAGTCGGGGCGATCGACGCCATTGTCGACGTGGTGGCGGCCGTCGCCGCGCTCGATCTGTTAGGGGTGAGACAGGTCGTCTGCTCGCCGTTGGTCGTCGGCTCCGGCGTCGTCCGTGCCGAGCACGGCGCAATGCCCGTCCCGGCGCCCGGCACGGCGGCCCTGCTCCAGGGCGTGCCGATCGCCGAGTGCGACGAGCCGGGCGAACTGCTCACCCCGACGGGTGCTGCCGTCCTGACGACCCTGGCGGAGCGATACGGCCCGCTGCCCTCGCTGACACCGCAGGCCGTCGGCTACGGGGCGGGCACCCGTGATGGCCGGCATCGGCCCAACCTGCTGCGGGTAATACTGGGAAGCCCGGTCGGCGACCCGGGAGCGGACGAGGTCGTCATTCTGGAGGCGAACCTGGACGACTGCACGGGCGAGGCCGTCGGCCACTGCCTCGACCGCCTTTTCGAGGCGGGTGCACTTGATGCATACTGCCTGCCGATACAGATGAAGAAATCGCGCCCGGGGTTGATCCTCACGGCGCTGGCCGACCCGGCCGACGTGGACCGTCTGGAAGAAGTCATCTTCCGCGAGACAACGACGTTCGGCGTTCGCCGGCACACCACCCGGCGGTCCCGGCTGGCCCGCGAACATCAGATGGTACAGACGCCGTTCGGTGCCGTCCGGATGAAGATCGGGCGGAAGGCGGGTCAGGTTGTGACTGCCGCCCCGGAGTTCGAAGACTGCCGCCGCCTGGCCCACGAGGCCGGCGTGGCGCTGCGTGTGGTGATGGACGCGGCCCGATCGGCCTGGGAACGGACCCCGGGCTGAGCCCGGCCCATCCGCTCGCAGGTTACTCTCTGCTTCGGAGCCGACGTTTCGCATGTTGCCGACAGCCGACTTCACAACCGCCGCCGACCTTCCCGTTCTGCTGGCCGCCTCGGGCGGGGGCATGTCTTCCTCGCAGATTGCATTGATTGTCGTGATTGTGGGCGTCAGTCTGATCATGCTGATCAGCACGCGTCGCCGGCTCATGGTGCGCAACAGCAATTCGCCGCGTGCGTACGTGCGCGAACAGATTGCCCAAATCAAGGAAGAGCGTAAGGTCTCTCAAGAAGTCACCACGGTGCTCCAGGAGCTGGAGAACCTGGCCCGACAGGTCAACGCCCAAATGGACTGCCGGACCGCCAAGCTCGACTCGCTTATCCGCGCCGCCGACGAGCGCATCGACCGGCTGACCCGCCTGGCCGAGGCCGCCGGCAAGCCCGCCGCTTCTTCAGGCGCTCCCGTCCTCACGTCTGCTGCACCCAGCCCCCGGCAGGCGACGCTCCGGCGACTCGTGGGTGAGCTCTCCGACGCCGGCTACAACACGCTCGAAATCGCCAACCGCGTGGGCTTGCCCGCCGGGGAGGTGGAGTTGATGCTCGCGCTCCGCGTTCAGGCCCCCGCCGCACGCTGACCGACCGCCGTTCGCTGACTCCAGGCATGGTACGCCCGTGCTTCTTCTGGTGATTCGTGGATACCGCTGTCAGTGGCCGGGGGCCCAGAGGTAGAGGAACTGGGGAGTTCCCAGACCCGTCAGGCCGGGCACGTCCAGCTTGATCAGGTTCAGGTCAACGCCGGCATTTGGGGCGGCGGGCGCCTGGGCGTAGTAGTTGGGCCGGTATTCCAGTGGGCGGCGATAGGTGACCACGCGAACGGCCTTGGAGCCGGTTCGCTGTTTCAACGCGGCCAAGGCGTCGCGGATCGTGCCGATGTGGTCGATGAGCCCCAGCTCCAGAGCCTGGCCGGCGGTGTACACCCGGCCATCGGCCAACTCACGCACCTTCTCTTCCGTGAGGCCCGGCCGGCCGCTTGTCACAACGGCCACGAAGCCTTCGTACATGTCGTCCACGATGGTCTGGAAGATGGCCCGCTGCTCCGAGGTCATACTCTTGAAGGGCGAGCCGGCGTCTTTGTTGGGGCCGGAGGTAATGGCCGGGGCGTCCATGCCGATCTTCTGCATGGTGCCGCTGACGTCGAGAAACTGGGCGATGACGCCGATGCTTCCGGTGACGGTGGAGTTGTAGGCCCAGATTTCGTCGCAGGCGCAGGCGACGTAGTAGCCGCCGCTGGCCGCCACGTCCATCATCATGGCGAAGACCGGCTTGCCCGTGCTCTTTCGAAATCGGACGATTTCGTGGTAGACGAGTTCGGAGGCCGTCACGGAGCCGCCGGGCGAGTTGATCCGCAGCACGACTGCCACCACGTTGCCGTCTCGTTCCGCCTTGTCGAGCTGCTCGAGAAGGCGGCTGACGGGGTGTTCGCCCTGGCCGAAGAACTGCGGTTCGTAGGCATTCATGAGAATGCCCGTCACGTCGATGACGGCGATCTTGTCGGACGGAAGCCCCCGTTCGCGGATCACCGTCTCCTCGACCAGCTCCCGGTTTGTGCTGACCGGCGTGAGCAGGATGCCGTCGGGCATGCAGCCCGCGACCGCGATCATCCCCAGCCCGCAGATCCACGCCCTGCCGCCTGTTCCATGCCGTCTCACGGTGTTTCCTCCTTGTGAGAATGCCGCTTCGGCCGGCATTGTAACGCAAGCGTGATTTCGGGTATACGGTTCAGCGCCGGCTCGTGCGAAAGAGGTCAGCGCCACGCGGTGGCCGGTCGGCGGAGACGATGAAGATCACACGACGCGAGTTTGAAGAGCTGGTGCGTCAGGCCCTCAACGAGGTGCCCGAGGAGTTTCTGCCCTACCTGGAGAATCTCGCCGTCGAGATTGAGGACATGCCCTCCGCCCGCGACTGCCGAGAGGCGGAAATCGACGATCCCCACTGGCTGCTGGGTCTGTATCACGGCACGCCGCTCACGGAACAGAGCGTGGAACATCCCTACCAGTGGCCGGAGCGGATATCGATCTACCAGAGAAACATTCAGCGTGTCTGCCGCACGCGCGAAGAGATCATCGACCAGGTCCGGACGACGGTGCTGCACGAGATCGGCCATCATTTCGGGCTGGATGAAGACGACCTCGAGGAACTGGGGTACGACTGACCGGGGTCAATCCGGCCACACAGGTCGGCGGCTACGTCGCTTCATCGCTGCGTCGCTTCTCAAACACAAACGCATCTCCCCTCGTGTCCACGGTGATTGCGTCGCCGTCATTGAACTCGCCGGACAGGATTCGTTTGGCCAGCGGGTTCTCGACATACTGCTGAATCAACCGCTTGAGCGGCCGCGCGCCGTAGACGGGGTCGTAGCCGTCGGTGGCCAGTTTGTCCACGGCCGCATCCGTCAGGGCCAGCACGATGTTCCGGTCGGCCAGGCGGCGAACCAGGTGGCCGATCTGGATGCGGGCGATGTCGCGTAGGTGTTCCGGACGCAGCCGGTGGAAGACGATGGTCTCATCCACCCGGTTCAGAAACTCCGGCCGGAACGCCCGCTTGAGCATCTCATTGACCTTCGCCTCGATTTCGAACTCGGGCACGTTCTGGTCGGCCATGGCCTGGATGACGTCCGAGCCGATGTTGGAGGTCATCACGATGAGCGTGTTCTTGAAGTCCACGACGCGTCCGTGCCCGTCGGTGAGGCGGCCGTCGTCCAGCACCTGCAAGAGCACATTGAACACGTCGCGATGGGCCTTCTCAATCTCGTCGAACACAATCACCGCGTACGGACGGCGATGGATCGCCTCCGTCAGCACGCCGCCCTCTTCGTAGCCCACGTAGCCGGGCGGCGCCCCGATGAGCCGGGCCACCGCGTGCTGCTCCATGAACTCGCTCATGTCGACGCGGACCAGGGCCTGCTCGGTGTCAAACAGAAACTCGGCCAGGGCTTTGCACAACTCAGTCTTCCCCACGCCGGTGGGGCCCAGAAAGATGAACGAGCCGATCGGGCGGTTCGGATCGCCCAGCCCGGCGCGGGCGCGGCGAACGGCGTCGGCCACCGCGTGTACGGCGTCATCCTGGCCGACCACGCGGCGGCGCACGATGTCTTCCATGCGGACGAGCTTCTCACGTTCCGCCTCCAGCATCCGTGCGACGGGGATGCCCGTCCACTGGGAGACCACCTCGGCAATCTCTTCGGCCGTTACCTCCTCACGCACGAGGGCGTTGCCGCGTGACTGGATGTCGGCGAGCTTCCTCTCCAGCTCATCCACGCGGGCCTGAAGCTCGCGCATTTCGCCGTACTGGATCCGGGCGGCTCGCTCCAGGTCGCCGGCCCGCTGGGCGTTTTCCAGCTCGTTGCGCTTCGCCTCGATGTCCTGCTTGGCTTGCTTGATGGTCCGAATCATGCCGGACTCGTTCTCCCATTGGCCGGTGAGGGCGCGGTTCTTCTCGTTCAGGTCGGCAAGCTGCCGCTGGATGCGCTCGAGTTCCTCCTTGGAGCCCTCGTCCTTCTCCCGCTTGAGGGCTTCCCGCTGAATCTCAAGTTGCATGATCTGCCGGCGAATCTCGTCCAGCTCAGACGGAAGCGAGTCGTTCTCGATTCGCAGACGCGAGGCAGCCTCGTCGATCAGGTCGATCGCCTTGTCCGGGAGAAACCGATCCGTGATGTAGCGGCTCGACAGCGTGGCCGCCGCCACCAGCGCGGAATCCTGGATGCGAACGCCGTGGTGTGCGTCGTAACGCGGCTTGAGCCCGCGGAGAATGGAGATCGTATCCTCGACCGACGGCTCACCCACGTGGATGGGCTGGAACCGGCGTTCCAGGGCCGCGTCTTTCTCCACGTGCTTGCGGTATTCGTCCAGCGTGGTGGCCCCGATGCAGCGCAGCTCACCGCGTGCCAGGGCCGGCTTGAGCAGGTTGCCGGCGTCCACCGCTCCCTCCGCCCGGCCGGCACCGACCACGGTGTGCAGTTCGTCGATGAAGAGAATCACCTGGCCGTCGCTCTGCACGACTTCGCGGACGACGGCCTTGAGCCGGTCCTCGAACTCGCCGCGGTACTTCGCCCCCGCGATCAGCGCGCCCATGTCCAGCGCGACGAGCTTCTTGTCCTTCAGGACGGCCGGCACGTCGCCTTCCAGAATGCGCAGGGCCAGACCTTCCACGATGGCCGTCTTGCCCACGCCCGGCTCGCCGATGATCACGGGGTTGTTCTTCGTGCGGCGGCTGAGCACCTGCATGCAGCGGCGGATTTCCTCGTCCCGACCGATGACCGGATCGATTTTGCCCTTGCGGGCCATCTCGACGAGGTTCACGCCGTAGCGTTCCAGGGCCTGGTAGGTCGCTTCGGGGTTCTCCGAGGTCACGCTTTGTCCGCCGCGCACCTCCTTGAGCGCCGCGAGGATGAGCTTGGCGGACACGCCGTTGACGCTGAGCAGTTCCTTGGCGGTGGAGTCCACCTCGCACAGACCCAGCAACAGGTGCTCGGTGGAGACGTATTGGTCTTTCAGCCGGTCCGCCTGCTTGCGGGCGACTTCCAGCACCTGGTTGGTCTTCGGATCGCCGCCCACCTGCCCGCCGGAAACCCGTGGCAGCCGGCCAAGCTCCGACTCGGCCATCTGCCGAAGCCGGTCCACGCGAATGCCGGCCTTCTCCAGCAATGGCCGGATGGCGCCGCCGTTCTCCTCGTGCAGCAGCGCGTTGAGCACGTGCAGGGGCGTGAAATACGCGTGCCCCGCCGCGGACGCCATCTGGTGCCCGCGGTTCAGGGCTTCCGCCGCCTTGATGGTGAACTGGTCGTTCGTCATGTCTGCAAAGACTCCGTACGGACCCCCTCGGCCCGCACGGAACGAAAGGGCACGGGGTGTGCCATCCGCCAGCACGGCTAACTATTGATTGAAAAGGCAGTTACAGCTTCGGCCCCGTGTCCTCCGCCTGCCAGTTTGGCAGAATTCCACCCCCCTGGCCGACAGGTGCGAGACATGTGGCCGCTTCACCCCGCGGAGGTGCTCAGGGACACCGGGTCAATCGCCTTCTCTCCCCATGGGCGAGGTTTGCCAATCCATCAGCGTGATTTGGCGTAACAACGCGTCGCCCCGAACCCCGTCGGCGAGACCAAGCACACGGGTGTCCGTTGTCCATGCACGCCGTCCTGAGCCGCCCGGTTCGCGCCGCGCGTTTTCTCTCGTTCCGGCGGGGGCTGCTTTGCCGTCCGGAAGTCCCGAGCCCACACACTCACAAGGCTCCCGGCCCTTCGCCAGCCACAGACGCGGGAGAGGCAGTGAGGCGCCCCCTTGTAGGCTGCGCTTGTGAGTATGCAGGTACATGAATTAAACTGACTATGTGGCCAGGAAGCAGGACAAGATGCGTCCAGACCGTAAAACAGACGGCGCAGTTCTTGAGGAGCACACTCTCTCGCGCTGAGGCCACATCCGAGACTCCGTTCCCTTTTGCACAGTGGCAAGTCCTATCTGCGGAGATGCCGCCATACCGAAAGGAAATAGGCCATGCGGGGAAGTAGATGCGAGCACGCGGCCTCCTCCACGTTGTGGACGTCCGTATTACTCACGTACTGTGCGCTTCTCGGCGGCTGCGGCGGGGGTTCGGGCACGCCCGGGGCGGGTTCGGGCGACACGGGGAACGACCCCCTATTCTCGGGTGAAGTCATACAGACGCTGCGTGGGGCCCGCGATGATTTCCGGGCGAAGCTGACCAGCATGGATTTCGACGCCGCCCGCAACGAGATTCTGGAGGAGCTGGGCGACAAATACGCCAACGTCGTTTCGGTGTCGCTGGCCGCCGACGCCACCACCATCCTTATGGAGATGGAAGACGGGTCGTTGGCCGCCCTGGACACGACCGATTTCAGCGAGCTTTGGGAAGGCATCGATTCCCAGACGGCCACCCGTGCCCGAACCATGCCGGCCATCCCGGCGGATGGTGCGGCCGACTCGGGCAAGCTCCCAACCACGAGCTGGCGGCCGGACCCCAGGGCTGCAGACATCCTGATTCCAACTTCCCGGAAGGCCCTGCTCATCACGGCGGCGGGCATCACCGACCCCATTGCCGTCGAAACCGTGGAGCAAGCCCGCGACACGCTCTTCGAACACGGATGGACGTCCAACGACGTTGACCTCCTGGCCCGCACGGAAGCAGGCACGGCCATCACGCCGGAGGACTTCTTCAACCTCGGCAGCTACGGCCTGATCATCCTGGTCGGACACGGGGGATGGAGCTACTTCGACGGCGTGCCCCTGCACTACTTCCAGTGTTGCAGCAACGTGGACTACAGCGGTCTTGTCGGGGATGCCCAACAGGCGAAGTACGAGCAGTGGAAAGACGACGGCAAGATGATCATTTTCACGTATGCGGACCCCGGCCTGGGGGCAGACGCGGAAGACATCTACCTGCGGAGCGACCTGCTGGAAGAGCAGGTCGGCCCGTTGCCCGCCAGCCACGTGCACATGTTGTCGTGTTTCTCTCTCGCCGCCTATCATGCTTTCACGACCAACAATAGCGGTGACTACTGGGGATGGAACCACAAGGGCCCGGCCGCGCAAGGCGAGAGGCTCATAGTCGACGTCCTGAAGGGCCTGCTGGAAGACGAGCCGAAGACCAATGTGGAAGTTGCGACCGCCTTGGACGACGAACGATCCTTCTTCTACGGCGATATCGAGTCCAGATTGACGCTGAGATACTGGATCGACTACCGGTTCTACCTGCCGGGTTGGGCACATGTCACGGTGGATGGGGATGCGCCCGCGACCGCGAAGGATGTCTGGATCGAGCTGGCGTACACCGACCCGCTCCAGGCCGGTTTGAACGTCAAGGAACGGCTGTCCGGCACAACGCATGACTTTGGCGACGTTATCCCCGCCGAGGCCCGCTTCAAGATCACGGCGATCGACGCCAGCGGCAAGACGGTGGCCAGCGGTCAGGATACGGTTCTGCTGCATGCCGGTCTCAACGAACTGAACCTCGACTTCTGCACGGCCCAGGCGGCGTTTTCCGTCTCCGAGTACCCGGAGGCCGGCGTCACCGTCGACAGCGTGTCGGTTCAGGCCGTTCATTCCGATCCCACCGTCGATCCCATTCCATCATTCACGATGGACCCCGCAGGCACGGAGACCATCGAGGATCTTCTGGTGGGCGAGTTGGCGGTGACGTCCGAGGCCCGGGATACCGGCGGCGAACTGCTGGGTATCTCTGAACAGACGTTTGGCCTGGATTGTGACGAGAATGACCTGGAGATCTGTTTCGGCTGGGTGAAGGTCCAGTCGAGCGAATTGCCCCTCTACACGGACAAGGTCACGGTGGAAACCTCCTTCACGGACGCCGTTCTCGAGGTTCCCGATCCGGTGGAGTACGCATCCGGGGCTTCCGCGACCATCGTGGGATTCCGGGTCGGCTCCGAAGTGACCTTCACCGCGACCGCGGAGAACGCTGTCGGGCAGGAACTGGGAACCGAGACCGTCACCCACGTGATGACCTGCGGCGAGAACGAGGTCACCATCGATTTCTTCGACTATGCCATTATCCTGTCGGCCAGTCCCAGCAAGGTCGATGCGAACGGGTTCAGCACGTCGGTCATCACCGCGACGCTGAAGAAGATGACGGAGGAGGACCTGCTGGTACCCACGGGCGATCCGGTGTCGGGCGAGAGCGTGGAGTTTGACACGACGCTGGGAACATTCGTCACCAGCAATCCAGTCGTCACGGGCGCAGACGGAGTGGCCACCATAGGGCTGGTCAGTTCGGCCGAGGGCACTGCGATTGTGCGTGCCTTCGTGGAGGAAGACCTGGTCGAGTCCGGTACGGTCGAGGTGGAGTTCACCGGGGAAGATGCTCCGGGGCCGGCGCCTTCGGACACGGTCACGGTCGAGCTTTCTCCCGAGCGGATGACGTTGTGCATGAACGAGAACCTGACTATCAGCGCGTTGGTCTCCGCCCCGCCGGATGCAACGATCGAGTACTCCTGGAGCGCGCCGATGTGGGCAGACCGGGGCGGTACCGCGGAGTTCTGGCCGCTCTACGACAGCTCGGGGAACAAACTCGGCCCCGACACGACCGAAACAACGGTGGCGTTCTTCGCGAAAATATATCACGAGTATTCGGGCGTCGTGCAAGTCACTGTCAAAGCGTATGATGCGGATGGTGCGTATCAGGGCGGCGACAGAGGCGAATGCTCGCTCGATGTCGAGGTGTGCGGCGACGAGATCCCGGTGACCATCGAAGTCGTCGTCGCGGAATCCGGCGGGAAGTACTGCGGCTGTCCGAGGGCAGTGTTCATATGGGACAAGGTGCCCGGCGTGACTCGCTACCTGTTGGCCCTGCACCCAAACAAGGATGATTACGACTACGGTGACGGCCACTACGGCAACCGCGGCTTCGTGATCAACACGGTCGGCAACATCCAGGACGTGGGTGATGATCAGGCTGGTTACATCATCGCCTACTGGCCCTGTAGCGAATGGCAAGACGAACCGCCGGACGCTTCCGCTTTCAGCGAAATCCTGGAGGACTACGAAGAGAAGTACGGAAGCTACACAGCCGCTGTTCAGCCGCTGTACGATTGATGCCTCCTTGCGGCGGCCCTATCCGGGATGACGTCGCGGAGACTGTGCCGTTAAGGCGTGCCTGACAGCGTGACCTGGAACGTGTCACGGAGGCGGATGTCGCTCGAGGATGCGCCCACCATCAGTTCAAAAGTGCCCGGCTCCACAACGAAGCGGTTCGTTTTCTCGTCCCAGAAGGCCAGGTCCGAAGCGGCCAACGACAGCGAAACGGGCTTCTTCTCGCCCTTCTTGAGATGAACACGCTGGAACGCGTGGAGGCGCTTGAGCGGCTGCGGCACTGCAGACTCCACATCACGCACGTAGAGCTGGAACACTTCGTCGCCGTCGCGATCGCCCGTGTTGGCGACGGTGAACGTGACTTCCAGCGTGTCTGTCGCGTGCAGCTCCTTCGCACTCAGGCAAAGGTCGCCGTACGCGAAGGTGGTGTAACTGAGGCCGTGGCCGAAGGGGTAGAGCGGTGGCTTTCTCAGATACATGTACGTCCGGCCACGCGAAATCTCATAATCGTTGAACGGGGGAAGCTGGTCGAGCGACGCGTAGAACGTCAGCGGCAGCCGGCCGCCGGGATTGTAGTCGCCGAACAGGACGTCGCCGATGGCGTTGCCCCCCTGCTCTCCGGCGTACCAGGCTTCGACGATGGCCGGCACGTGCTCTTGCGCCCAGTTGATCGTCAGCGGGCTGCCGTTGATGAGCATCAGCACGGTCCGCGGATTGGCGGCAACCACGTCGCGCAGGAACTGCTCCTGGTGAGGCGGCAGGTCCAGGTTCTTTCGATCCCGCCCTTCCCGCTCCTCTTCCAGATCGAGGCCCAGCAGAGCCACGACGAGGTCCGCCTTGCGTGCGAGCGTGACCGACTCGGCCTGCAGGTTGTCTCGGTTGGGGCCGGGATCCGTCCAGGCCAGGACGGCGGCGCGATCTCCGGAGCCCTGGTAATACTCCATGCGGATGTCGTACGCCCGGCCCGCCTCCAGCGTAACGCTCACATGGTCCCAGGTGGGCGGTCGCGCGTGCCACTGGTCGATCAGGAGTTTGCCGTCAAGATACAGGCGAACGCCGTCGTCCGACCGGACCCACAACTCGCGGTCTCCAGACGCCGAGGGCACGAGTTGTCCCGTCCAGCGGATCGAATAGTCCTCTTTGGGAACGGCAGGATCAGGCTCCTCACCGCTCCAGTCAAAGTTGACACCGGCATCCACCCGCGTGAACGCGGGCTCGCCGGCCAGGTCGCGGTTGTGGAAGTACTCAGCACGCAGCCCGCGTTCATCGGGCTTTCCGCCGACGGGACGCAGATCATCGGCGGGAATGGGGTGGCGTTCCTGCTCGGGCAGAACCCAGGCGACGTGGTGGACGGCAACGCCTTCGCCGGCCCGGTTCCGGATGCCTTCCAGCGGCGTGACCGGTGGATTGGCCGGCTTGCCGCTATAGTCCCCGAATTCGCACCGGTCCGCGTGGGGACCCACAACCGCGATGGACTTGACCCGCTCACGATCGATCGGCAGCAGGCGGGCGTGGTCGTGCGGTTCGTTCTTCAGCAGGACGATGGATTCGCGGGCGGCCTGCAGGGCGAGCTCCACATGCTTGCGACAGCCGAGGGTTTCGGCCGGAATGCGATGGTACGGAATCCGCTCGGGCGGATCGAACATGCCGAGTCGGAAGCGAACGGCCAGAACGTTGGTGAGCGCCCGGTCGACGTCCTGCTCGGCGAGCAGTCCGGCTTTGACCGCGTTGACGGCGTTTTCCTGAAATACACCGCCGCACTCCAGGTCCATGCCCGCTTTCCAGGCGGTTGCGCAGGATTCCTCGGGTGTCGCGGTGTATTTGTGGTCCGTCTGCAGCCACGTGATGGCGCCGCAGTCGGAGACCACGTAGCCCTGGAAGCCCCACTCCCCGCGGAGGATGTCGGTCAGCAGGCGCGGATTGGCGCAGCACGGAATGCCATTGAGCGCGTTGTATGCGCCCATGATGGAGCAGGCGCCGCCGTCGACAATGCAGGTCTTGAACGCCGGCAGGTAGTATTCGCGGAGTGCACGCTCCGAAACCCGGGCGTTGCAGACCGTGCGGTTCTCGTCCTCGTTGTTGGCCACGAAGTGTTTGGGCGTGGCCACGACCTTGATGTAGTTCGGATCGTCGCCCTGCAGGCCTTTCACGAAGGCCACGCCGATTCGCCCGGTGAGATACGGATCTTCGCCGTAAGTCTCCGGCGTGCGACCCCAGCGGGGGTCGCGAGCCATGTTCACGGTCGGGGACCAGACGGTGTGCAGTCCGGCCGAGGGGCCCTGTGGCTTGTGGTTGGCCTTGTTGTCCGTGGCCCGGGCCTCATCGGATATGGCGGTCGCGACCTGCTGAATCAGGCCCGGGTCCCAGGTGGCGGCCAGGGCGATGGCCTGCGGGAAGACCGTGGCCGGCCCGGGTCGCACCACTCCATGCAGTCCCTCGTTGCCGTAGTTGTAGAGCGGGATGCCCAGTCGGGGCACGGCTGCCGCGTGGTGCCCCAGCAGCGAGACCTTCTCCTCAAGGGTCAGTTGCGACACCAAGTCCGCCACTCGCTCGGCGATCGGCCGCGCAGGGTTTTGATACGGTTGCGGTTCCTGCTCCGCCGGGGCCGGCGGATTGAATGAAAGGACCCCCGCTGCCGCCAGGAGCCACCCGATCCGGCTCGCCATTCCTGCCGCCATGTTCCTCATCTCCGCGAGGTTCGTTTCTCCCGAACGTTGTCGGGCATGGTGCATGCCGTGGCATATGGTACTCGGCCGTGGAGTCGAATCCAGTTGCCGGCCACGTCCGTTCCTTGACAATCCCGATATCGGTTCGCTCCTTGAGCATCAACATGCGAGAGCCGGCTTCCTCAACCGCGCGCGTCTGCGCCGGACGGCCCGCCCAAGCGAATGGAAGAGCACGCACGCTCGATCAGCGATCCGGCTTTGGCGCGTTGGGTGCAGGTTCATCCGGAAATGAATCGCTCGCGGGCGTTGCGGAGGGGGCGGGCCGGCCGGATGCCGCGATGGGGTCGGTGAGCGCGGGGCCGTCCGCCTCCGGCACGTCGGCGAAGGCGGGGTCAGACTCTGCCGGAAAGCCGAGGTCGTCGGCGATCTCGTCGAACGCGTCGGTCTCCCACGCCTCGACCGGCTCGTCTTCGGGGCTTTCGTCAGCGGCGAGCGTGAGTTCTTCGGGCTCGGACGGTTCCGGCTCGAAAGATGCGTCGAAGTTTTCGACGATGGGCGACGAGTCGATCAGGTGAATCGTGATCGTGCCGAACGGCCGGTCCTGCGTGGCGCGGACGCGCTTCTTGCGTATCAGCTCCAACAGCGCCAGGAACAGGCCGATGATCTGGCTGCGCGACCGCCCGGCGAAAACGTCTTCAAACCGCTGACAGCCGCCGCAGCGCTCCAGAGAATCCAGGATGTCCGTGGCGTGCAGCGCCAGCGGCGTGTCGTCGTAGACCACGTCGTGCGTCCGCTCACGCCGGCCGGTCTGCTCCAGAAGCCGCTGGAAAGCGTCGAACAGGTCCCAGACCTCCACCTCCTCCAGCTCAAACTCCCTTCCGTCGGTCTCGATTTTGGGCGGCGTGCGGGTGTGCTTGAGGGCCTGGATCTCGGCGGCGACGCCCAGTTGATTGGCCGCGTCTTTGAACTTCTTGTACTCCAGGAGTTGCCGGACCAGTTCGAGCCGCGGGTCGCCGAAGTCCTCTTCCTCCTCCTCGATTGCCGGTGGCCGGGGCAGGAGCATCCGCGACTTGATCTCCATGAGCGTGGCGGCCATGACCAGAAAGTCCCCCGCCGCGTTGGGGTCAAACTGTTCGATCATCTGGACGTAGGCGACGTATTGCTCCGTGATTCGGGCGATGGGGATGTCGTGGATCTCGACCTCGTCCCGGCGGATGAGAAACAGGAGCAGGTCGAGCGGCCCGTTGTAGACGTCAAGTTCGACGCGGTAGTCCTTCACGCCGTTGTGTTCCCGGCAACCACGATTCCCGTCACTTTCCGGACCTCTTCCATGACCTCGCAGGCGATGCGGCGGGCCTGCCTCGCTCCGTCCCGCAAGATGTCTTCCACGCGGTCCGGGTCCGCGGCCAACGCGGCGCGGCGTTCCCGGGCGGGCCCGAAGATACGCTCGTACACCTCGAACAGCCGCTTCTTCACCTCGCCGTACCCCATGCCGCCCTTGCGGTAGGCCGCCTCGATCTCGGCGGCCTCCTCCGGCCGGGCCAGAAGGCTGTAGATGGCGTACACGTTGCACCGGTCCGGGTTTTTCGGCTCCTCGACGGGCGTGCTGTCCGTCTTCATGCTCATGATCCGCTTGCGGATGGCCGCCGGCTCATCGAACAGGTCGATGGTGTTGCCATAGCTCTTGGACATCTTCTCGCCGTCCACGCCGGGCACCAGCGGAGCGCGGTTCAGCTTGGCCTCCGGGCGGATCAGTACGTCACAGTTGAACGCGGAGTTGAACCGGGCGGCGATGTCCTGGGTCATCTCGACGTGCTGGATCTGGTCCCTGCCGACCGGGACCAGGTGACTGCGGTAGATCAGGATGTCGGCGGCCATGAGAATGGGGTACGACATCAGGCCCATGGTGGGCTCGATGCCTTTGGCCGTCTTGTCCTTGTAGGAATGGGCGCGGCGCATGAGGCCCTCGTTGGTGACGGTGGCCAGAATCCACGCCAGTTCGCACACTTCGGGCACGTCCGACTGGCGAAACAGTGCCGCCCGGGCGGGGTTCAGGCCGAGGGCCAGGTAGTCCAGGGCCACGTCCACGGTCCGCCGGCGCAGTTGCTCGGCGTCGCGGACCGTGGTCAGAGCGTGGTAATTCGCGATGAAGTACAGGCACTCGTGCTGCTCCTGCAGCTCGATGTGCTGGCTGATGGCACCCAAGTAGTTGCCCAGATGGAGCTTGCCGCTCGACTGGATTCCGGAAAGCACGCGCATGCTGCAAAACCTCCGCGCGAAGGGTACGGCCTGCCGCGCGCGTTTTCAAGAGACGCCGATCCAGCGGGGCGGGGAATTCACCACGCCCCGAAAGGCAAGGCCAGCCCGTTGCCCTCGTCTCGTGTCGGGGGTACACTTCCCCCCGGTGATTGGCGTGGGATAGGGTGGTATCGGAATTTGCAGCGTTTCAAGTCACAGGAAGACAACCTGACCATGATGCGAATGCCAAGGGTCTGCGCACCGTCCCTTTCGTGCCTCGCGTGTATCGTGCTCGTGACCGGGGGCTGTCGCGACAAGCCGGCGGAGCCGACGGCCAGGGTGCTCGACGGTGTGATTGAGAAGGTCGACCTGGCCGGCCGAGAGATGACGGTTCGCTATTACGCCGAACGGCAGAAGATCGAGCGTGATCAGACGGTCCGCATCAACAAGGCCACGGAAGTCATGATCAACGGCGTCGTCGCCCGGCTGGAGGATGTGCGGGTCGGAGAACGGGCGCGAGGAGAAGTCCTCATCGAACGGACGGGCGACGACGTGATATACACGGCCAAGCGTATCGAGATTCAGCGGGCCGAGCCCCTGAAGCCCAAGTCAGCCGCCCTTGGGGAACAAGAAGCGGACTCGTAGGGACGCCCGGACCAGGCGCTCAGACGCAGCCGGATGGTTTTGGCGGTGGAGAAAACGACGTGACAACGGCCGATATGCAGCCTGCCAACGGGTCTTCCTCCGTTTCCCTTTCGGGTCGCCCGGCCGCCGGGCCGCGCGGAAACTGGAAAGCCAACGGGCGATTGATGGCCGGAATGGCGTTCCTGATTCTGGCCGCCTATTTGCCTTCACTGCGAGGCACGTTTCTCATGGACGACGTGAGCGTTGTCCAGCGGAACCCCCGGTTGACGGACGTTGACGGTCTGGGTCGCATCTGGTTCTCCACCGAGAGCGAGCAGTATCAACCCCTGGTCTACACGACATACTGGATCGAGAAGCGGCTGTGGGGGAACAATCCCATCGGGTACCGCGTGGTGAACGTGCTTCTGCACATCGCCAACGCCCTGCTGTTGTTTGCGGTCTTTCGTCGTGCGGGAGTGCTGGGTGCGGCCGTGGCCGCGATGCTGTTCGCGCTGCATCCCCTTAACGTCGAGTCCGTGGCCTGGGTCTACGAGCGCAAGAACGTTCTGTCCGGGTTGTTCTTTCTGCTGACCTTCGTATTGCTGTTGCGCCACCACCAGCTCAAACGACCCGCGTGTTATTGTCTCGCGATACCGCTCTTCGCCCTTGCGCTTCTGAGCAAGGCGTCCACCGTGGTGTTGCCCGCGATTCTGCTGCTGTACTGGTGGAGCGCCCGCACGTTCAACGCCCGCAAGCTGCTGGAATCCCTGCCCTTCTTCGTGATGGCCGGTGCCATGGCAGCCCTGACGGTATGGTACGAGACGGAACTCACCGGCGCAGCGGGTCCGGCGTACGACGTTGGCTTTGGGGAGCGTTTTGCCCGAGCCGGCTGGATTGTGGCGTTCTTCGCCGGCAAGATCTTCGCCCCGGTGAACCTCTGCTTCCTCTACCCGCAATGGAACATCGACGCGGTCGCAGTGACGACCTACATCCCCCACGCCGTCATTCTGATCGTCCTGGCCGTTCTGATCGCCAAACGGAAGACCTGGGGGCGGCCGGCACTGCTGGGGGTGGGGACGTTTCTGATCGCCCTGTTTCCCGTCATGGGGTTTTTCGACATCTACTATCACCAACACGCACTGGTGGCCGACCACTTTGCCTACCTCCCGCTCATCGGGCTCCTTGGCCTGACGGTGCATGTGGTGGCCGTTGGGCTGCGGCGTGCCGGCTTCTTCCAGCCGGACCCGGCGGTCGGGCGTTCCAGAACCGGCGTGCGTGAGTTGGCGTTTCTCTTCATCGCGTTGTGCTGGTACCTGACGTGGCAGCGGACGCAGTTCTTCGCGACTCCGTTGGCACTGTGCAACGACACGATTGAGAAGAACCCGGCCTCGTGGGTGGCCTACCAGAAACGGGCCGAATTCACGATCGAGACGTTAGTGCCGTATCTGGCGAGGCACCGAAAAGACCTGGACGTCCCGGCTGAACAGGTGGACGAGCAGGTTGCCGGCGAGCGTGTGAAGCGGCTTGAGCAGGCGCTTGCGGATTTCCGGAAAGCCCTGGAACTGCAGACGGGCGGACAGCGAGGGGTCGTGCTGGCCAACATCGGTTCAACCCTTCAACAACTGGATCGAGGAGACGAGGCCATGACGTACTTCAGGCAGGCGGTTGACATCGATCCTGACAAAGCGGCCCTTCGGTTGCTGCTGGGCGACGCCCTCGAGCGATCGGACCAGGTAGAAGCCGCCGTGGCCGAGTATCAGACCGCCGTGGAGCTGGACCCCAAGTTTCTCATGGCTCGCCGTCGCCTGGGGCACCTGCTGCTTCGCGCCGGGCGCCCCGCCGAGGCACTTCCGCACCTCACAGAAGCCGCGAGGATGAGCCCAAAGGACACTCAGACCGCGGCCTGGCTCGAAGCCGCTCGCCAGCAGGTTGAGATGCACGAGCAACAGCCCGTCCCGACCGGCCCCTGACGCCGCGCCCGGGCGGCGCCATCACGACGGCGGCAGCACGCGAAGTGTCGCCTCACCGTCGTCGGCGAACGCCGCGGAAGCGACCGCCGCCACTAGGTCATCGTGCTCGTCTTCCTGAATCGTTCTGGGGTCGAGACAGATTCCCTCGTCCCGAATCCGCGCGATTACCGGAATCTCCGTATGCCGCAACGCCGTCAGAACGGCATCCACGCTTCGTCGCCCGGGCCGCCACTGTACGACCACGGTCGGCAGCTCACGCCCGGGCAGTGACCCTCCGCCCGCGTAAGACGCGTCCGAGCACACGAAAAAATGCTCAGCCGGCACGGCGTGCTGGAACCGCTCACATAGCGCTCGGGCACGGTCGGCGAGAGCATCCGTGTCGAGATCGAGCATGGCCAGCGTGGGAATCGCGTGCCGGGCCTCTGCGGGATCGTCGTAGTGCCGCAGCGTGGCCTCCAGCGCCAACAGCGTCAGCTTGTCCACGCGGCAGCAACGGGCCAGCGCGTTGGCCTCGATTCCCTCGATCAGTTCGCGCCGCCCCAGGATGATCCCCGCCTGCGGCCCACCCAGCAGCTTGTCACCAGAGAAACAGACGAGGTCCGCGCCCGCCGCAAGAGACTCCGCCACGTACGGCTCGCCCGGCAGACCCAACGCGGCGAGGTCGAAGAGGGCCCCGCTGCCCAAGTCATCCACGGCCAGCAGCCCCACGCGGTGAGCAAGCTTCACGATCTCTTCCAGCGGGGTGGTATGCACGAATCCGGTCACCCGGAAGTTGCTCGTATGCACGCGCAGCAGCATCGCTGTGCGATCGTTGATGGCATCCTCATAATCGCGCAGGTGCGTTCGGTTCGTCGTGCCGACCTCCCGCAGGATCGCGCCGCCGGCCGTCATAATGGATGGAAGACGATACGAGCCGCCGATCTCCACAAGCTGGCCGCGGGACACGATCACCTCCCGGTCCCGTGCAAACGTGTTCAGAATCAGCAACGTGGCTGCCGCGTTGTTGTTCACCACGGTGGCCGCTTCCGCGCCGGTCACTTCACAGATGAGTTCCGCGAGTTTCCGCGTCCGGCTGCCGCGCGAGCCGCTGTCCAGATCGTATTCCAGCGTGCAGTAGCCCGCCGCCGCATCGCTGATCGCCTCGATGGCCGCCTCGCAGAGCGGCGCACGCCCAAGCCCCGTATGCAGCACAACCCCGGTCGCGTTTATCACCCGTCGCACGGGCGGAACCAGGCGTTCCCAGAGCAGGTCCTCCGCCGTCAGCAGGACGGTGTTCGCATCGAACGGCTCATCACCATGTCCGGCCAGAATGCGCGTCCGAACGCTTTCCACCGCGTCGCGCAGCGCCCGCACCACGGCCGGGCGGGAGGCGTGCTCCAGCCAGCGCTGCACGGCCTCCGCGTTGAGGAGGTCGGCCACGGACGGAATGGAACGGAGCCGTTCCTGTTGTTCCGGAGTCATTGCGCGTGCTCCTCGTTGACAAAGCGCAGGTCGCCCTCCCGCCGGGTGAACCCCACGCGATCCAGGTACTCCACGATCGGCACCATGTATTTCCGGCTGGACCCCAGGTACTCGCGAAGCTGCGACACCGTTACTCCCGGCCCGGCCTCCGCGAGTTTTCGCACCGCATCCCGCAGTTCCCGCTCGCGGTCCGCGTGCAGATACAGGCCGTTCTGCACTTCGATGAGTTGGCTGAATGCTTGTGCCACCTTGACCAAACGCAGCAGGCGCTGGCGAGTTGCCTCTTTGGCGACCTTCAATCCATCCAGCGCCGGCGGCTGAAACGCAGCCGCATGATACTCCGCCACCATCGCGTTGAGGACCTTTTCGTCCTGCGCCGACAGCTCAGGCGCGAACTCCGGGCGACATACGTATTGCCCCAGCCGCTTCACCCGGCCCTGCTTCACGAGCCGATCCAGCAGCGACCGGCCCAATCCCTTCTCGCTTTTTCGATCCAGCCAGCCGAGGAATGCGTCCAGACGGCAGCCGGGCACATCGGGACGGGCCTTGTGGTAGCGATCAAGCCAGCGAGCCGCCCGTTCCAGGAACGCGTCCACTCCGGCCGCCGACACGCGGCCCGGGCCGCCGTCCAGGCTGACTCGCAGACCCTGCGCATCCAGCGCCGCGTACAGGCTGGGCAGGTCGGATAGCTCCACCCCGGCCTGGGCGCATAGGGCCAGGTCCGCGGGCGGATGGAACCCCCAGAACCGCAGCACCTCCGCCACTCGTACAAGCTCGTCCGGTGAGTCCAGGGCGGCCAGGCCGGCCCTCTCGGCCTGCCGATCCGGCATCCATCGACGAGCCCGGCACCGAAGCACCACGCCCCCGCCGATCGTCCGCGTTGCAGACTCGTCGCGTATGATGAAACGCTGCCCGTGGGCTGCAACCGTGGATTCCCCTGCCCGGAGCTGAACGTACCCGGTTGTTCCAGGCGCCAGAGGCCCCGGTTCCAGCGGGACAATCCGAACCAGCAGTTCCTGCGTGCCCAGGCAGAGACGGACACGGCTCGACGGCCGGATCGGCCGTGGACACGACGACAGACACGTTAAGCGTGCGTCGAGAATTCGCGACGCCGCCAGATACCCGGGCGTGGCCAGGGCACAGCCCCGTTCCAGACTCTCGCGCTCCGTCCCGATCAGGTTCAAGGCGGCACGCTGGCCGCGTTCCAGCCGGTCGGCATGCCGACCGTGCGTCTGCATGTCGCGAACCTTGCAGGGCGTGCCCTGAGGCCAGACCTCCAGGGATTCGCCAACAGAGACATGGCCACGCAGCACGGAGCCGGTGACGACGGTCCCCCGCCCCTGGACCGTGAACACGCGATCCAAGGCCATGTGAAACGGGACGCGTGCCTCCCGCGCCGGAATCCGCCCGGCCACGTCGACCAGGGCCTTCTTCAGTGCCTCCATGCCCGCCCCCGTCACTGCGGAAACGGGCACGATGGGCGCGTCCTTCAGCGGCGTGGACGCCAGTATTTCGCGCAGCTCCTGTTCCACCAACTCGACCAGGTTCCGGTCGACCAGGTCCGCCTTCGTGACGGCCACCACGCCGGTCCGCACGTTCAGCAGCGTCAGGATGTCCAGATGCTCGGTCGTCTGAGGCATGACGGAATCGTCGGCCGCCACCACCAGCAGGGCCAGGTCGATGCCCGTGGCCCCGCTGACCATCGTTCGGACGAATCGTTCGTGTCCGGGGACGTCCACCACGCCAAAGCGGAACCGGCCGACCGCCAGCTCGGCAAACCCCAGCTCGATCGTCATGCCCCGCTGCTTCTCTTCCGGCAGGCGGTCCGTGTTGGTGCCGGTCAGGGCCTGGACAAGCGTGGTCTTGCCGTGATCGATGTGGCCGGCGGTGCCGAGTATCAGGTATCGCTCGCCTTCGAGCCCAACCGATCGGGTTGACGTATCTGCATCAGCCATCACCGAGATTATCCCCCCGACCCCCGCGCAGGGAAACCCCGCCGCTTGGTCACGCAACAATCCCGCATTACACTGCTCGCATACGCCCAATTTCCACGGAGGATGCTTGTCATGCTCGCTTCCGTCACCGGTAATCGCCGAAGCGTCCTGGCTCTGCTGGGCCTTCTGATCGTCCCACCAAACGTGCCAGCCGCCTCGCCCGAATGGATGGCGAGCGGGCGAGAAGCCATGGTAGCCGCTGACTCGCCGTATGCCTCGGCGGCGGGCCTGGAAGTCCTCAAGGCCGGTGGAAACGCCATGGATGCCGCGACGGCCGTTTCGTTTGCCCTGGCGGTCACGCGGCCGGAGAGCACCGGCCTGGGCGGCGGCGGGTTCCTCCTGGCGCGGTTTGCGGATGGTCGCGTGGTGGTTGCCGATTTCCGCGAGATGGCGCCGGCCGCGTCCACGGCGGACATGTTCGTTCGGGCGACCGCACGGGACCCCCAGGGACCACCGCCCAGTCAATACGGCCACCTGGCCGCCGCCGTGCCCGGTCTGCTGCGGGGCCGGGCGGAACTGTTGGCCCGCCACGGCACGATGCCCCTTTCCAGGATCCTTCAACCGGCCATCGGCCTCGCCCGCGACGGGTTTGCGGTCGACCAGACCTATGTGGACGACACTCGCAGCGCCGCCCGGATATATGAGAAATACCCGGTGCTGAAAGAGACATGCGGTTTTGTGTATCGCCGCCATCTCCGAGAAGGCCGGCCCTGGACGGTGGGTGAGCGGCTTCACCAGCCCGAACTCGCCCGGCTGCTGGAAGGGATCGCCGAGCAAGGACCGGACTTCTTCTACAACGGGCCGCCTGCTGAGGCTTTGGAGAAAACAATGGCTGCCCGGGGCGGCGTCATCACGGCCGCCGATCTGCGGGGATACGAAGTGCGATATCGCGAACCCCTCCGCAGCACCTATCGGGAGTATGAGCTGCTGCTGATGCCGCCGCCCTCTTCCGGCGGTATCGCGATCGCCGAGACGCTCAACATTCTGGAGACCGTGGACTTGCCGCATCTGTGGCGGGCCGAACCGATCGTGGCTCACCATTATTTGGCCGAGGCGCTGAAACACGCTTTTGCCGACCGGGCCCGTTGGCTCGGAGATGCGGATTTCGCGGCCGTGCCGACGGCGCATCTTCTATCCAAGGCGTATGCCCGAACGCTGGTCGCCCGGATCCAGGCCGACGCCGTCGGGCAGGCTGAGGCGTACGGGGCGGCGCAAATCCCTGACGACGCCGGCACGTCCCACTTCTGCGTAATTGACCGATGGGGCAATTGCGTCGTGAGCACGGAGACGATTAACACGCGATTCGGGTCGCTGGCCGCCGTGGACGAATGGGGCCTGATCCTGAACAACGAGATGGACGACTTCGCAGCCGTTCCCGGCGAGGCCAACATCTTCGGCCTGCGCCAGTCGGCCCGAAACGAAGTGGCGGCGCGCAAGCGACCCCTGTCGAGCATGTCGCCGACGATCGTACTCCGGGGCGGCAGGCCGTACCTGCTCATCGGGGGCTCCGGCGGCCCGAAGATCATCACGTCTGTCCTGAGCGTGATGATCGGCGTGCTGGACGGGCGGAAGCCGCTCGAAGAGGCGATGACGGCCCCCCGCCTGCACCACCAGTGGATGCCCGACGAAATCCAGTTCAGCTCGGCCGTCTCCGAGGAGATCGTTATCGGGCTGAAAAAGTTCGGCCACACAGTTTCCGATAGGAGTGGCACGGGGATCGTCCAGGCCATCATCGTGCGGGATGGTGGGGTCACGGGGGCTTGCGATCCGCGCAAGGGTGGCATCCCGGCGGGCGACTAGCCTCGCCCCTCAGTTTCTTGCGAGGGGGCCTGCATATCGGCCCGGCCGGCACCCTCGGCCGGCGGCGCCGGCTGGACTCGGTGCCCTTGGGACCGTAGACTCCAATAAGGCGCAACTCCCGTCTTGGACGGCGAAAATGCCGGTTTTTCTGATGCGACGGTGCACATGGGGCAGTCTCGCCGGACCGGGCGATCATGAGCGAAGGCAGTGACATCCCCCGCCAGTTCCCCCTGGTGTCCGACACCGCACCCAAGGTGCAGCTATCGGTCCTGCGGGGGCCGGGCGCGGGCGCGACCATCCGTCTGCGCCGAATTTTGTCCCTGATCGGGTCTCGCCCGGGATGCAAGGTTGCCCTGAATCACCGGGGCGTGGCCGCGGTCCACTGCGCCATCGTCAACACCGGTGCCCTGGTGTTCGCCCGCGATCTGGTAACGGACACGAAGACGTACCTCAACGATCTTCCCCTGGAATGCGAGCGCTTGGACGACGGCGACGTGCTGAAAATCGCACAGTGGGAGCTGACCGTGCACATCCAGGAACGATCCCTGGGAGACGCCGCGGACGACGCCAGCCTTCTCGATCTCGAGCCCACGCAGACGATCGCGCTGCAGATCGCGGACAACGGACAGCTCACCCGGCTCCGCCGGGAAGTATGCGTGATCGGCCGCAAGTCCGGCTGCGATGTTCACGTGCAGCACCCGCATGCGTCCCGCGCCCACGCCCTCATTGCCACGTACATGGGCCAGCCGTCGGTGTTTGACCTGCTCAGCAGCAACGGCCTGCAAGTCAACGACAAGCCGGTGGTTTTTGCCCCCATCTACTCCGGAGACCGTCTCCAGGTCGGCGAGGCCGCTCTGCGCGTGGTGATCCCGAATCAGATCGCGCGGCACGCCGCCACTCCGGAGAGCGCAGCCGTGGACACGACCGTCATGCATCTGGACAGTGATGAGGATCAGGTGGATATCCGCGCTGCCGAACTGGATCCGCGCTCGCCGTTCTGACCCGCGTCATTCCGCATCCAACGCAAACCCGTCCTGTTCCGCCGGGGACCGATTGCGGACACAGCACCACACGAGCGCCGACGCCAGAATCGCCACGCCGGCGGCCAGAAGTGCATCACGGTATTCGAGCAGGACGAGCTTCCCCACGAAGAACATGACGGCGTACAGGGCGACCGCGCTGCCCAGCCAGAGGACGACCACGCCCGCCACGCCCCGGCCCCGCGGCACGTCCGGGCACGCCCGCGCCACCGGCCCCCACAGGTACGGGACGGGGCGGATCCGCCGGTAGAACGCTTCCAGCTTGGCCGGATGCGTCGGCGAAGTAAGGAACGTCGCCAGAATCCAAATGGGGGTGCAAACGCCAACGGTAATCAGGATCTTCTGGGCGTCATACAGCTCAAGCTTCCAACGAGCGTCAAGATAATGCACGGTCGTCGTCACGACCAGGGACGCGACCATGGCCGATATCTCCGACCACGCATTCACCCGCCACCACAGCCAGCGCAGCATCAACACCATTCCGATGCCGGCCTGAAGATTAAAGAGGATCAGGACGGCCTCCTTGATGCTGGTCATGTGGTACGCAATGACGATGGCCAGGGCCGCGTACACAAGCACGGACACGCGGGCCACGCGCACGCACTGCTTCTCCGTTGCGGAAGGAACGAGGAAGCGCCGGTAGATGTCCGTCACAAAATACGAGGCGTTCCAGTTCAGATGCGTGTCCACCGTGGACATAAACGCCGCCAGCAGGGAGGCAATGAGAATCCCCCGAATGCCCGCCGGCAGGAGTTCCATCAAGAGCCTGGGGTAGCCCGACTCGGGATCTTCGAGGCCCGGGTAATACAGGAAAGCAACCAGCCCCACCACGATCCACGGCCAGGGCCGCAGCGCAAAATGGGCAATGCTGTACCAGATCGCAGTGAGGATGGAGTCTCTCTCCGATCGTGTGCTGAACATGCGTTGGGCCGCAAAGCCACCGCAGTCACCCCACCACAGGATTCCCAGAAACACGGCAAACGTAGTGATCGGCTTCCAGGACGAATCCGTTGCCGGGGAGAAATCGGGGAAGAAGCTGATGGCTTCCCCGACCCGCTCCGATCCGAACTGCTCCAGCAGCCGAAGCTTAATGTCCTCCATGCCGCCGACCGACTGGACCGCCATCACCGCGAAGATAACCGCCCCAACCATCGCGATGGCAAACTGGAAAAGGTCGGTGACCACGATTCCCCAGAATCCGGAAAGCACCGTGTACAACGTGGCGATGCCAAAGAGCGACAGAAGGACGATCCACTTCCACACGTCGATGGAGCCGGGCGCCGCACCCAGTGCCGCTTCCACGCTGACCTGCAGAGACTCCGCCCAGGCCGGACGCCCCAGCGTTGCCGTGACAATCTTCTGCATCGCCAGCATCACCCACGCCAGCGTACACGTGCTGAAAATGAGTGAGGTGTAGACCGCCTTGAAGCCGCGCAGGAAGCCCGCCGCCCGACCGGAATACCGAAGCTCGATGAGCTCCGCGTCGGTCGTCAACCCGGCCCGCCGCCAGAGCCGGGCAAAAAACACGACGGCCAGCGCCCACGCGACCGCCTGGTTCCACCAGAGCCAGTTGCCGGCAATTCCCTTGGTTGCGACGAGGCCCGCCACGAACAACGGCGTGTCCGCCGCAAAAGAAGTGGCCACCAGCGACGTGCCGGCCAGCCACCACGGCAGGTTGCGGCCCGCCACGAAATACTCCGCGACGCTCCCGCTCGCCCGCTTGATGAAGGCGATCCCGATGGCCGTGACGACCACCACGTACAGACCGATGATCGCCCAGTCCAGCCAGTGCATCAGCGCTCGCACCCTGGAGGCACGGGATCGCCCGCGTCTTCTCCCGTGAAGCAGACGGCCAGGACGGCCCAATCGGCAAGATCAACGTTCCCGTCGCCGGTCAGGTCGGCGTCTCTCGCCACTCCCTGGACCTCGATGCCCGGGCCGGCCATGTGCGCAACCCAGGAAGTGTAGTCGCTCAACCCCACGTCACCGTCACCGTCCCAATCGGCGATGTTGCCCGGGTCGAGAGCATAGCTCGCCCAGCTTTCGTATTCGAACACGCTGAAGCCGTCCAGGGCGGCCAGCCGCGGCGCACTCAGGCGGACGTGGAATTCCTCCAATGTCTTCGTCATCACGGAGTTCGGCGTAGGTTCGTAGTCGTCCGCGAAGCTGTTGTTGGGGTGCTCGGGCGGAACGTAGTATATGTCGGCACCAAGCTGGATACGCCGGTTCTTGCCGGCCGCCAGGTCCAGTTCCGGACCCGCCACGGTCGCGATGGTTCCCGCCATGTCGTAGTAGCTCATCAGTGCCACGTCGTCGACCAGGTCCAGCGTGTGCTCCAGGAAGTACTGCGTCACGCCGTTGTACGTGAACGCGGACGGCAGCATGTCCGGTTGGTCCAGATGGGTGGAGAGGTCCACGGCGATGTCTACGCCGGGCGCGCCGTTCTCGTCGAGATACTCTCGCGCCTCCGCCAGCACGTCATCGAAGTACTTCCTCGCGACCTGCTGACGCTGGGATTCCGTCCCGCTCCACGTCGAGGCGTCGGTCCAGAACTCCACGTCAAAATGGATCGCATCGTAATCGTCGGCGGCGTCGCCCGGCGTGGCCGCGTGCAAAGCGAGAATCTGACTCAGCCGCAGCACGACGATCTCCGGATGAAACGGCCAGTTCGCCTCGCCCACAAGCGCCTCGATACGGATGCCGCTCGCGTGACACGCGGCGATGAAGGTCCGCAAGTTCGTTTTCTCCTCCTCATTGCCCGCGCTGCCCCACACGCCGTACGCATCACAGTAGACGCGGTTCACGCCCTCGCGCGCGCAGAAATCCAGCACCGCCTGCGAGGCGGACTGACTCTCAAACGTACTGCCCGCATAGAACCACATCGCCCGCACGGCGTCTCCGTCGGGCGGCGGGCGCAGTGTGACAGGCATCAATGTGTAGCCGCCCCCGCCGCCGGACACGGCGACAATCTCGTCGAAATCGAGGCGGGCGGTGCCCGCCTGGCCGTTCTTGTCCGCGATCAGCTTGGGCGTCCCGGAGGTCAGATCCAGCGATCCGGACCCCGCGGTGCGTGTCAGTGTTGCAAGGTCGAATTCGTACGTCGCGTACGTGCTTCCCAGCGTCACGCTCGCGCTGGAAAACTCCGTATCGCCGGGCAGGTCCAGGGCGAAGCGAAGTCTGGGCGTTCCCGTATGACCCGACAGCCCCACCATCCGTGCATCGACGCGCACGGTCGCGAAGCCGCTCAGGTCCACGGCCTGGACGGCGATGTCACCGATGCCCCAGGTGGATGAGGCCCAGTCGATTGTATGATACGCGCCACGGCCGATCGATCCGTCGGCCGTCACGCCGCGGTCAGTGGTTCCGGCCCCGAACGCACTCCAGCCTGCCCGTGGATTGCAGCTTCCGACCGTGGCCGAGTTGAAGTCCGCAAGGACGCTATCGGCCCGCGCGGGGGCCATTGCCACAAGAAGAATGCCGATCCATGCCGCTCTCCAGCCTGCCTGCGGTCCGCTCTGTTCCATTGCGTATCTCATTCTTCCAGACGCGCTCTTCGCACGGATGATCCGGCGAGGAATGCTCACAGCCCCCCGGGCGGTAGGCTCTGCATGTCCGTCCACCGGGTCCAACTCACTTCATCATAACGCACGTCCATGGGACGTCGCGACACCACGTGCGTGTCCATGGCCATGGCATTCAGACGCCCGGCATGCCGATTCCCGATGATGCGGCGCTCGACCCAGGACGCGGGTGCCGGAGTCCCGTCCATCTTCCGATAGCCGTCAAAGAAATTTTCCCGATTGTACCGCCATCCCGGCGCCCATACATCCTTGATGGGCGTGTGATTGTCCATCAATGCGATGACCGCGCTCGGCCGCTTGCAGAAGTCCACCTTCTGGATGAACCCCGGCTCGGGCGGGCTCTTGCGGCCGCGTTGAATCGCGTCCGTCGCCCCCGGGCGCTGAATCTCCTCGTTGTAGGCGTAGCTGCCCCCGACCTCCACGCGGTCCACCGTGTGCGTCGTGCTGTTCCAGTTGCGGATGGCCCGCGGCGCCTTCTCCGCCGGGCATAGAAAAACCGACGCTCCGCCGTTTCGAATCACGGCCCCGTCGTCTGTGTACGTGTTCAGCCCCTGATCGATGATCTTCCCGTCGAAGAACATCCGGGGCCAGCGGTTCTCCGTGGCAAGCGAATCGATGGGTGCAGGCCACACGCCGTTGTACCTCTCCGCGTACTGGACGAACGCCTGCCCCATGCTGCGAAGGTTGGCCTTGCACGACACGTCCTTGGCCTGGTCGCGGGCCCTTCGCAGGCTGGGCAGCAGAATCGATATCAGCAGCGCTATGATCGACACCACGACGAGAAGCTCGATCAGAGTGAACGCGCACCGGCGTGCCCGCAACGGTCCCGCAGTAACTCGACCTCTCATGGGTTTTCCTCCATCGTGCGATAAAACTCGTACGCATGAATGGCCAGGCCCGCGCATCCGGCCGTTCGGGCCAGCACGTATTCCAGTGTCTCCAACTGTCCGGCAAAGTAGCTTCGCGGATAACAGCCGAACGTGATCCCCTTCTCCACCCGTGGCCCCGTTCCCAACTCGACGGCCGCGAACACGGGCACGCCAAGCCGGTGCCCCAGTTCGAATTCCGTCCGGCAGCACGCGACCACGCCGTTCACGCCGGTCACCCGCTCCCGGTAGGACATGATTCCCACGTTCTGGATCAGCGGGAACAACGCCTCCAGAAGCGGGACGTCACCCTCCGGCCCCGCCACCGTGAAGGCGGGTTTCCCCGAGGCGTCACACGAATCCCACCAGAACGGAATGTCCACGCCGTAGGCCATGCCGGCCGCGTCGCACCGCCGACGCAGTTCTCGATTCAACGTGATGAAATCCGCCAGCACGTCTCGCCGCGCCGCCGGATCCTTCCACTCGGGCAGCACGTACGGCTCGTTGTCCATGTGAACCGCCGCGTAGCGGGCGTCCGGGCCCCCTTCGCGGTTGAATGCGTCCAGGGCATCCAGCAGCTTCAACAGCCTTCCGTGGTTGCGTGCGAAGATGAAATCCGGCGCTCCGTCCAGCGCATGCACCGTCACACTGGCCGACCGCGCCGCCGCATTGAAGCTGCGCTGCTCCGCCACGTGGTGCAGCACGATCGTGTCGTCCTTGTAGTCGTACGGAACCTGGCAAAACAGGTCCGTCACGCCGTGTCGCCGGCAGAAGAACACCAGCGCCTCTCGCTGGGCCGGGTCCGCCAGAATGCGGGCGGTCTCCCACACCCACATCGCCTTTCGCAACGTGCGCGGGACCGCCGTCGCGCCCCGGGTCGGTTCCGCCGCCGCGTCAGCAGAGCCACAGAATGCCACATGGTCGATCGCCACCCAACCCGCGCCGGGGCCGTCCAACAGCACGCGGATCGCACCGATGCCGGGCGGCCCCAGCACGTCCGCGGGAAGCGCAAATGCGTGCGTCGACCAGGACGTGGGACTGAGATCCTTCCCCGCCAACCGGCCGATCTCGGTTCCGACGCGTTCCAGGCCGTCAAACGGCCCGTGTACCACCTCGACCCGCACCTGCCGGGCCCCCGGCTCGCCGAGCAGGCGCAGAAGCAAATGAGGCACCGCCGAAACGTCGAGGGGTTGCGGCTTCACGCCCGGCCGATTGTCAAACAGTGGAATCACACCGCCGACCCCGCCGGACGGGGCAGAGGCCTGAACGTCGATTCGCCAACTCCGGACCGCCGGCGCGCCGAATGCAGCGATGCGATCACTGACCGCGGTCGGAGCGCCGCCGATGCACTGGAAGTAGCCTCCCAGCGTCGACTCGACGCCGCCCTCAAAACCCGCCACCAGCAGGTTGGTCGCGTGGTCAGCGGACAAGCCCGGCATCCCCGCGCCCGCCGTTGCTGTAATACACACGACCAGTGTCATTCGCGTCATTGGTCCGGATCCTCACGACGTTCAGGCCTGTCTCGCTCGGTGCGGCCGTTCCAGAGTTGCGTCGGCGGCCGCACCGGAGACCTCAGCCCGTCCTGCCCGTGCCCGCCTCTCAGCGGCGGCGGGCCGCAATCAACAGCCCCAGACTCATCAGCACGATCGAGGCGGGCTCGGGAATGCCCGTTACCTGATCGTAGTCAAGCTCACCGATGCCCGTGCCGCCGGTCGGTGCGCTCAGAATCCGCAGCTTGATGATGGAGCTGCTCAGGTCCACGCCCGGCGCAATTGCGGCGAAGTCGATGCTGAGCGTCTGATACTCACTCGTCAGGGTCACGGCCGGCGCATAATACTCCACGCCCGCCGCTTCGATGCCGAAGTCCAGCTCCGCCACGCCGGTGATGGGAGTGTATCCGTCGATGTCACGCCAGCGAGCGTCGACGCTCAGACCCGTGTAGGCCGACAGATCGATGCCCGCCGGCGACACGTCAATGATTCCCCAGCCGCCCTGAGCGAAATCCGCTGTATGGAACCGGCCCTGGCCCACCGACCCCTCCGGAATCACACCGCTGTCCGTCGTGGGCGTCCCATACGCCCCCCAACCCTGCGACCCCGATTCGAAATCGTACAGAACCTCTGCCGAACCAACCGAGGCGAAGAGCAGGATCGCCGCGGTTGCCGCCACCAATGCCGCTTTCATTATTCCGTCCTCCTTTGAGAGAGTGCAGAGAGAGCGGGTGCCGCGCTGGCACCCGTGCCATTCCATGCTCAATAGCACCAGGGGTAGAACTCCTGCGTCACGTCAGGCCCCTGCATGCAATCCGTGAACACCGGCAGGTCAGCCAGGTCCACGTCGCCGTCGCGGTCCGCGTCAAACGGCGCACATTCGGCCGGCGGTTCCGGGCTGGCGAAACACCCCTGGAACGACCCAAAATCCGCCAGATCCACGGTGCCGCTCAGGTCCCTATCGGCCCACGGTCCAAACGCCCCGTCTAGCAGCGTAATCTCGTCGAACTCGAACACGTTCACACCCTCCGACTCGTACCGCCGCCACATCAGCCGGATCTTCGTGATGTGGCTGAGGTTCAACCCGGGTATCGCACCGGCCACCGAATCGTCGTTGTCAAACGCCGAGTCCAGAGCCGCAAACGGAATGGTGATGGTCTCCCAGTCTGTGGGCACGGGAATCGCCCGGTTCACCGTCGGGTGTCCGGGAATCACGCGGGACAACACCGCCACCGTACCGTCGTCATCCTCCATCTGAAGCTGCACGCGTGCCCCCTCCGTGCCGCCGAAGCCCACGTTGAGGTCTACCTTCATGCGAATGGACAGACCCGTGCCCAGGCTCAAGTCGAGGTTCACGTCGTCCACCCCGCCCGGAACACAGTGCGAGTGAGTGAACAGCCCCAGCCCGACGCCCGAGCCGACCCACACGCACTGCGGCAACTGCTGCATGTCGCACGCCGTCCAGTCGGCGGCCTGGAACGCACCGGTTCCATCCTCCGCCCCCCGATACAGGCCGAAGTCGGTCTGCGGATAGCCGAAGAACGTCCAGTCATCCGGGTAGCACTCGTTCACTTCCCCGTTCGTATTGAAGTCGTAGATGACAGTGCCGGGCAGAATCTGCGTTGCGCCGCCCGCCCCCAGACCGGTCACTTGGTCAAAGTCCAGTTCACCCACGCCCGTGTTGGCTCCCTTCAGCATCACCAGCTTGATTTGCAGGCCGGGATCGGCCAACTGGGCCGGGGTGATCGGCGCCGTCGCATACACCCCGTCGGGCGTCAGTTCGTCGAATGAGGCGCTGAAGAACTGGTATGTATCGCTCAGCAGCACCGGCGCTGACCACGTCGCATAGCCGATCGCCAGTTGCATCTGCATCTCCGGCGTCCCCGCAAACGGCGTGTAGCCAGGGACGTCCACCAGCCGGGCGGCAACCCGCAAGCCGTCATAGGCCGAGAGATCCACCGGCGGGGACACACTGACGATTCCCCAGCCGCTTAGGTCGAAGTCCGCCACGTGAAACCGTCCCTGCCCCAGCAGCCCGATCGCCGCCGTGCCGCTGTCCGTTGTGAGCG
>JAFGJQ010000282.1 GCA_016929015.1 Phycisphaerae bacterium | reverse complement strand
CCGTTCGGCTGGTCCGGCCTGCTGGCCGGCGCGGCCGGTGACTGGGTCGGCCCGTGGGTGGACCTCGGCGTGCAAGGAGTGATTCTGTGGACCCGCCGCCCGCTTGAAACGGCGTTCGAGGGCATCGTCAGGGCCTTGCTGCCCGCTTGGCCGGTGGCAAAGGCCGCGTCCGCGACTCCACGTGAAGCCGCCATCAAGGCCGCCGCGGAGACCACCACCGAACAGCACCAGGCCGCGCCAGCCATGCCGATCGACGGCCGAGACGTCGCGTCACTGCCGCTTCAGGCCCATCTGGCCAGCTACACCCCGCCCATCCAGCCGGTCTTCCTGGCTGCCCTGGCCCAAACGGCCGACACCAATGGCCTGCCGGGAGACGCCGGCACCAACGGGCTCGGCCCCTGGGCACAGGCCCAGTCACAAGGGCAGGACGCCGATGACGCGGCGGATTCGCCGCGGGCGGGTGCCCTCGGCGGCGAGTCCCTCGGCCTGCTGGACGGCGGGGCCGCCCTCATGGGCTACACGGAAAACTGCTGCCCGGACAACAAGACGAACAACGCCTATCACGTCGTGACGGCCGACGGCGTCGGTGCCACGGCCATCCTGGACGGGGTGACCATCAAGAACGGGTACGCCGACGGTACGACTCCAAACCACGTGGGCGGCGGGCTGCTGTGCCACGACTCCAGCCCCGCCATTCGCCACTGCGTCATCGAGTGCAACGCCGCGGGCAACGGCGGCGGGGTGTCGGCATGGACCGGTGGCGCCCCGACAATCGCCCACTGCACCATCCGATACAACTGGGCCATCAGTTCGGCCCCGACAGGCTCGAACGGCTGTGGAGGCATGAACATCTGGCTTTCCGACGCAACCGTGACGGACTGCACGTTCCATCTGAACGCCGGACTGGGCAACCGGCCGGGCGCGCTGGTGATCGGCCAGTGCCATCCGGTCATCACGCGCTGCACGTTCGAGGAGAATGAGGCGCCCAACAAGGGCGGAGCGGCGTCCATGTGGGGCAACGCGGCGTCTCCGCAGTTCGTCGGCTGCACGTTCTCGGAGAACCGGGTCCTCAATAGCGGCGCGATCGGCGGTGCGGTGGTAGTGGAGAACGGCTGCCCGGCGACGTTCCGCGATTGCACGTTCACGGGCAATGAAGCAGTCACGCATGGCGGCGGAGTGGCCGTCACGGGCAGCACCAGCCAGGCAAAGCTGGTTCAGTGCAGCTTTATCGGCAACGATGCCCTCAGCGGCGGCGGGCTCTCGGTCCAGTCCGGCCAGGCGACCGCCGTGAACTGCCGGTTCCTGAGCAACCAGGGCGGGGTCGGCGGTGGAGCGTTCGTCGTGGGCGGGACCACGGCCTTCGCCAACTGCGTATTCAGCGGCAACGCCGTGAGCGGCGAGATGATGGCCCTCGGCGGCGGCCTGTGCGTCGTGAGCAACGGCTCGGCCGACGTGACGAATTGCACGTTTTCGCGCAACACAGCCTCCGCGGAGGAGGATGCGTGGGGCGGCGGCGTGTACGTGGAGAGTGCGACCGCTACCATCAGGAACACGATTGCCTGGGGCAATCTGGTGAATGGGTTCAACACGGAACTCGGCCAGATCCACAAGTGGAGCTTCAGCACGTTCAGCCTGTGGTTCAGTTGCGTCCAGAACTGGACGTCGGGTGGTCTGGGCGGGGCGCACAACACGGCCAACGATCCCTTGCTGGCCGATCCGGACGGCGCGGATAATGCTCTCGGCACGGCCGATGACGACGTGCGGCTGACCTCCGGCTCGTCGGCGATCGACACCGCGTCCGACGCTGCGGTGCCGGACGATGCGTTTGACGTGGACCGGGACGGCGACGCGGACGAGCCGCTGCCCTTGGATCTGGCCCGCGGGAACCGGTTCCTCGGGACCGGCCACACGGTGGACATGGGCGCCTACGAATACCTCAACCCCGGTGACGACCTGGGCGATCCGGAGCCGCCGCCCGCCGGCGCACCGGCCCCGGCACCGTCCGGCACGGCCTACATCGCGTTTGCGTACGACGCGTTGGGGAGACGAATTGAACGGACGGTCGATTCCGGGGGTGCCAGCGTCGAGGTGACACGGTACTATTACGACGGACAAAATGTAGTGGTCGAAACCGACGCCGACGAGGCCCCGCATCGGAGCTTCATGCATGGCAGCCAGTACATCGACGAGCGGGTGCTCACGCGCCTGCCCACCGGCCAGGAGTACTACTACCTGCCCAGGGAGCTGTACAGCGTGGCCGCCTTGACCGATGAAACCGGCACCATCGTCGAAGCCGCGACGTACGACACGTACGGCCAGGTGGCGGTGTACGACGGATCGGCCCAGGCGGTCGAGGAATCCCCCATCGGCAACCCCTACTACTTCACGGGCCGGAGGCTCGACCTACTGCCCACGGCCTCCAGCCTCCAGCCTGTTGCGAAGCAACTCTACCACTATCGCGCCCGGGCGTATAAACCGCGCAATGGAAGGTTCCTACAACGGGATCCCGATCAATACAGCAGTGGGTGTAACTTGTACGAATACGTTCGCAGCACTCCTCTGGATCTGCGCGATCCGCTGGGGTTGCGAATCTACTGCAAAGAGTGCCTAACGGAGTATCTATCCGAATATGGCATAGAAACGGGTGCTTCACAAGACAGGGATGAGTGGTTCGTTCACACGCTGAATGACATCGCAGAGTGGGGAGTTGAGCAAGAGATTCTGTACAAAATGTTGACTGGACCGCACGATTGGAGGTTTGACACCAAGCTTGATATCAAGAGGGATGTTGATTTCAGGCTCGAGATTGTGAAGGCTGCTCGCGAAGCCCAATTCCAGCTTGCAGGCCCCGACGAGTCCAAATGTAACCCCAAGTACTTCTATGAGGGTGACACTCTGATGGTAAAGGACGGCGTTGACGCGGCCGAGGCAATTGAAGATGCATGGAAGCACCCGGAAACGTGGGCTTCGGCCTGCCAACGGACAACATGGTTCGTCGTCGCTCGCGCATATCTCAATTTGGTTGGCCGTGATGCGTATAATGAAGAGGTCCGGAAGAGGCATGCCAAGGGGCCGAGAAGCCTGGAGTTTGGCCAAAAGCTATCTTACGAGAGAACTGCCAGCGGCAATGATGATTGGCTCCCTGGCGACTACGGGTATATTGACAATACGTCCAGCACGGCGGGCGGTCTGATCGCAGGAGAAAACGTGATCTACCTCGGTCAGCCTTCCGCCAAGAGCGATGCCTACACGGAGGGGAAAATGTGGGGCATTGGCGGATCCGGTTCCAAGTACTTGACTGTTCGGGAATGGGTCCAGAAAGTTGATGACTGGAGCAGCGATGGCAAGGCTGTGATCGAGTCCTGGCGGCGGCTCGGTGTGGTCGGGTATCCAAGACGAAATCCCACTCAGAAGTAGGTGTGACATGAGCTTGTTTTGTGTTCTTGTATTGACACTTAACCCCTGCATGTTTGGTTCATCTGAATCAGACACGCTGTACGACTTGGTTGCGAGCCCGAACGGGGAGTCTTCTAGCCCGCGGAGAGAACTCCCAATTCGGGTGCTTCAGGACAGATACCAGTCGGTCTGTATGCGGCGACGAATCGCGGTGAATACAGCCGCTGACATGGACGATCTTCGACTGCGACTCAAGAGACTCGAGGACAGACTGGAATTGATGGAGCGCCTTCCACACACCAGGAGCGAGGCCTACACACGATTGCTGCAATCCTCACTTGCACACGTGTGGGATGACACATGTTGGGCAGATTTGGTGTCAGTTGCGCTTGACAAGCTTTCACTATCGGGGCCTCCGCCGTGGGATCTCCTGCGGCCCGTGGCAGAGTTGACCATAGACTCAGACCGGATCGGAAAAAGGCGAGCACCGGAGGTTCGTGAGCTTCTTGTCGTAGCGCTGGCTCACACGCAATCGCTTGAATATGTGCGATTTCTGCTTCGAGAAGCCCTTAACGAATCTCCAAGAGGCGAGTTGGCTCGGCGCGCACTCCTGTGGGTGTTTCCTGCCGGAAACATGATATTGGAGGAACCGTCTTTGGATACGCCGATCAAAGAGCGCATCCTTGCCTGCGCGTTGAAGTATACATGCTGGAGTGTTGATGTTTCGTATAAGTACGCCTTCGACGTCACGCCACTGCCATCCGACGGATTCTTTCACCTGAACTGGGATGCATGGTATCTTGAGAAGGACATAACGGCTCTGGGGGAGTTCGCCACAGACCTAAGCCAGGAGGAGAAGGGGAAATTGGCCGACTTGAAGCGCATGTCCCTGAAGAAACAGACAGAGTCTATCCTGCGCGAAGTAGCCCTGCGAGAGGGCCGCCGCGCGGGCGTAGAAGCGACCACGGCGCCATCGAGATGATCGGTCGGCTTCTTCGCGGAGACTCTAGGACGCGAGTCTGGGCCAAAGCCCATACGGTCGGTTTGACGTGTCCGCTCGGCAAACCTTTCAATTACCCACATCTCTGGTCTGATCGGGTGACGGGTTATTGAGTCATCGTGTCGATATGTTGGAACAACGGATGCCACGGAGGGCATCTCAAGTGTGTCCGGCAGGGCCGACATCATGGGATCATGGTGTCAGCTCAGTGAACCCCATGTATGCGCCGTCGGGCGCGGGCAAAATGATCGGCCCATGAGCAGGAGACGGTCTTTGGCCGCGCGGTGGCGGGAGACTGGTCGGAAGCAGCTAGGCCGCGGTTTCTCCGTGGCGGCGTTCCATCGACAGACAGCGGCGGAAGCGCCGTTCCAAACTTGGCGGTGGATACGGCGAATCGCCGATCGGGCCAAGCCATAACCCGATGCGCTCTTCGGGGGGCCCATGGCGGGTACAGACTCGGCACACGTGCCCCGCGCCAGGACAGAGTGCGGCGGCAAGGCAGCCGTCACACCGCCACGCACCGCTTCCCGCGAGATCCGCTCTTATGAACACGACCATCGCCCCGCCCACTCGCCGGTTTCGCATGCCGATCCAGCCACTCCGTCATCGCGGCCACCCGCTCCGGGTCGGTCTGGGATAACGGCCGAATCTCGGGTGCCGCCTCCAGCAGGTGCTCGGTGGAGAGATCCTCCCCGGCGTGGAACGCCAGCTTCAGGCCCAGGGTCACGACCTCCTTGACGTCCGCGCCGGTGTAGCCGTCGGTGGCGTCGGTCAGTGCCTCCAGGTCGAATCCACCAGGATCCCGGCTCTTGAGCCCCAGGTGAATCCGGAAGATCTCCACCCGCTCTTCCTGCGTCGGCAGGTAGATGCCGTAGATCTCGTCGATCCGACCTTT
>JAFGJQ010000281.1 GCA_016929015.1 Phycisphaerae bacterium | reverse complement strand
GAATCGGCATCGACGTGGGCAGCGGGCCCGGCACGCTGATTGTCGAGCTGTGCAAGCGGACCGAGATGCACTGGATCAACGCCGACATCAACCCGCACTTTTTCCCGTACTTCTTCGCCAGGGCCGAGGCAGCCGGCTTCGGCGGGCGGGTCAGCGCCGTCCGCGCCGATGCCTGTGCCCTGCCCTTCCGGGACGGGCTGGCGGACGTGGTCGTCTCGCGCGGCTCGTTCCATTTCTGGCCGGATGCGCAAAAAGGGCTCGCCGAAATCCATCGCGTCCTCAAGCCCGGAGGCGTCGCCTATATCGGCCGGGGGTTGCCGGAGAGGATGCCCCTCGACGTCGCCGGCCAAGTCCGCTCCAAACAGGGCAAGGGCATGAAGTACGACGTGGACAAGACGGAGCAGCAACTGCGCGACATCATGAAGGCGCTGCGTATCGAGAATTACCGCATCTACCGCCCCCACAAGGGCAACGCTGAAGGAATCAACTACGGCCTGTGGCTCCAATTCCGCACAGCCCTGGAATAGGACGAACGTCAGAAATGCCCGGATAGAGATTCATACTATCGCGGCAGGATACAGGTGCTAAACAGTATGGACAGGCAAAAGTGTCTGAAAATACGAAAACGAGTGCGTGAGATCGTCGTCGTGGCACGTCCCGGCGACATAGCGAGCCGAGCGTTTGACATCGCCATCGTGGCCTTGATCCTTCTGAACGTCACCGCGATGATCGCCGAATCCGTGCAGCGCGTGTACCTGCGAATGCCTCGTTTCTTCACCGTTTTCGAATACACATCCGTCGCCGTATTCTCGGTCGAATATGCAATGCGCCTCTGGTCGTGCGTGGAAGAAACGCGGTACAGCCGCCCTGTGCTCGGTCGGCTGCGCTTCGCTCTGACGCCGCTGGCACTGGTGGATTTGCTGGCGGTCCTGCCCTTCTACCTGCCGTTCGTCAATGTGGACCTGCGGGTGCTCCGCGTGCTGCGCGTGATGCGGATCATGCGGTTGGCCAAGCTCGGCCGGTACTCCGAGTCACTCCAGACGTTGGGCCGGGTCGTCGCCGCCAGGAAAGAGCAACTTCTCAGCACGGTCTTCATCCTTCTCATCCTCCTGGTGATCTCCTCGTGCCTGATGTACTACGGCGAGCACGAGGCGCAGCCGCAAAGCTTCTCGAGCATCCCCGCGGCCATGTGGTGGGCCGTGGCCACACTGACCACCGTGGGCTACGGCGATGTCTGTCCCATCACGCCTATCGGAAAACTGATGGCCTCCGTCATCGCGGTACTCGGGATTGGGATGTTCGCCCTGCCCACGGGCATCCTCGGGGCCGGGTTCGTCGAGGAGATCAACAGCCGTAAAAGAGTGAAACGCTGCCCTCACTGCGGCAACGAGATCGAGGTTTGACTCCCGTCGACCGCGGCATCGCCGGACGGCTCTTCGTTGTCGTCGGGTCTACGGATCAGCGTTTTACTTGCCACAAATCCTTGAGCAAGTCATGCATGTCCGGATCGTGATGCTTGAGCTCGGAGCGTACGAAGGGGTAGAAGTCGTTGGTGCCGAAGAAGGCCTCGGAGCACTCGGCGAAGTATTCCTGGTCGTTGTTCAGCGCGTAGGCCCGGCGTGATTTGCCCGAGATGTGCAGCACCGATTCGTACGTCTTGGCGGCTTTGGCGTTCTCGTAGGCGGCCTTGAGCTCGGCGTGGCCGTGGCCGAGGACCTTGTGATGGTAGCCGTGGGCCAACTCGTGCAGGACCATCCAGGGCTGGCCGATGGTCCACGTAAGGAAATTCTCGGCATTGGCCACCTCGACGCTGCCGGCCTTCTCGGGATTGAAACCGTTCTCCTGGAGCCAGCCCCGGCTCGGGTGATAGCACATGCACGGATGCCGCGGCGCCTTGTACTCGACCCAGATCGGGACCTGGCGAAGCTGCTCGACCGGCTCGCCCGGCACCACCCGCGTGATCTGATAGAGCTGATAGCGAAGCAGCTTCAACGTTCGCTCGGCCAACTCGGGATGGCCGTCCAGCAGCTCCCTGTTGACCAGGACCTTCCAGCCCTCGACCTGCCGCGCGGTGTAGTCCGAGGTCGGTGCATACGCCTGGATGCCACTGCAGAGCAGGAAGATGACACAACAGACGCCCACTACGTGCCTCATCGTGTTCGTTCTCCACAAGCACCAGCGAGCGCCGCCGCCGATGCCGCTTGCACGGAACTCGCTCTCACGGCCGGACCGCTGTGCCGTCGGGGCGGCGGACCGGGCTCCAGTACCCCGGATGATCGGGCAGCGGGAACTTCGCGGCCAGTTTCTCATCGATATCCACCCCAAAGCCCGGGGCCTCGTTGACGTACATGTACCCCTCCTTCACGGTGGGACATCCCGAGAAGACCTCCTGCGTCTTGTCGCTGAAATGCACGCTCTCCTGGATGCCAAAGTTCCAGATGGCTAAATCCAGGTGCGCGTTGGCGGCGTGCCCGACGGGCGAGACGTCACCCGGCCCGTGCCAGGCGCTGCGCACGTTGAACCATTCACCCAGTGCCGCGATCTTGCGGGCGACGCTGAGCCCCCCGATTTGCGAAATGTGCACCCGAATGAAGTCGATCAAACGCTCGGACATCAAGCCCACCCATTCATGCGGATTGTTGTAGAGCTCCCCCATCGCGATCGGAACGCTGGTCTGCTGACGCAGCAGGCGAAAATAGCCGTTGTCCTCCGGCGAGAATGGATCTTCGATGAAGAACGGGTGGTACGGCTCCAGACGCTTGATGAGATTGATCGCTTCGATCGGCGGAATCCGCTCGTGGATGTCGTGGAGCAGCTCGACGGCGTCTCCGCAGGTGCTGCGAATATGCTCGAACATCTCCAGCGTGCCTCTGACGTAGGGCCCCGTTTCCATCGTGGAATCGGACGCCGAGGCAAAGCCGGCCTCCTTGTAATGGGCCTGCTTGGTCAGGTGCGGCGAGCCGTACCCGCCCCGCTGGATACGGATGTGCCGATAGCCGCGTTCCATCGCCCGGCGCACGGACTGCTCGATCTGCTTGAGATCGCGGCCGCTGCAATGTGTGTAGCAATCGACGGCGAAGCGGCACTTGCCACCCAGCAGTTGATAGACCGGCATGTTGGCCCGCTTGCCCTTGATGTCCCACAGGGCCTGGTCCAGCCCGCTCAGGGCGTTGTTCAGGACCGGGCCGTTGCGCCAGTAGGAGCTGGTGTAGGCGTTTTGCCACATGTCTTCGATGTTGTCGACGTCGCGCCCCACAGCGAACGGCTTGAGGTACTCGTCCACCGCCACCGCCACCGGCAGCGGCCGCTGGTTGAACGTCGCGCATCCCAGGCCGTACAGCCCCGGCTCGCTCGTCTGCACCTTCACCACGCAAAGCCGAATCCCCTGCGGCGCCGTCAGAATCGCTTTGACGTCCGTGATCTTCAACGAGGGCAGCCCTTTCGTGGCCTGCGCGTAGCCGGAGGCGACCGCGTCATCTGCGCCTCTGGCGATTCCCCACGCGCCCACTGCGGCCCCCAACCCCAGACCCTTCAATATGTCACGCCGATCCATCTGTGTCTCCTTCCTGTCTGTCTCGCGGCGTATCGCCAGACTTATGTCCCGACGTCGCCACAGGTTTGCGGTGCCACCACGTCGCCAGCACCGATCCCGAGATGTTCATCCACGGCCCGAAGATCGCCGGCGCCAGCGCCGCCGGCGCGCTCTTGAGCACGTTCATCGCCAACCCGGAGGCCATGCCGCCGTTCTGCATGCCGACTTCAAACGCGACGGTCCGACAGGAGCTCTCGTCCAGCCGGGCCGCGCGGGCAAACCAGTAGCCCAGGATGTAGCCGATGAAATTGTGCAGGATCGCCGCCCCGATCAGGTAGATGCCGACCGTCAGCAGATCGTCCCGGGACCGGGCCGTGATGATGGCGATGATATAGCAAATCCCGGCCATCGAGACCAGGGGCAGCGCCTTGTCCATCCAGTTGTCGGGCCGCTTGAGCCAGACGCGAATCACAAGCTGGGCCAGCGCCACGACGCCGATCAGGAGCAGACCGACCACGAAGCCGTCCTTCTGCAGCGAGGCGGTGCCCAGGGTCAGAACGGCAGGCGGCGCCCAGAGAATCAGAGCGACCGCCGGCAGGATGCTGCACGCGGCCACGCCCGCCAGGGCGCCGCTGCGACGAAAGACCTTGTGCTCGCTGTACAGGATGCGGTTGGCGATCAGACCCGCCACGATCGGGACGATGATCATGTTGATG
>JAFGJQ010000280.1 GCA_016929015.1 Phycisphaerae bacterium | reverse complement strand
TCTGACTACCGCCCACTGGGAGGCGATGGCCCGCTCCTGCCGCACCGAGTGGATGTGACGTGGCCGGAGCGCGACGCTCATCTGCTTCTGCGCGTGCGCACCTGGAAGGCCCAACCCGCCCTCACCCCGGAACACCGCGCGTTCCAGCCCCCGCACACCGGGGACCAGCGGTTCAAGAAGGTCGTGGACATAGACCGGGACTTCTGAGAGGGCACCTTGTTGACAAGAGGGGCGGTGGTCAGCGTCTCTCCTTCGCCGGCGCGGCCGCGACCACGCGGTAGACCATGCCGGCCAGGATGGCGCCGGCAATGGGGGCCGCCCAGAACATCCACAACTGAGTCAGTGCCCATCCGCCCACGAAAACCGCCGGCCCCGTGCTCCGGGCCGGGTTCACCGACGTGTTGGTCACCGGAATGCCGACCAGGTGGATCAGGGTCAGGCACAGGCCGATGGCGATCGGGGCCAGTCCGGCCGGCGCCCGCGAATCCGTCGCTCCCAGGATCACGAACAGGAAGAAGAACGTAAGCACAACCTCGGCCACCAGGCATGCCACCATCGAATAGCCGCCGGGAGAGTGCGCGCCATAGCCGTTGGACGCAAAACCGCCGGCCAGGTCAAAGCCCTCCTTCCCGCTGGCAATGACGAACAGCGTGCCCGGCGCCGCAATCGCTCCGACCACCTGCGCCACGACGTACGGAATCAAATCCTTCGCCGGAAACCGCCCGCCCACCAGCAGACCCACGGATACGGCCGGGTTCAGATGACAGCCGGAGATGTGACCGATCGCGTACGCCATGGTCAGCACCGTCAGGCCGAACGCCAATGCGACACCGACGAACCCGATTCCCAGGTTCACCGCCGGTCCGTCCGCCGGCAGAAACTTGGCGGCCAGAACGGCGCTGCCACACCCGCCGAGAACCAGCCAAAAGGTCCCGAAAAACTCCGCAGCAGATCGGTGAAAAATGGACACGGTGCAACTCCTTTGCTTCTGTTACCGTTGCAGGGACGACAAGAACCACGAGGGGAAGTGGGCAGGTCGGCCGACCGCAGGCGAGACACGCCCGGACCGCACCGAGCGTCAAGGTGGCCGCCATGACCTTTGGTCTTGCCCGTATGGCGGAAAGCGTAGTCAGCCGGCGGGCGGGCCGCAAGAAGAATCCGCACGGCAGCCTGCGAGATTCTCGGACGGCCGGTGCACACGCGGAAGGCGTGTGCCGATCCCTTGGCGGCGCCTCAACTATCGGACCCCGAACCGCCGCGTTATCGCCCCTTCATTACTTCTTCATCGCGTTGGCTTGTGCCGGCAAGTCAATCGTAGACTACAAGACCGGGGAATTCGGGGAGGGTTCGCGCCGCGGCGGGACGAGGGCGCCCGCACGGCCAAGAAGCATCCGGAAAAAGGGGAGAGCGACATGGAAGACCTCGCAGTACAAATGGACTCGATCCGGGAGGAGTTGTGCCGGCTCCTGGATCTCTATGAGCACGCGAATCCCGATCAGCAGAGAGCGATTGCCCGGCGCTGTGAGCAGCTTGGCGGGCAAGTCCAGGATCTGGTGGGCATGCTGAAGTTCTCGCTGCTGCAGATGCGCCGAGAGGCCGAGTCTTACGAGGATGGGCATCAGGAGTATGTAGAGCAGGTGGACGAGGTGACCCGGGTGGGCCTGCAAACCATCCACACGGCCGGGCAGGAGGTGGCCCGCGCCATCCGGTTCCTGCGGGAGGTATGGGACGAATCCGTTCTGGCCGAGGGGGACCTGGAATGGCTGGAGTGAGCGGGACCGGCTCGTCAGAGGGGGTCGCTCAGGGGCTGAGGTAGCCGGCATTGCTCTCCAAAAGCACGCACGTGGTCAGCCGTCCGGAGGACCACGACACGCAGAGTGCGTCCCAGAAAGAGCATCTCCGTCGCAAAGGCGCGCTGGGCTTTTGACCGTATTTTTGAGCGCGTCGGACACCGCTGTATTCCCGGTCCGCGGTCATGCCGGCCGGCACGCCGAATCTTCTCAGACCCATCTGCGATACCGCGGACGCACATCGTTTTGCGGACCAATCCTTTGGGACCATTGGAGTTATGCGCGCCTTCCGCTCCGTCAAGTCCGTCGGGGATCGGGACGATACCGTGTCAAGGTTCGGCGAGAACGCCGGACAGAATCGGTGCGACATGCAGCGAATGCCACAACGCATCCTGGTCGTCGACGATGAGCCGGAAGTGCGGTCCGTGCTGGCGACCGTTCTCTCAGACGGAACACGGCGCACGTGTGCGACCGCGGCCACGGCGGACGAAGCCATCCGGTGTCTGGGACATGATGCGTTTGACGTCGTGATGACCGACATCTGCATGCCCGGCATGGACGGAATGGCCCTGATGGACGACATTCTTCGACAGGAGCCTCACCCAAGCGTCATTCTGATGACGGGGCGACGCAGCGCGGGCATGGCCGAACAAGCTCGACGGCGCGGAGCGTTTGAACTGGTCTGCAAGCCGTTCGACCTTGCGGAATTGCGGTGTCTCGTGGATCGGGCGGCCACGGCAGGCCAAACGGCGTCCGGCCCGGGTCGCGACGGCGAACTCGTTGCCGCGGCACAGCAGACCGTGTGGAAGTTCATCCCCGATCCGCCGGACGGCCAGCCGGAGCGGCGTGCGGTGACGGATGCCGACGTGCAGCGTCAGTTGAAGCGGCTCTACATTGAATCCGTGCGTGCGCTGGTGGCGGCGGTGGAGGCGAAGGATCCGTACACGGAGAAGCACTCCGTGGTCGTGAGCTACTACTGCAAGCAGCTCGCCCGACGCCTGGGAATGACCCGGGAACAGGTGGATACCGTGCAGACGGCGGCCATTCTACACGACATCGGAAAGATCGGAGTGCCGGACGCTATCCTGCAGAAGCCCGGACCGCTGACGCCTGAGGAGTTCGCGATCGTGCGGACGCATCCGGAACGGGCGGTACCCATTCTTGGCCACGCCAGTTTTCTCAGCAACGAACTGCCCATCATCCGGCATCACCATGAACGGTACGACGGGGAGGGATATCCGCACGGACTCCGGGGTACGGACATTCCGGTTCTCGCACGCGTGCTGAGCATCGCGGACGCCATCGACACCATCCTGTCCGCGCGTGCCTACAAGCCGCCCTGCGATTTGTCCCACGTGAAGCGGGAACTCCTGCGCGGAGCGGGATCCCAGTTCGACCCGCGGTTTGCGGCCACGGCGGTGGCCTGGCTGACGGAGTGCCCCGGCGACATCGTCGTTCAGCCGGTGGAAGTCTGCGTCGTTTGACCTTTGCATTTCGCGAACCGTCCGCAGCGGACCCTGCGAACCGGCAACGCCTGACGAACGCCCGGCAACGGTGCGGCTTGCCCGAGACCGACCGAAGCGGATAAACTGACCCGATCGAGGGCATAAAGGTCCGCTCTCGATCGCGTGAGAAGTCCCGGTCCGCTGGGTGAACGGATGGCACGTTCCACGGCAAACCGCCTGTTCCTGGCGCTTCTGATCTGCGTGGCGATCTTCGGCCTCGCCTTGCTCTATTGGGCGGCGCTGTCCGGCGACACCCGCTCCACGGCGATGCCCGAAAAGATTCCGGACGGGGCATGGCAGGCGACGGTACCGCCGCTGGAAACCGCCCATCTGGATCTCGTTCGTCGAGCCATCGGTCCGGACGGGCTGCTGGCGATGCACATGGAGCGGTACCGGCGCGAAGTCGGGCGCTATCCGGTTCGCCTGGAAGAGATCGTGCGGTCGGAACAGGAGACGCCCGGGCGTGCAACGTGGGGCGGCCCGTACTTGCAGAACGCCGATCTGCTGAACGATCCGTGGGGCCGACGGTACCAGTACTGCGCTCCCGGCGTACAGAACGCCAGGGGGTATGACCTCTGGAGCGTCGGGCCGGACGGCCAGGACGACACCGGCGATGAAATCGGCAACTGGTGATCCGGGGCCGCGCACAGGGGGGCCGGTTCAGGAACTGGAGGCCAGTTCCACGTACGAGCCGTCGCGGATGATCCGATCGAGCAGGTACCGCTCCATGGCCGCGTCCCGCCCGAGATCGATCCAGTAGTCGTCGGCACGCGTCAGCCGCTGCTGGCCGGCCTCGCCGGGCAACTCATCCCCGAAGCATTGCAGGACCGTGGCAGAGTTGTTGAACTGCCGTTCCGGAGAAGAGAGACGCTGTACCCGGACGACCACGGACACCCGCATCTTGTTCGCATCGCTCTCGGCTGGCGTCACGTCCACGCGAGCCTGTCTGCGAACGGTGCTCAGGGAGGAATCCGCCAGGTCGTACGCGGTGTTCACGTCGTGTCGCCAGAACTCGAAGAACTGCTGGGACGTGGTCGGATACGTGGTGATGACACCGGCCGGCCGGTCCACACGGTCCAGCGCAAATCGGTTCTGCCGGAGCACGTCCTGGCACGTTTCCCACAGCATCGCCGACTGCTCTGGGCCGGCAAGGGTAAAGACCTGCGCGGTATAGTCGATGGGGCCGGTCGGCTCCTGGCAGCCGGTGATGATACTGGCAAGGGCGCCGAGCATGACGATCGTTCGCATCTGGCTCATGACCGGACGATCATAGTGGTGACGGTTGGGGGGTCAAGTACGGTCCGCCGCGGTTGCTGACGTGTCGTGCGGATGGAGGTGACCTCACAAGGCGGAGGGGCCGGAATCCCACGATGACCCTCCCGACCGCCTTGCAATCAGTCTGGCCCTCGGTTACAAATGGGCGTAACCTATGGGGCAGGGCGAACTTACCGAGATCGCTCTCCGCGCATTGACGCGGGGCATCGGCGTGTCGTTCGGTAGTGTGGGAGGTTGCACGTGAGGCCCAGGCCGTGACACAGCGGACGAAGAAGATGGTGTGGTGCCTGCGCGCACTCGTGCTGGTGGTACCCGTGTGCGCGGTCGGGCAGACCACGCAGCCGGCAGACGTCGCCGCGCTCTCGGCAGAGGAGCAGGAACGACTGCAACAGTTGCGCGGGATTATCGAAAACCCGGCCGACAGCCTCGGCACGCGGCAGGCGCAGGCAGAAAGCCTGCTGCGCACCGGATGGGCGGCTGCTACGCGTACCCTGGGCGAACTGCTGAGCCCGTCCGCGCATCCGTCTACGCGAATTGCCGTCTGCCAGGCCATTGCCGCTGTCGGCGCGGTGGACCCGGCACTTCTGCAGGAGCATCACGCCGGGCTGGTGGAACCGCTGCTGCGATTGTTAGGCGACTCCGCGGAGGGCGTCTCTGCACGGGCCGCGGCCGCCTTGGCGGCCTATCCCGACGGCGGTGTGACCGAGCGTCTGGGTGCCCTGGCCGCCGATCCACAGGCGTCGCCCGAGCAACGATCCGCGGCGGTCGACGCCCTGGCCTCCAGCGTCTACAAACGGGCCGTCGCGCGGCAGATCATGACGCTGCTGCCGACCGACAACACCGAACTCCGGGGGAGGGCACTGCGAGCCCTGCGGTGCGTTTCCCGAAAAGACTTCGGCGAAGACGTGGCCGCCTGGCAGGCGTGGTGGGAACACCAGGAAAGCACGCTCAGCGATGAAGACTGGCTCCGTGAGAAGGAGCGAATGTTCTTTCAGCGGCTGCTGGAGGCACAGGGCGAACTGGAGCGGGTGCGGGCGGACCAGGAACGCAGGTATGGCACACTCGCGGAACGGTTGACTGTCTTGTTGAGGCAGAACTATCGACTGGTGCCGCAGCGCCCCCAAAAGGACGAAATTCTCGCTCGCTGGCTGAATGATGACCAGCCGGAGTTCCGACTGGCCGCCCTGGCGATTATCAGTGAAGAAATCCAGGAAGGCATGCTGCCGGCGGACACGGTGGTGGCAGCCGTCATCGAGGGGCTTGAGTACCGCATGCCGGAGGTACGCCGGGCGGCGCTCGGAATCATAGGCGCCATGGGCGTTCCGGAAAACGCGGAGGCCGTGCTCGCGCTGCTGCGCGACGAACAGGTGGATGCCTCGGCCAGGCAAACGGCTTTTCGCGTGCTGGGACAACTTCGAAACCCCGCCGCGATCCCCACGCTGATCCGTGAGATTGACGCCAGCCAGTCGCCGAGTGCTCCCGCGGGGTGCGTGGCGGAAGCAGCGGGGGCCCTGGCGGTTCTGGGAGCCAAGGGCAAGGTGGACCCGGACGTCATCACGCCTGCGGTTCCGGTACTGCTCGATCGCCTGGCCCGAACGCCGGCGGATCAAGTGCACGTGAGGGGCTTCTTGCTGCGGGCCATGGCGGGAATCGCCGCGGCTGAGTTTGGACCGGCCCTTACGGAAGCGCTGGGGTCAGAGCAGGCCCCGCTGCTGGTGCCTGCAATTGAAGGGCTTGTTGCGCTGGGCGATGCGAGCTGCAGCGACCGGCTCGTCGCTCTCGTGGCTCATACGGATCCACGGGTACGAGAGGCGGCAGCCAAGGCGATGGGGAAGCTCGGGGGCGAACCGGCCCATCTCGAAGCGCTCATGCGGCACCTCAATCCACCCGGCGAAACAAACGACGCGGTACGGGCGGAGGCATGGAACGGGTGGCGAGAGATCCTGGCCCGAAAACCGGTTGAGGAACGCCTCCGCTGGGCGGATCGGCTGCGCGAAATGCCGGACCGACAGCAAACCTATCTCGAGGGACTGGTTCGCGAGCTCAGCAGTCACAATCCGGCCCCCCCGGAATTGGCTGGTGCGCGGGAACGCTTGGCCACGCTCCTGATGGCACGCGGAGACGCCGCGGCTGCCCTGCCAATCTGGCAGCGGCTGCTTGCCGGGCAGGAAGCGGCGGACGATGCATCGGCGGCCACTGTGCGTGTCCACGTGTTGACCGCTGCGGCCGCTGCCGGCCGATGGGAACTGGTTGCCGAGATGATGACCCGGCTTGCGACCGCACCGGACGATGTGAGGGGCCGTGCGGCAGACGAAGCAGCCAAGGCAATCACTGACCGGCTGAACAAAAGTGATCTCGACGGGCTGCGTGCGCTGCTGGCCGCGCTGGAGCCGGTGGACATGACGCCCTACAAGCCGGAGCTGCATACCGCCGTCGGCGCGGCGAAGAAGAAGCTGGCCGAGCCGCCGCCCGCGCCCACCACGGCCCCCGCGACCACCGCGCCGGCCGCCTGACCCTTCGCGGGAAACACTTCGGCGCATGCGGCATCCGCAGGCGACCCGTTACTTGTGCAGAACCACACCGGCGTGCGCGGGAACGGTGATCTCGTTCCAGTGCTCACTGAGCGCCTGGTGGCTTACTCGATCGCCGTCGGCGACCATCAGCCAGCGACCGGGGCCAAGGGGAAAGCGGAGCTCCGTGCGATCCCCGTTGAGAAGAATGAGGATCGTGGCAAACGGCTCCCCGAACAGACCGCGCCCGTCCAGAGCGAAGGCGATGCAGTGGGGGGTGGGAACGTCGATCATGAGGTGAACGCGTTGCTCGACCTCCTCACGCGTGCGCAACCGGAAGAGCGGGTGGGCGCGGCGCAGGGCGATCAGGTCACGGTAGTACGCAAAGGTGTCCGCGTTCTCCTTCTTGAGCGACCAGTCAATCTGGTTGACTTCGTCGCCAAGGTTGTACGAATTGTGGTGGCCGAGCTTCGTCCTGCAGAACTCCTGCCCGCAATGGAGGAAGGGGATTCCCTGCGATGTGAGAAGCAGCAGGGCGGCCATACGCTGCATCCGCTTCCGCTCCGGATCCGTGGCTTTCGGTGTGGTGCGGACAATCTTGTCCCAGAGAGTGAGGTTGTCATGGCACTCACAGTAGTGAACGGTGTCCGTGGGATGAAGGGCCCAATCCCCAATGGAGCCGCGCAGTCCCATCTTCACTGCGTCACGGCGGTCTCCGGCCTGAACGAAGCCGGGAACGTCGCCGTTCGTGTCGCCTTTGATCGCATCGCGGAAGTGGTCGTCGAAGGCGGCGATGCCGCTGCCGCGAAGCGCGTCTTTGCCGGTGGTCGGGCGCAGGCCGGACGGCCCCGCCGTCCAGGGTTCCCCGTACAACAGGATCGACGGGTACACCGCGCGCAGCTCGTCGCGAATGATCTCAAGGGTGGGAAAGTCGAGCAGGCCCATCAGGTCAAAGCGGAATCCGTCAATGCCGAATTCCGTGACCCAATATTTCAGTGAATCCAGGATGAACTTGCGGGCCATGGGGGCCTCCGTGCGAAACTCGTTGCCGCAGCCGGAGCCGTTCCACAGCTCACCGTTGGGCTTGCGCCGAAAGTAGTAGCCCGGGGCAATCTGGTCGAAGGTGGCGTGACGCGACGTGTGGTTGAAGACAACGTCCAGCAGCACGCCGATGCCGTGATTGTGCAGGGCCTGCACGGCCTGTTTGAACTCCGTGATGCGCGCGATCCTGTCCGGGGTGGTGGCGAACCGCGATTCCGGCGTGTTGAAGAACGTCGTCATGTACCCCCAGTTGTACCGGCCGTCATCCTCAAAACACTGAACCGGCATGAGCTGCACGTGCGTGACGCCCAGCTCGACCAGATGATCCAACCCCGTAGACATGTCCGGTTGCCGGGGCAGGTGCGTGCCGCCCTCCGCCAGACCCAGGTAGAGACCCTTGTGCGCAACGCCGGAATCCGGGGAGATCGTGAAATCGCGTACGCTCAACTCATAGATCACGGCATCCGTGGGCGTGGCGAGCCCGACTGGATGCTCCACGCGGAACCCCGGGGGGTCCGTGTCCTGGAGGTCACATATGATGGAACGCGAGCCTGGATACTGCGCACACTTGGCACAAGGGTCCGTGACCTCCCGATCCGCCTGCAGGCCCGGGCCATCAAGGACGTATGCGTAGTATTGGTCGCGCAAGTCCTGCTCCAGGGTCGCCGACCAAACCCCGCGCAGGTTCCGAATCATCGGTTGGCGACTGGAAGCCTTGCCGGCTTGCGACTTGGCGACCACAACCTCCACCCGGTCCGCTTCGGGCGCAAAAACCCCGAAGAGCGTCCCCTGAGGAGAGTACGTGGCCCCGAGGCGGGCCTCCGCATCGTAGAACTGCTGGTTGTCAAGAATGCGGCCAAGGCGCACACGCTGCACGCCAATTCCCTGGATTTCCACATCGAGGGTCTGCCGCATGAAATTGGGGGGACTTGCCAGTTTCACTGAAAACACGCGGGTTGAGCCCGCAGCTCGCCGGGCTGGCGAGATGCCCGTAACGCGGACTTGTTTGCCGTTGCGATCGCGAATCACCACTTGGCCGGCGGTGGGCGTGCTCACCGGCCGGTCAAACCGCAGGGTGATGGTTCGCAGGCCGTCGAGCGTTGCGGAGAAACTTGGACTGTCTTCCGAGTGGAGCGGTCTCTTCACGGATTCGATGCCTCGAAAAAGGGCTCGCGCGAGCCCGGACTGGCGTCCTGCGGGGGTAGTAGGAACGATTCCGTACTGAAAATCAACTCCCCTTGTGTCGGGCGGCAGGGGGGATGCGGGGCCGGCGGGGACGGAGCGGCAGGAATTGCGCGGGACCGGGCGAATTGCCGCAACCTGCGTCAGCCGCCTAACGGAAAAGGCCCACAGAAACGAGGATTGGATGACCGATGTTGGTAGACGGCGCGTAATGTCGCCATACAATCGGCCTGGGCATCGGTCAGGGCGAGGGATGCCGGGACCGGACGACCGTGTTTCATACCCGCTTGAAAATTTTCGTGGCCTTGTGGGGCGTGACGCTGGCCGTGCTGGTGGTGCGGCTGGTGGACCTCCAGGTCATTCACGCCGCCTACTACAAGGAGGAGGCACGCAACCGCCTTCTGCTGCCGGCGCAGGCGTTGCCCTTTGTGCGGGGTCGCATCCTGGACCGCACGGGCGTTTTGCTGGTCAGCGAAGAGCCGAGCTGGGACGTTCGGGCCGATTACCTTCTGCTGGCCATGGACGATGAGTATCTCAGCCGTCTGGTAAAGGAGTGCCGGCGAAACGGGCGGTATGGCAGCAATCGTTCGGTGGAGGGCGTACGCGAGGCGTTGGAGGCCGACCTGGATGGGATGTGGCGTGATTTGGCTGCATTCCGGGGAGAGCCGGTGGAGTCCGTGCGGCAGCGGCAGCGCGAAATCTGCGAGCGCGTGCAGCGCGTTCGGGAGTCGGTGCGGCAGCGTCGGGGTTTCGACGCGGCGGTTCGTGAGGAGTACATGAGACACGCGATCCTGGTCGGGCTGGACGACCAGGAGCAGGTTCAGGCACGCGTGACTCTCGTGAAGAAGTATCCCTGGCTCAGTGTGGAGAGCTCCACGCGCCGGGAATACCACGACGCCTTGGCGCTGGCACACATCCTTGGACGCGTAGGGCCGGTCGATGCGGACGACATTCGGAACGATCCTCACGGCGAGGATCCGGACGTCAAGTACCTGCCCAATGAGGTGACGGGGAAAACAGGTGTCGAGTTCGCCGCGGAAGAGCTGCTGCGGGGCCGGCGCGGCCGGGTCCGCATGAACCTGGCGGGGAAAGTGCTGACCAACGAGCCCGCGGAGAACGGCCGGGACGTGAAGCTTACCGTCCGCGCGGACCTGCAGCGCCGCCTGTACGACGCGTTCGCCGACCACTTGGCGCATGCGGAGGTGCCCGAGTTGGCGGATGCGACGGGTGGCGTGGTGGTGGTGCTCGACATCCCGACGCGCGAAGTGCTCGCGCTGGTTTCGTACCCTTCGTATGACCCGTCCAGGTTTGACGAAGACTACGAGTCCCTGCGCGCGGATACGTTACATACGCCCTTGCGGTTTCGGGGCGTGGCCAATCAGTACGCACCCGGTTCGATTGCCAAGCCGCTGGCCTGCCTGGCCGGGCTCAGCACCGATCGGATCGGTCTGGAGACACGCTTCAATTGCACGGGATATCGCTTTCCGGGAGTACACAACAAGTGGCGCTGCTGGCGTGTGGGCGGCTCCAGCGCCCGCAAGGCCCACGGGCTGGTGAATGTGGTGGAGGCAATCGAGGGAAGCTGCAACGTCTTCATGTATCACGTGGGGGAGGAGGTAGGCACGGAATCCCTGACAAGGGTATTCGACCTGTTCGGCCTGGGACGCACGACGGGGATCGGCCTGCCGGAAGAGGCCACGGGCGTGAATCCGACGCCCGACTGGCTGGTGCAACGGGGCCGGCGGGTCTCCGTGGGCACCGGGCGTCTCTTGTCCATCGGTCAGGGCGAGGTGCTGGTGACGCCCATCCAGGCCGCAAACCTCTTTGCAGAGTATGCCAGCGGCATCCACAAGCCGGTGACGCTGATCAGCGATCTGTGCGAGGACACGCCGGAGAAAAGACTGCCCGGCGACGCCGCGGAATGGCGTGCGGTGCAGGAGGGCCTGTTCCGCGTCGTGAACAGCGAGGACGGGACGGCCTACCATTACGCACGGTACGAAGGACCTCGATACCGCATCTGTGGAAAGACTGGGAGTGCCACCACGCCCGTCCGGCCCTTGTCCTACCGCGTCCCCTATGTTGACGAGGACGGGACGGAAGCGATGGCGATCGTCCCGGCGGGCAGCCGGAGTCAGGCGGTGGAGGACTTCCGCCGCAGCCATCCGCACGCCGCCTTCGAGTTGAAGGACGTGCTGAAGCATGAGTGGTGGCCGCCGGACGAGGAGAAGAGCTATTCCCACGCGTGGTTTGGGGGGTACCTCCAGGCGGTGGATGAGGAGGGTGAGCCGCGTTGGAGCGTGAAGCCGCGGATCGCGTTCGTCGTGCTGATCGAATACGGGGGCAGCGGCGGACATAGCTCGGCCCCGTTCGCCAAGAGCATGGTCCCGTTGCTCCAGGAGACTCTCGGGCCGGACCTCGATCCGGACGGCCGACCGGAGCCGCCGCAGGCCGACGATTCGCCGGAGGAGGGCGTCGGATGACACGTGGCACACTCGATCTGACGCAGCCGGGCTGGGTGGTCGCGACCGCAGTCGCCATCCTGTGTCTCGTGGGCGTCCTCTGCATCTACGCCACGGACGCCGGCGAGGAGGACGTTCCCTGGAACACGATCAAGCAGGGAATCTACCTGGCGGCCTCCGCGATCGCGGCCCTGGTCGTGCTTCGGATCGGATACCACAACATCGCTCGTCACGCGTTCCTGATCTTCGTGGTGGTTCTGCTCATGCTTCTTCTGCTGGCCGCTGCGAAGGTCCTGAGCTTCGACTTCGGAGGGCTGGTGCCGGCCAAGCGGAACGCGTATCGGTGGATATTGCTGCCGGGGTTCCAGTTGCAGCCGTCGGAGTTCATGAAGATCGCGTCCATCCTGGCACTGGCGTGGTACCTTCGCTTTCGGCGGAACTACCGCTCGTTCTTCGGTATGCTGCTGCCGTTCATCATTCTGGCCATTCCCATGGGCCTGATCCTCATGGAGCCGGACCTCGGAACCACCCTTCTGATGATCCCGGTGCCGTTCGTGATGCTGTTCATGGCCGGGGCGAAAAAGCGGCACCTGTCGGTCGTGCTCCTGGCCGGCGTGGTGTGCACGCCGGTGGTCTGGGCCAAAATGCAGCCGTATCAGCGGATGCGGATCGTGGGCGTGTTCCTGCAACTGGACTCGCTGCGGAGTCGGGTCATCGCGAACCCGGAGGAATACGACCACCTGTGCACCAAGCGGCAGGCCCTGGAGTGGGAGGCGGATTCCGGCATGCAACTTGTCGGGTCCAAGGCGGCCCTGGGTAGCGGCGGCCTGTTCGGGCAGGGGTGGGGGCACGGCACCTACGTGAAGTACGACTTTCTGCCGGACCGCCACAATGACATGGTCTTTGCCCTCGTGGGCCATCAGTGGGGGCTGGCGGGGTGTGTGCTGGTCCTTGCCTGCTACGTGGCCATCGTGGTCTGCGGTATCGAGGTGGCCGCGGAATCGCCCGATCCGCTTGGGCGTCTGGTGGCCGTCGGTGTGGTGACGGTGGTGGCGGCCCAGGTGATCATCAATGTCGGGATGACCCAGGGCCTGATGCCCATTACGGGCATGACGTTGCCGTTCGTGAGCTACGGAGGCAGCAGTCTGCTGACCAATTTCGTGGGCGTGGCGCTGCTGATCAGCGTGTCACAGAAACGTCCTTTCCTGCTGTACAACAAGTCGTTTGAATCGGCGATAGAGGATCAGGAGTAGCGGTCGTGTGCGTGAGCGCCGGCGGCGCGGCCGCGGGCCGAACGGATTCTTGTTGGCATTATAACATAATACTGTTATAATGTTATAATAGTCAAACAGGCGGTGCTTGCGGAGGCTGTACGCATGACCAGCACGACGACCCGGCGAACGGGGCGACGCACGCGAAAGAGGCTTGCGGCAGGGCGGCAAAAACGCCCCAAAACCGCCGATCGCGAGAAGGCCGGCGCCGCGGACAAGCAGAAGCCTTCTCGAAGAAAGGCGACGGGCCCGTCGTCGGCCCGCACAAAGAGCACGCGGCGCACGCCGGGGACGCACGCCGGCCGCCCCGGCGCCGGGACCCTGCGGGAATGGCTGCCGGCCATGCGGCAGCCGGCCGGGCTTGGCCTCGGAGCGATCGTGGCGGTGGTCGAGGGCACCGGGGCCGGTTGGGACCAGGCCGTGGCGGCCGCTCACCATCTGACCGCCATTCCACGCAACCGCGCGGCGAGGTCGGTGGCAGGGGGGGCCAAGCCGGAACAGACCAACACCCGGGCGGCGCGGGCGCTGCTGCGGGCAAGCCGTCCGGAGGAACTGGCGCGTGTGCTCGGGGCGCTGGGCAGCACGCATCGGCTGCGCATCTTGTTCAAGCTGCTGGAGGGAGCCGCCACCTACCGTACGCTTGGCAAAGTGACTGGCCTGAAGGCGGGGCCGTTGTATCATCACATCTCCCAATTGCGGCTGGCGGAGCTGATCGGGCCGAAACAGCGGGACCTGTACGATCTCACGCGAGCCGGCCGAAACGTGGTGGTCGTGGCATCGATCCTCGGGGCGTTGGCCCGGGATCGGCGACCGCGTCCGGCGCCGGTGATCTGAGACGGCGGGGGGGCTGGCATGAGTGCAGACCGGGCATCCGGCGGGGCGTCTCGACGCATCCTGGTGCTGGAGCCGTACTATGGTGGATCGCATCGGGCGTTTCTTGACGCCTGGATTTCCCACAGCCGCCATCACTTCGAGCTGCTGACCATGCCCGCTCGCAAATGGAAATGGCGGATGCGGGGGGCCGCCCTGTGGTTTGCAGACGCCCTGGCGGCGTCCCCCAGGCCCGCCGACGTCCTTTTCACGAACGACATGCTGAGCGTGGCCGATTTGCGGGCCTTGCTGCCGGCCGCTTACACACACACGCCCGTTGTCTGCTACTTCCACGAAAACCAACTGACCTACCCGCTGTCCGAACACGATTACCGAGACTACCAGTTCGGACTGACAAACCTGACATCCAGCCTGGCGGCAGACGCCGTCTGGTTCAATTCCGCCTGGCACCGGGACGTGTTCGCACAGGCCGTAGGCGACCTCTTGAAGGGAATGTCCGACTACGTGCCTCCCTGTTTGCCGCAGCGGGTGGCAGGGCGGGCGGAAGTGTTCTGGCCGGTTGTCGACCCCCCGCCGGCCGACGCGATTTCCGCGGCGGCTGCCCGACGGGCCGGTCATCAGCCGTTCACGATTCTCTGGTGCCACCGCTGGGAATACGACAAGGATCCGGAGACGTTCTTTCGCACCGTGTTCCGGCTGGACGAGTCTGGCGCAAACTTCCGGCTGATCCTCGCGGGCGAATCCTTCCGATCGGTGCCCTCGGTTTTTGAGGCGGCCTGGAAACGCCTGCAGCCGCGTATTCTCTTCGCAGGGTACCTGCGGGACCGTCCGGAATACTGGTCCTGGCTGGCTCGGGCAGATGTGGCCGTCAGCACAGCCTTGCAGGAGACCTTCGGCATCGCCGTCGTTGAGTCGTTGCTGGCGGGCTGCTGGCCGTTGTTGCCCGACCGCCTGTCCTACGGCGAGATCCTTCCGCGGGAGTTTCACGCCCCCTGCCTGTATGTCGACGAGGCGGACCTGTTTACGCGTCTGACGAACCTTTGTGTGCATCGGCCGGCCCCGGCGGCGGCCGGGCGGTTGCACCACGAGGCCCTGGCAATGCACGATGCCGCAACCCGCTCGGCGGCGCTGGATGCGGCGGTCGACCGGCTTGTCCTGGGGCGCGGCCGGGCTTCAGCGTCGTGAATCGGAGGCCGTGGGGGGGGGCTTACGGGGCATCCCCCCTGCTTTGGTTGTAACGTCCGATAATATATGTTATGTTGCATTGGGCCAAGTAGGGCGGTCCGGTCGCCTCGCGGACTCCTGGGGCCTGTCGTGACGGTGTCTGGCGACAACCGTACGTCTTAGGCAGACGGAACGAATGGTCCCTGGCTCGCCGGCCGGACCCTACTGACGCCGTCCGGTTCAGGGACGGCGTCCAGGGGCGGCCGAACCCGGGGTGCTAAGGGCCATCGTCCGCAGCCGGCCAAGATCCTGCTGACCGCCCGGCGGCACGATGAGGGCGCCGCTCTTGAAATCAAAGTAGTAGCTGTTCATGCCGTTCACGCCCGTGTCGATGACGTAAAGAACATCCGTGCGATCATCGACCTTGCCGACGGCCATCACGTAGTCGCCGGCCTGCACGCCGACGCCTGCCGCCATCGCCGGTTGCGTCTGGCTGTGCAGAATCAGCAGACCGACCAGCAGGATCGTGCCGGTTGTGCAGAGAACACCGATTGCGAAGTCCTTGGAACTCATGGTTCGTGCCTCTCACGGCCCGCCCGCAGTCTCGGCGGCGGTGCCGTCCTTCAGGGCAGTCAGCGCGAGCGGAAATCGTTCGCCAGGCTGCGGGTCTGTGCGTGCATCAACTGACCGGATTTGTTCTGCGCAGGCAAGAAGCAATGCAGCAGCCTGCCGGGCGAATCGATGATGAACACCGCGTCAAGCTGGTTGGTGACGCTGCCCGTGGCCATCATGAAGTCGCCCGGACGCCCGGGGGCGACCTGCGCGATTGCCGCCGGCGGTGAGGCGACGCTGAACACCAGTGCGGCCAACAGCACGATGTTCACTCCTGCAAGCAACACAATCAAGGAGCGTTTCGAGTACATGTGCATTCTCCTTACCGGGCTCGTACGCGACCCGTCATCCCAGGTGTGACCGGCGCGGGTTCTTGAACGCGACCGCGATACAAACGATCGTAATTCCCAGCGCGAACAGCCACTGAAACACCGGCTTGCTCGGCTGCGGCGGACCCACCGACTCCTGCGCGAGCAACGGCGACGCCCATTGAAGACACGTCAGCATCGCCACGGCAGCGGCCGATCCTGAGAGGCCTCGTCCCCGAGCGGTGAACCGCTTCTTCTTCGCGTCCTGCGTATCGTGGGTGTGCATTCTGATCCTTCCGCCGTTCTTTGCTTCTCGCCCGTGTAGGGGCCCCAGCCCCCAACCGGCTTTGCCTGCGTATTATATGCATGCACGCATGTCAGTAAACCGCCCGGCTTTTCAGAGCTTCTGAATCGGCCGGGCGACCTGCCGGAAGGTGGCAACCGGAAGCGTCACGGTCCCCCACCGCCTGGAACGGATGCGGCAATGCCGCCGGTACTCGGCGAGCGGCACGCAAAGGAACGCATAGCGGCGCTCCCCGCAGCAGTGGATGTACACCGGCGGAACGCGATCATCGTCCTGTGTCAGCCAGTACGCAAACACAAGCATGGCTTCAAAGCCTTCCCCGAAAACCTCCTGCCAGTTGGCCAGGCCGTCCAGGTCCGCCTGCGTGATCCAGTTCTCCCAGTAACGCCGGCTGGTACGCGTCACGTACGGGTATTGCCGCCCCTTCACGTCGACGATCCACCGGCGGCGCAAGTCCCGATAGACCAGGAAATCAAAGGACTTCACGCGGGAGCCCGCGAAGATCACCTGCCGCTGCTCATCGACTGCAATGTACGGAATGCCCTGGGATCGAAGGTAATCCTCGAAGGCCGCTTCGTAGTGGATGTGCCGCCGTGTCACGGCAAAGCCCCCCTGCCCACCACGCCGACGAACTACGGAGTGTCGATCGTCCCTGCGTGCTCCTGCCCTCGGCCGGTACGGTCGTACACGATGAATTCCCACGCCGTCGTCCCCGTGACATTCACCTCCCGGGCCGTCGGCTCGTA
>JAFGJQ010000279.1 GCA_016929015.1 Phycisphaerae bacterium | reverse complement strand
GGGACAAGCACCGGCTGACGGCAGAGTTCGACGACTCCCACCTGCGCGAGGTCTGGCACCTATACTGCCGCAGCATGAGGCGGCTGGCATCGCTGAACTACCCCTACCGCTTCTTTGAGGAACTCATCGAGCGGACGCCCGGGCGGCACCTCGTCTCGCTGATCTATCACGAAGGCGCCCCCGTAGCCGGCCTGGTGACGTTCCTGCATCGGGGCACCGCCCTGCCGTACTTCGTGGGTGCGGACGATCGGCGAAGCGTTCCGGGGCTGTACAACTTCATCTACCTGACGGCCATGGAGCGAGCGGTCGAACTCGGCTGCCGCGTGTTCGACTTCGGCCGGTCGAGGCATGACAACACCGGCTGCGTGGATTTCAAGCGGTTCCAGGGCTTTGAGCCCACCGTGATGGAATACCAGCGACTGGCGGCCCCGGGCCGACGCGCCCCGGACCTGACCCCGACAAATCCGCGTTTTCACCTGGCCCGCCGCATCTGGCCGAAGCTGCCGCTGGCCCTCACGCGCCCGCTGGGGGCGTGGGTTTCCCGGCACGTGCCGGGGTGACAACTATGAACGTGCTGTACCTTGTCCATCGTCTGCCGTATCCGCCAAACAAAGGCGACAAGCTGCGCTCGTTCCACGAGTTGGACTATCTGCGACGCCGGCATCAGGTGTGGTGCGGCTGCTTTGTGGACGATCCGGCGGACCTGACGCACGTGGACGCGGTCCGCGCGATGTGTTCCGACGTGGCCGCCATACGATTGTTCAAGGCCGTCTCGACGCCGCGCGGTCTGTGGAGCCTCGCCCGAGGAGGCACGTTTACGGAAGGCTACTACCAGCATCTGGAGATGGTTCGGACCCTGCAACGCTGGAACTCCCAGGTAGCGTTCGACGCGGTGCTGGTCTTCTCGTCGGGCATGGCCCCGTACGCTCAGTACGTGAACGCCCCGCGGAAGGTCCTGGACTTCTGCGACCTGGACTCGCGCAAGTGGACGGCCTATGCCCGGCAGACGTCCGGCGCCCGCGCTCGCCTGTACGACATCGAAGGCCGCCGGCTGGCGACGCGAGAGTTGCAGTGGCTCAACGAGTTTGACGCGGCGGTTGTCATCACGGACGCAGAGGCGGCGGACCTGAGCGTCTCCGCCCTCCGCCGGCGAGTGTTCACGGTGTCCAACGGCGTGGCGGTTCCGGACCTTCCGGAATCACAATGGGTCGCGCCGACGCCGCTCGCGGGGTTCGTCGGCTGCATGGATTACCCGCCCAACATCGACGCGGTGGTTTGGTTTGTCCATGAAATCTGGCCTCTGATTCGGCAGCGCGTCCCTGATGCGTCGTTCGAGATCGTCGGACGGCACCCCACACGAACCGTTCGGGCCCTGGGCGATGCACCAGGTGTACACGTTATTGGCGAGGTGGACGACGTGTTCTCATTCGTCCGCAGGTTTCGAGTAAGTGTTTCTCCCATCCGCATCGCCCGCGGACTGCAGAACAAGGTGCTGGAAGCCATGGCGGCCGCCCGCCCGGTCGTGCTCACTTCAGCGGCGGCAACCGGACTATCGGCAACGGATGGGGTTCATTACCTGATCGCGGATGCGGCGGACGCTTTCGCCGAGCAGGTCGTCTCCATCCTCGCCGATCCGGACCGGTGCTTCCGGCTCGGCGCGGCCGCGCGGCGGTTCGTCGCCGCCAACCACTGCTGGGACCGGGAAATGACGCGTCTGGAATCACTCCTTTTCGCACAAGCGCCCTCGTCGACGTCCGGTTGACATTCGCGGATAATCGGTTCCGCAAGGCACGCATGGACAAACGAGCCCATGCAAGGGAGTGCTCCGCCGTGAACGCGTTCCACATCGGCACCGGGCGCACGCAGCTCACCTTCTCCTGGCAAATCCACGGAGCAGACCTCCGCGTACACATCGGCGGCGGTGCGGATCACATCGGCGCGGCGGCCCTGGCCGCCCCAACCATATCGGTTCAGACGGCCGGCCTCCCGCCCCATCGCGAGGAGGAGATCGTCCGCGAGGTTGCCGAGCGGCTGGCCCAGCAATTGCGTGTCACCGTTTGCGTAACGGCGGGGATCCACGTCGACCAGATCACGCGGGAGGAGATTCAGGCGATCCGCGCGGCGTGTGCCGCCGGCGCGGACCGTCTGGTTCAGATACTCCAGGAGACGAAGGAGTGCCCCTCTGTCTGATGAACGCTCAACCGCCGCAGCAACTCTTGGCCCTGGGGCCCGGGTTGCAGTCGGCCGGCGGCGTGGCGCAAACCTTCTTCGGCTGGTTCCACGGCGCTCGGCTCAGCACGTTTACCAGGGGACAGAAGCCGGTGGTTCCCGCCATCAGCAGCCCGCATCCACCGATAAACGTCAGCACAAGGAGCGGCGTGTAGAAGAGCGATCCGATCGCACCGGCCAGGATCATGGGCCCGACGATCAACTGCATCTGCTGCTGGATGGAGAACCGACGCTGGCCGCGAACCACCGGCACGCCCGCCCGTGAGCAGGCGAGCGTTCCGCCCTCCACCATGGTCAGGTCCGTAAAGCCCGCTACGTCCAACTGCCGGACGGCGTTTTGCGAACGCGGCCCCTGGTGGCAGATCAGCATCAGACGCTGGTTGCGGTCCCAGTCACACGCGTGGTCCAGAAGCTGCATCAGCGGCACGTTTTCCGCACCGCGTACGTGCATCACTTCGTACTCGTCCGGGTTCCGCACATCGATAAGTCGATACCCGGCATCACCAACGAGGTACTTTCCCAGTTCGTCCGGGCTGATTCGTTTCATCGCGGTCATCACTGCGTATGTCTCCTTCATATGCCTTCGTCTCGTCTCCTGCCCGCCGCGGCCGGACTCGGCCTGGCGTGCTTGCGGATGCACTCCAGCAGGGCCAGGGCATGCGGGTTCACCACCGTGTAGTGCGTGGTTCGTCCGTCCCGCGCCCGGGACAACACCCCGTGGGCATGCATGAGGTTCAAATGCTGGCTGCACGCCGCCGGGGCCATGCCGACGGCCTTCGCCAGATCACCCACCGTAACATTCTGCCCGGCCAGCACTTCCAGCATTCGCAAACGTTGCGGATGCGCAAGCACTCGAAGCACGTCCGCCGCCTGTTCGAGCAATTCGGCGGGGATTCGTTTGTCTCGGGTCACGGCCATCATTATGTCTATATATCATAATCTCTTGATAAGTCAAGCTTCCGCCGCGAAATTCTGCATCGGCCCCGCATGACACGCGAGCGCTTTGGACCGGCGCCGCTCACATCGTTACCATGGATCGCGCGGGCCCCTCCGGCAAGGCGCCGCAAACACCGGTGTTTTTCGGGGATTCCGACCATGGCTGACACCACCGACGACCTGCGGCTGCTGATTCGCTCTCGCCATCCGCTGATCACGATTGAAACGGAAGAAGAGCGCCGGGCGCTGGACCGTGTGCTGCACGTGGTCCGGTCCTTGGCCATGCATGCGTACGTCTGGAACGTGGTGGAAGGGCTGCGGAACACGCCGCCTGCCTCCCGGGAGATCATCGGCGGGACCCTCAAGCCCGCGGACGTCCTCTCCTGGATGCTGTCGCGGAGCTGGCCGGCAGTCTTCATTGCGAAGGAGCTCTGCACGCACCTGGGCGACGCCATCCTGCAACGGATGGTGCGGACATTCGCGCAGAATGCGCCGGAGCGACAGCAGACCCTGATACTCATCGACACGACCACCCGGCTGCCCGATTCGGTCAAGCGTCTGGCCACCCCCTTCGAGGTCCCCCTGCCCGACGAGGCGGAATTGGAGACGATCATCCGCGACACGTTCAAGGAATTGTCGCGCTACTCTTCCATCCGCACGGACCTCTCCCGAACGCAGTTCCAGCACGTCATTCAGATGCTCCGCGGGCTGACCGCGCATGAAGCTCGCATGGCGATTTCCCGCGTCATTCTCGACGATGACTGTCTGAACGCCGACGACATCGATCGCCTCCTCATCGTCAAGCGCGACATGATCCGAGAGGCCGGCCTGCTGGAGTACATCGAGCCGGAGGTCAGCCTGGACGAGATCGGCGGCTTGGCCAACCTCAAGCAATGGCTGAAGAAGCGGGCGGGCGCCCTGTCGGCCCAGGCGCAGGAGTTCGGCCTCCAGCCACCGCGTGGCATCCTGCTGCTGGGCGTGCAGGGATGCGGCAAGAGTGCGGCGTGCAAGGCCGTGGCCGCCGCCTGGCGACTGCCGCTGCTCAAACTCGATCCGGGGCAGCTTTACGACAAGTACGTGGGCGAGTCGGAGCGAAACCTGCGCATGGCCATCAAACAGGCGGAGTCCATGGCGCCCGTCGTCTTGTGGATCGACGAGATTGAGAAGGCCTTTGCATCCGCGGGGGCGGAGTCCAGCGACGGCGGATTGTCCAAGCGAATGTTCGGCACGCTGCTGAACTGGTTCCAGGACCACCGCTTGCCGATTTTCTGCGTGGCGACCGCCAATGACATCTCCGCCCTGCCCCCGGAACTGGTGCGCAAAGGACGCTTTGACGAAATATTCTTCGTCGATCTGCCCGACCACGAGGCCCGCAAGTTCATCTTCGCCATCCACCTGATGAAGCGCAAACGCGACCCCGGCCGGTTCGATCTGTCCGCCCTGGCCGAGGCGGCCGAGGGTTTCAGCGGAGCCGAGATCGAGCAGGCCGTCGTCTGCGGGCTCTACAGCGCGTTCGGTCACAATCGGGACCTGTTGCAGGAGGATCTGCTTGCCGAGATTCGGGGCACCCGGCCACTCTCGCTGACGATGGCCGAGCGGGTCGCCGCCCTGCGGGTCTGGGCCGCCAGCCGATGCGTCCCGGCCGACTGACGGAACACCGGGACGGGGCGAAGGGTCCCTTCCTGAAACCCGCGTACCGCGCTGTGCGTATAGACTATCAGAACCGGTCCGTTCGACCTGGAAATCCGGCTGAGGGGCGGTACGATGCCGTCGGCAGAGCTGGTGTGACGGGGAGATGCGACGGCGGCCGAATCCCGTTCCGACCAGGGTGGCCGTCCCGAATTATCGGCTTGCGGGCTCTTCCGCCCGGGAGATGCGCGATATGAACAAAGGTAACATGCGTGGATGGCTGGCCGTAGCTCTCGTTTGCGCGGGGGCGGGAATCGCCCGGGGCGACGACCGGGCGCTGCCCGTCGGTCACGGGCTTGATTTCCGGGACACGGTTCGTAGTGCGAAGAACCGAGTCTTTCCCGCGGTGGTGTTCGTCAAGTGCATCCAGGACACGTACGAGGAGGGCAAGAAGCGTGCCCAGGAGGTGTCGGGCAGCGGCGTCCTCATCTCGCCTACGGGCGAAGCACTGACCAACTGGCACGTCATCGACAAAGCGGTTGAGGTTCGCTGCCTCCTGTATGACGGCCGGGCCATGACGGCCCGCGTGGTCGGCTCCGACAAGGACACCGACCTGGCCCTGTTGCAACTGGACGTGCCCGACGGCGCCGCTGCTCTGCCGCACGCCTCGCTGGGCGGCTCGGCCAACCTGGAGGAAGGCGACTTCGTGATGGCGATGGGAGCGCCCTGGGGACTCAGCCGCAGCGTTTCCATCGGCATCATCGCCTGCACGCGCCGTTACCTTCCCGGCAACAGTGAGTACAGCCTGTGGCTCCAGACGGACTGCGCGATCAGCCCGGGCAACTCCGGCGGGCCGCTGGTCAACACGCGAGGCGAGGTCATCGGCATCAATTCGCGCGGGTATCTCATGGGTGGTGACCTCGCGTTTGCCGTACCGTCCGACACCGTGGCCTTCGTCGTGGATCAGCTCCGCACGCACGGCGAGGTCCGCTGGTCCTGGACCGGTCTGGAGCTCCAGCCGCTGCGGGACTTCAATCGCAACACGTACTTCGACGGCACACAGGGCGTCATCGTCGCCAGCACGGACCCGGAAAGCCCCGCCCGGGCCGCCGGCCTCCAACCCCGTGACCGCATTCTCTCCGTCAATGATCGAGCGATGAACGCCCTGACGGAAGAGGACCTACCCGCCGTCCGCACATGGCTGGGGCTGCTGCCGGTGGACCGCCCCGTACAGGTGCGCTTCCAACGCGATGACGCCGAGAAGACCTGCGAGATCGTTCCGCGAGAGAAGGGCAAGGTGGAGGGAGACTCGTACGACTGCAAGCGCTGGGACCTCACGGTCAAGACCATCAACCAGTTTGAGAACCCGGAACTCTACTTCCACCGACAGGAAGGCGTGTTCGTCTATTCCGTCAAGTACCCCGGCAACGCCGCCGGATCGGGACTTCAGACCAACGACATCATTCTCAAGGTGGACGGCCGGGACGTGCACACCCTGGACGATCTGCAGCAACTCCATACCACCCTTGTCGACAAGGTGGACGAACGGCACCGCGTGGTCTTCACCGTTCTGCGGAACGGGCTGATGCGGCAGGTGGTGCTTGATTTCCTGCGTGATTACGAGCGAGAGTGACCCCCTCACGGAAAGGCACGACCCATGCGACTTCTCTGCGCAGCTCTCACGGGCCTCCTCTGGATTTCTCCCCTGACGTCTTTGGCGGAGGAGGCCGAACCGCTTAGCGTGGATGAACAGATCACCATGGCCCGACGGCTGGAATCGGCGTTCGTTCGCGTGGAATACACGCTGAAGTACGACCAGGGGGACGAGCCGACCGCCGCCGGCTGGCGCGAGCGCTGCCCGCACTGCGGGAGCTATCACAGCTTCTACGACGGCGCCAAGTACGTCCGAGAGAAGCGCCCGTACGAGACGAGCGGCCTCCTGCTCACGCCGACGCAGGTCCTCACCCTGGACCCGCAGATTCACCCTCGCTTCGTGGAACGCATCGCCGTCCGACGCGGCGACCGGCTCGTGGAGGCGACCGTCGCGGCCTATCCTCACCGGGAAAACGCCCTCCTCCTCGCGCTGGAAGAGTCCCTGGCCGATGCCGCTCCGCTGGAGTTCGCGGCGGACCGGCCCGAGCCGTGGTACGCCGTAACGTATCAGCTTGGCGAAGCCGAATGGCTCACGTGCGTCCAGCCGGTGCCGAAGAGTGTGATGGTTCGCGAGGCGGGGCCTGCCGTACGGCCCGTGCCGCCAGCCTGCCTGATCGTCGACGGGACCGGTGCGCCGGTCGGTGTGCCCATGAGCGGGGAACTGCCCGTCGACGGCTCCTGGAAGGGGTCGCCCCTGGACTGGCCGTCCTGGTCGGCGGCGGAGATGACGGCCGTTCTGGGCACCGTTCAGGATGCCTTTTCGCACGGGCTTCTGCACACGACGCTGACCTTCCGCAGCCCGAAGATGGACGAAGGTTCCCCCTCGTTCCGATGGCGCCGAAACCAGAATGATCAGGCCACGACCGTGCACACACTCAGCATCGTTCGCGACAATGCGACGTTGATCGTCCTCGCCGACCTGAATCCCAAGCAGACCGCCCGGCTGGAACGGATTGAGGTGCGGCTGCCGGACAAAACGACCTGTCGCGCCCGCTTCGGCCACACGCTTCGTGAATACGGCTGCTTCAGCGCGGAACTCGACGAGAGCGGACGCGACGCCGTCCGCCCCCTGCCGCTCGATTCCGCAGACATCCGGTCGACGCGGAACCAGGCACTCGTCTCGGCCACGGTCTCACTGTTCGGGGAGGATCACCTCGTGCGGTACCTGCACGCCCGCGTGCCGTCGTTCGAAATCGGGCACCGTCGGAACGTCTACCCATCCATACCGCAGGATGAGTCGAACCTCTTTCTCTTCCGCCCGGACGGCATGCTGATCGCCGCGCCGCTCACGGTGCGGGAGACCATCAAGGACGAGGATTCCTGGCGGTCCAACGAAGAGCAACTCACCCCGCTGGCCTGTCTGGTCCCCCTTCTCGACGACCTCGCCGCAAACGCGGATGCAAGCAATGTCCCCGTCAGCGAAACGGAGGAGAACCGCATCGCGTGGCTTGGCGTGGTTCTCCAGAATCTGGATACCGAACTGGCGC
>JAFGJQ010000278.1 GCA_016929015.1 Phycisphaerae bacterium | reverse complement strand
GTTTGCGGGGATCCATCGCATGGGCGCGGGGCTCGGGCCGGCCGTGGCGTTCCTCTATTCCGGACCGGCGATCAACGTCCTGGCCATCGCGCTGACCGCGCGTGTGCTGGGGCCGAAACTCGGTATAGCCCGGGCGGTGGGCGCGATCCTGTTCAGCGTGGTGATCGGCCTGCTGATGCACCTGATCTTCCGCCACGACACGGAGGGGGATGCCGCGGCGCGGCCGGTTGCGGCTAAAGCGGACGTGGAACGGCCGCTGTGGCGGAATGCGCTCTACTTTCTGACGATGGTCGGTATCCTGGTTTTCGCCAACTGGGGCAGGCCGGACCGGGACGCCGGGCTCTGGCACGCAATCTGGTCGGCGAAGTGGGGGTTCACGTCGCTCTTTGCGGCCGCCCTGGCGGTCATCCTGGTGGCCTGGTTTGCCGTGCCGTGGTGGAAGATGCTGTGTGCCGCGGTGCCGACGGTTATCCTGGCCCTGTTGTTCCCGGAGAAGGCGTTGATCCCGTTCGCGGCGGGAGTGATCGGTCTTTCCGCGGTCACCGCCACGGGCGGGGACGAGACGGGCGCGTGGTTTGCGTCGGCCTGGGGCTTCGCGAAACAGATTCTTCCGCTGCTGCTGGCCGGCGTGCTGGTCGCGGGCCTGCTGCTGGGCAGTCCCGGCAGCGACGACGGCGGCTTGATTCCGGCCCGCTGGGTCGTGGGGCTGGTGGGCGGCAATTCCGTGGGCGCGAACCTGTTTGCGGCCGTGGCCGGGGCGTTCATGTATTTCGCCACGCTCACCGAGGTGCCCATCCTGCAGGGGCTGATCCGCAACGGCATGGGCGAGGGGCCGGCGCTGGCCCTGCTGCTGGCCGGGCCCGCGCTCAGCCTGCCCAATATGCTGGTGATCCGCAGTGTCATGGGGACCCGCAAAACCGCGGTCTTTGTCCTGCTGGTGGTGCTTATGGCGACGCTTAGCGGGCTCCTCTTCGGCGCCTTTGCGTAGAAGGCTCCCGCGACGTGACGCGGCGGGCCAAAGCCGGGCCGGGTTCGGGCCTGCAGGGTCTTTTTAGCCGGGCGGGAGCCTCATGGTTTCGGCCAGGGCGTTGGCGGTGCGGCAGTAGTGCTTGACCTCGGCGGGGGAAAGGCGGCGTTCGGCGCGTTCCCCGTGTTGATCCGGTCGGCTGCCAGGGCTATCTCCGTGGCGGGCAGCGCGGTGATGGTATCGTCCAGGGCATAGCGCTCGGCGCCGGGATAGACAACCCAGAGATGTTCCAGCGAAAGGTCCGCGGCCGCCACGCGCATGGATCGGGTTGTGCCGGGCGCATCGGCGAACGTACACTCGAAGCCATAGCGTTTTCCGCGCGCCATCACGAGAAGGTCCAATTCCGCCCCGCCATGGGTTGCCCAGTAGAAGGTTTGGCGGGCGTGGAAGAAGGCCTGGAGTTGCTCGACCGCGAAGCCTTCCCCGGCGGCGCCCACCTTGGGGTGTCCCAGCAGATTCTCCATGTCTTCGAGCCCCAGAAGGGCATGCAGCAGACCGCTGTCTCGGACGTAGACCTTGGGCGCTTTGACCTGGCGTTTCTTCAGGTTCTCGAACCAGGGCTGCAGCGGCCGGACCAGGAACGTCGCGGCCAGAATGTCCAGGTAGCGTCGCGCGGTCTTCTCGTCCGCCCCCAGGGAGCGCCCGAGTTCCGCCGCGTTCCAGTGCTGACCGTGGTAGTGCGCCAGCATGGTCCAGAAACGACGCAGGGTTGACGCGGGGATCGTGATGCCGAGCTGCGGCATGTCACGCTCCAGCAGCAGGCGGACGAAGTTCTCCCTCCAGGCAAGGGAGGCACGGTCATCGGCGGCCAGGTACGAGCGCGGGAACCCGCCACGTACCCAGAGGCGGCGCAGGTGTTGCGGCCCGACTTCGTCGAGGTCGAAGCCGCTCAAATCGAGAAGCCCGATTCGCCCGGCGAGGGACTCGGAAAGTCCGCGCACCATGTCCGGCGAGGCGCTTCCCGTGAGAAGAAACCGGGCCGGACAGTCGGCGCGGTCGAGGAGCACCCGCAACGCGGGAAACAAAGCGGGCATTCTCTGGACCTCGTCGATACGGCGGGATGCAAGCCAAACAGCTCGCCAATGCGTGCAAGCGGTTTCGGTCTTTGCAGCATGGCGACACCATACTTTCTCGACCCACGGCGCCGTGGCCTCCGTGAGGAGACGTTCTGCGCAGGAACTCGAGGTGATCCAGGTCGGCACAGCGCAGACACAGGCTCTTGTTCTTCTCGCGGAACAGAAAATCGCCCTTCAGGATCTCGTCGCCACACTCCTCCCCCGGAGTGCGAGTAAGATCGGCGGTGGAAAAAGCGAGGCCGTTGAACGCAGAGCCTTCGAGATCTGATGGAAAGCCTCTTGACATTCCCGGGCGGCTTTCATAGGGCTCGCCTATCGTCCGAGAAAGGGATCCGCTTTGAAGCAATCCATCCGGGAGCCGACGCTTCTTTGGGCCGGGGTCGTGACGGCGTTGGCTGTTGTGGCCTACAGGTTGCATGGCGTTTTCGACGGGGGCCTGGCTGCGAACGTTACGCCGCGTGCGGTCAGTCCGATTGTTGAATGGACGGTCAACGCGTGTGTGTTCTTTTCCCTGGCGATATTCCTCGTGACCTGGATCCAGTGGCGCTCTGAGCAGAAGCGACGCGGCGAGCTCCAGAGTATCCTGGCGAGTGTGGCGCCCGACGTGCTCCTGGTGGTGGAGCCTGACCGCACGATCCGGCTCTGCAACCCGGCGGTAACCGAAATGTTCGGTCATCCGGTGCGGGACGTGATCGGCGCCCGGACGGAGAAGCTTTACGGCGACCGCCGGGAGCCGGACGAGAAGCTTTCCGTGCGCGATTCTCTTGAGCGGCACGGCTTCCATATCGGTACGGCACGCGGGGTCACGCGCGACGGCAGGACGCTTCCGCTCGAGATCGTTACGGGCAAGCTGGCAGGCCGGCGCGGCGCCGTGGTGCTTTTACGGGACACGACCGAGCGGGTGCGGTTGGAGCGGATGCGCGAGGATCTTTCGCACATGATCGTACACGACCTGAAATCCCCGCTGGCGGCCGTCAGTCTTGCCGCCTCCACGGTCAGAACGATGGCTGCGGAACGCCTCGATGAGCGGGAGAAGTCGCACCTGGATTCCATTGTGTCGACGTGTCTGCAGCTTGCGGACATGGTGGTTTCGCTCCTCGATATCAGGCGGCTGCAGGAACGGAAGATGCCGCTGCATCCGGAACGATGCGACATGCAGACCGTTATCGAGAAAGCCGCGAACTCGGTCGGCCGGAAACTGGAGGACCGCGGTATCGTGCTATCGCTGCCGGAGGAGCCGATAGAGGCCTGGTGCGATTGCGACGTGGTGCGCCGTGTCGCCGCCAACATGATCGGGAATGCCGTGAAGTTCAGCCCGGACGGCGGGACCGTACGGGTTGCCGCCGTTGCGGAAGGCGGCGGCGTCAGGGTGGCGGTTGCCGACGAGGGACCGGGCATACCGCTTGACTTGCAGGACCGTATTTTCGAGCAGTTCGCCCAGCTTGATGCGCGCCGGCATTCAACGGGGCTTGGGCTGACTTTCTGCAAGCTGGCGGTCGAAGCGCATGGCGGCCGGATCGGTGTGGAGAGCCGGGAGGGCGCCGGGAGCACCTTCTGGTTCACGCTGCCGGGCCGGCCGGGGACCGACCCGCGCGGCTAAGGTATTGACGATCAACGGCTCGCCGTCAGCCCGGCATCCAGTATCCGCCAGGGTCTGTCCCTTTTTGACTGCTGCCGCTGTTTGCGGAGATCCATCGCATGGGCGCGGGGCTCGGGCCGGCCGTGGCGTTCCTCTATTCCGGACCGGCGAT
>JAFGJQ010000277.1 GCA_016929015.1 Phycisphaerae bacterium | reverse complement strand
GGTCGCGCGGGGAAGGCCGTGAAACGATTCGTGTCGGTCTCCCAGCTACACCAGCGGTAGGTTCCGGGTCGAGTCTCCGGCCTGCCGGTTTCGGGGTGCGGCTGCATCGGGCGCCGCTCCGGGCCGACCACGCAGACCACCGATCGGGCCCCGTCGCGCCACACTTCGTCACGGATCTCCAGCGCCGACAGCGGCACCCCCTGCTTCTCGAAATGCGAGTCGTACTTGGCGTCGATGAGCACCCATTTGCTGAACTTGTTGACCCAGACCTCGTTGACGCCGTGGTGTCCGCCGTCGTCTTTCAGCCCCGGGCCACAGCCCAGGCGCCGGGCGACGTAGCCGAAGCTGTTGAGCACGGCGTGCTGGACGATGCTGAAATGCGTGCAATGGAACTTCCCGCCCTCGAGCGCCGCATCGAGGATGGCGAACGCGTCTTCTCGAGTCCGCGTGGGATTGTCGTTATCGACGGCGATGTTCGACTTGATCCAGTGGCGCAGCAGGAGAATGCGCTGCCACTCGTCGCTCTCGCCGGCCACGACGGCATCGAGGCCATACCGCGCCCGCAACCGGTGAATCCGCGGACTGTGGTAGTCCTCGAAGGCCCGGAACATCTCATTGCCGCAATAGCGCGGATTGTCGACCGGAACGACCACGAACCGACCGCTTTCCTCGGCGGCCAACCGCGATGCGGCCAGGATGAACACGAATGCGCATATTCTCATGATTCTCTCCTGTGTCCCGTTGCGGATTCTCCCTGCGTCCATCAGTTCCAACCACCATTTCACACTCCTTCGATGCAGGCAGAGTCTATCTCACGCCCGCAGAACATGTCAATCCTGAGATCAGGACGGTGCTCGTGCCGACGGGGGTGCAGGATACGGGGAATCCCCCGCCTCATCTTCGGCCGGGGCTCCGTCGGGCGTCCCGTCCGACTGTGATCCACCGCCGGAAACGTTGAGACCCGGCCGTGTGTTGTGGTATGATGGAGCGCATCGTGGCCGCAAGTCCCGGATCGGACGGCCGTGATACATAGAAGAACGGCCGATCTGGTTTGAACGCCTGTTCACGAAGGTCTGCCGGCCCCGCAACGGGCTGAAAGCCCATGTGCCGGCGGGGTCAGTATTGTGTGGGAGCCACCTGATGCTCATCCTCCGAACACGCTGTGGCAGAAGGCAATGGATTGGGATCGTCGCCGCGCTCGGCATGGTGCTTCTGAACATCGGAGTACTGAACGCCGGGCCGCCGCAGATCGGGTTTGTGGCCGTGGAGTCTTCACTCAACGAAATGGGCCCGCACAATCAGGCCGCGTGGCGGACGGCTGCAAAGCTGGGCCAGGCGACGCTCCTCCTGCGTCAGAAGGATGGCTCGTTCGCCGACCCATCGGGCCACGTTCAGCAGATGAGCGACTTCGACGTGGTTTGGTATCACCAGGGCGACGCCATTGAGCGGAACCTGATGTATCAAGGACGCAGCCTGGCGGAGATTCAACAGTTCGCTGCCCGCGGCGGCGGCGTGCTGCTTTCCGGCGGTGCTTTGGCCATGGTCGCACCGCTCGGCCTCGAAACTCACATCCGCCCTCAGCGCCACGAACTGGGCAACTGGCGTGACCCGGCCGGTATGGTGCCCGTCGAGAAGACACATCCCGCCTTCAGCGGCCTGCAGAGCAATGCGGGCCTCGTCTGGCTCAGCCGGGGGGGCTGCCCTGCGGTGGCCGACTTCTACTGGGGCGGACCGGCGGAGGGCATGATTCTGGCGAAAACGCCCTCCGGCCCGGAGAATCCTCTGGTCGAGTACGTATTGGGTCAAGGGCGGGTGATCGTCTTCGGCTGGCATTGGCCTGATTACGCCGACTCCGAAAGCCCTTACGTCGGCAATCTGACCCGCTTGACATCGAATCTGCTGAACTACCTGGCCGACCGACAGACGTGGCGCCCCTTCGTGCTTCGCTCACAGTATCCTCCCGTGGCCTCGCCGGACGAGCCGGGAGTCTCGCAACAACGATGGCGGGCGCTGCGAATGGCTATCGAGGATCTGTCGGCGGACTTTCCCGATCGTTACCGAAACGGGAGCGTCTACCTGGAGCGTCTGCGAATGCTCCAGGCCCGGCACGATCGGATTCGACAGACTTCCGAACCGGCCGCTTATGCGGCCGTCGAGAAGCAGTTCGACGAACTGGCAAAGGAAGCCCTGCTGGCCAACCCTTTGTTGGACTTCGACCGCCTGCTGATGATCCGGCGTCGAGCCGACCAGTTGGGGTTGCCGAGCAACTTCAACAGCAATCCGGACCTCAAGCCGACCGGTTATGGCAATACGCTCGTCGCGCTGTCGCCCGTTCGACCGGAGGGGAATCTGGAGACGGTCTTCACACCACAGGGCGACCGGTTCATCGGCGACGTCGATCTGCACTATGATGCGGACCGGGCATTGCTGTCGACGCCGGACGCCAACGGCCGATGGGGCGTTGCCGAGCTTCATTTGGAGAGCGGCCGCCTGACGCCGCTTCCCCTGATCGACGAACCGGACGTGCACAACTACGATGCCTGCTATCTGCCCGACGGGCGCATCGTCTTCACGTCCACGGCGCCGTTCATCGGCGTGCCGTGTGTCGGGGGGACTTCGCAGGTGGCCAACCTCTACATGCGAGAATGTGACGGCCGCGTTCGTCGTCTGACCAACGATCAGGACCACAACTGGTGCCCTGCGGTGCTCAACGACGGACGGATTCTGTACCAGCGTTGGGAGTACGCCGACATCGC
>JAFGJQ010000276.1 GCA_016929015.1 Phycisphaerae bacterium | reverse complement strand
AGACGTACTCGGTGAGCTCAACCCAGGGGCCGAGGAAGAGGCGGATGCGCGTCACGCAGCGCAGGCGTGCGCACTCCACGGAGGCATGTCCGTTCAGATCCACGGGCTCGAACCCTTCCCACGCCACAAGGCGGTCGACCGTGCCGCGGAAGCGTTCGCGGCCCCCGGCGTCGCAGACGCGGGCATTCGCCTCCGTGCGTACGGGCCCCATCACATCGATCGCCGCCGGAAAACGGGGCAATGCAGGGTCCAGCGTAATGGCGAAGACCGTCCCGTCGCGCGGCTCCGCGCGCAAGCGGGCGAGATCATCGTCTGCGCCGGCGGTCCCGGCCGGTCCGGCGAAGCTCCCTTCGACGATCCCGTCGCGCTGAACGATCTGCACGTACTCCGGCAGGGTCACGGTGGGGCGTATCAGGTCGCGACGGGCAAACACGCGAGGTCCCGGCGTCGGTGCAGGCAGGTACGGCCGCAGGTCGACGCTGTGCGCCATCTCGGTGACGGGCAGCGGTTCCACCGGAGGCCGCCAGGCGGGCGCACAGCCGGTTGCCGCCGCGCATACGGCCGGAAAGACGAATGGAAGCATCCTGCGCAATCTCATGGCATTGGAATTCTACGCCCGCCGCCCTGGCGGGGCCAATTCCAGGCGATGCCGGGCTTTGGACTTGACGGCCGAGCCAGGGTCCGATAGTAGAGTGCAAAAGGGTCTCCGATGAAAGGCAGCCCCCATGACATTGTTGCCGCGCGATCCACGTTTTGTGGACAGTCCTGAATTTCCCCGAGCCATCACATTTGACGACGTGCTGCTCGTTCCGCAGTACTCGTCGATTCTGCCGGAAGAGGCGGACGTCGGCACGCACCTCACGCCGCGCATCCGGCTGAACGTACCGCTGCTTTCCGCGCCCATGGACACGGTCACGGAATCTGCGCTGGCCATCGCGCTGGCCCAGGAGGGCGGCATCGGCATCATCCACAAGAACCTGGCGATCGACGTGCAGTGCCGCGAGGTCCGCAAGGTCAAGCGGTCGGAAAGCGGCGTCATCCTCGACCCGGTCACGCTTCAGCCGGACGACCCCGTCGCCCGTGCCCGCGAGGTGATGAGCCTGCACAACATTTCGGGCGTTCCCGTGGTGGAGAAGGACGGCCGGATCGTGGGCATTCTCACCCGCCGCGACCTGAAGTTTCTGGAGCGGGAAGACCTGAAAATCCGCGACGTGATGACCAGCGACAACCTGGTCACCGGCCCGCCCGGCACCACCCTGGATGAAGCCGAGCGTACGCTCAATCGGGCGCGTGTGGAAAAGCTCCTGCTGGTCGACAAGCAGAACAAGCTGGCCGGTCTGATCACGATGCGCGACATCGATCGCAGCCGCGACTATCAGCAGAGCTGCAAAGACGATCGCGGCCGGCTGCGGGTGGGCGCGGCGGTGGGCGTTCGTGATTACGAACGGGTGGAAGCGCTTATTCAGCACGGCGTGGACGTGATTGTGGTCGACACCGCGCACGGCCACACGGAGAACGTGATTGCCACGGTGCGGGAGTTGAAGAAGCGGCACGACATTGACGTGATTGCCGGCAACGTGGCGACGGCCGAGGCAACCGAGACCCTGATCGACGCCGGCGCGGACGCGGTGAAGGTCGGGATCGGGCCGGGCAGCATCTGCACGACGCGCGTCGTGTCGGGCGTGGGGGTGCCACAGCTCACCGCCATTTTGGACTGCTGCCGCGTGGCGACGCCCAAGGGCATCCCAATCATTGCGGACGGCGGCATTCGGCGGTCGGGCGACATCGTCAAGGCGCTGGCGGCCGGGGCCTCCAGCGTCATGATGGGATCGCTGTTCGCCGGACTGGAGGAGGCGCCGGGTGAGTCCATCACGTGGCGTGGCCGGCGGTTTAAGGAGTATCGGGGGATGGGGTCACTGGGGGCCATGGTGAAGGGCTCGGCCGACCGGTACGGCCAGAAAGCCGGTGCGCCGCGCGGCAAGCTGGTCCCGGAGGGCGTGGAGGCTCGGATTCCGTACCGCGGTCCGTTGTCCGATTTTGTATACCAGTTGGTGGGCGGGTTGCGGGCGGGGATGGGCTATTGCGGTGCCGCCACGATTGACGAACTGCAAAAGAAGGCTACCTTCTGCCGGGTGACGTCCGCCGGCGTGGTGGAATCGCACCCCCATGACGTGATCATTACGAAAGAGTCGCCGAACTATGAGATCGATTATACGACTGAGCAATAGCCGGCTGTGTGCGGTCGCTCTGGCGGCTCTGCCGGCGGCGGGCTGTTCCGAGATGATCAATCCCTGGCGTGACGACACGCCGCGGGCCGCCGACGTCTCCACACCCTCGACCCGAGGCATTCAAGCGTCCGGTGTGGCGGCCGCTCAGCGGTCTGCCGGTTATGAGGCCCAGTCCATCCGGGCCCAGGATGGGACCGTCGCGCATTGGCCCCTGTGGTGGGAGGACCCGTTCGTCGACAAGGGCAGCGAGGATGATCGTTTCGCGTGGACGGAAGAAGACTACGTCGCGATGCCGTACGGACTGGGCCGGCTGATCCTGAACACGCTGGGCTGGCCCGTCAGCGCCGCCGTGACGCCGCCCTGGGTGGTCATGGGCAGTGACGGCGTCGTCAGCCGGCAGGCCCTGGGATACGATCACGACGCGGAACGGCTGCCCGGCGGCGTGGAACCACCGATCGACGTACTGGAGGTGGGCACGGTGCCCGAAGACGAGCCGCTCACGCCGGCCCGGGACGCGGCTGGCTCGGAAAACAAGGATTCGTAGCGGACCCAATCCGCTGCACATTCCTTTTCCCCCTTCGCCGGCCGGGTGCATCGGCCAAGCGGCTGTCTCGAACCTGATCGGGAGCTGGGCATGTCGACGGTGAAACACTCGCCGACCTCTGACATGAGCGGAGCCAAGCCGTCGGCGGACACCGACGAAGGCACCGGCCACCCTGCGGCACCCGTGACCGCCGAAGACACGACCCCGTACGCCCGTGCGGGCGGCCGCGGCTGGCCGGCCATGTGTCTCTGGGTGTTCGGTGCCAAGCAGCAACGACTGACGTACCTTTCGCTCATCGGTCCCTCCGCGGCGTCCACGCGGTTCTTCCGCATCAACCTGATGCTGTTTGCGCTGGCTGCGGCCTTGTTCGCCCTCGCCCATTTCGGATGGCACGAGGTGGACCTTGACCCCGCCCTGGCGCACACCGGTGCGACGCAACCCGCCGGCCACGGGTGGGTGAAGATTGTCAGTCGCCCGGAAGACGCGCCGCTGCGACGGGGCGTGCTGACGCCGGCCGCCGTCTGGTGGAACCTGCCGCAGGCCGGCATCGGCACGGCCGCAGCCTTTGTGATCGCCTGCCTGGCCGGTTGGCTGCTGCTGAGCGTCGTGGGGCGCGGAACGTCGCACGCGCTGTCGGACGCCTGTCGGGAACAGGGCCGCTATGCGGCCGCCATTCGATACAGCTCCGGGTGGGTTTTGTGGTTGCTGGCGGCGGGCATCGTATCTCTGCTTCTGCTGCCGGCGCACGTGAAGGCGGTGACTCAATCATCGATTGCCCCGTCTCGCGTGGGCGTGTACAGTGCCGTCACGGTGATTGCGTCCGTCGGGATGCTTGCCTGGTGGTTCTGGCTGATCCGGTCCGCGGGCACAGGACCCGGCCCGGCCCGTACTCGTGTGGTTGTGTACTTCGCGCTGTGGATGCCGTTGACCGCCGCCGCCGTCATCGTCGCCGCCGTTCTGGGCCTGCACTACGGCTCGAGGTGGGTGTTCGGCGCGTTGAATCTGCACTGGTAGTCCCGACAACATGGAACCACAGACCATTGCCGTTCTGGATTTCGGGAGTCAATACGCTCAGTTGATTGCGCGCCGCGTGCGTGAGAACAGCGTACACAGCGTGCTCTGCCCGCCCGATGTGTCGCCGGACGACCTGCGGCGGCTGAACGTCGCGGGGCTGATTCTCTCCGGCGGGCCGTCCAGCGTGTATGCGGCCGGTGCTCCCACGTGCCATCCGGGCATTCTCGATCTGGGCGTTCCGGTGCTGGGCATCTGCTACGGCATGCAACTGACGTGCCGCCTTCTCGGCGGCGAGGTCGGGGCCTCGCGGTCCCGCGAGTATGGCCGGGTGCGGCTGCACGTCGACGACGCCGGGACCATCCTGGCGAACGTTCCGTCGCCCAGCACGGTGTGGATGAGCCACGGTGACGTGGTGGACCGCATCTCGGACGACTTTGCGGCCATGGCCCACACGGAGTCGTGCCGGTTCGCCGCGGTCCGGCATCGGACGCGTCCGATCTACGGTCTGCAGTTTCACCCGGAGGTGACGCATACGCCCAGCGGCTCGCAGATTCTGCGCAACTTTGTGTACGACGTCTGCGGCTGCCGGGGAACGTGGACGCCGGCCAGCGTGGTCGAGCGGACCGTGGACGACGTGTGCCGGCGTGTGGGGCCGGACGACCGCGTGATCTGCGGGCTTTCCGGCGGCGTGGACTCCAGCGTGACGGCCGCCCTGCTGCACCAGGCCATCGGCGACCGGCTGGTCTGCATTTTCGTGGACAACGGACTGATGCGCAAGGGCGAGGTCGGGCTGGTGGAGGCCACCTTCCGCGAGCACTTCCGCATCGACCTGCGCGTGGTGGACGCGGCGGACGCCTTCCTGACCGCGCTGGAGGGCGTGGCCGACCCCCAGCAGAAACGGATCATCATCGGGCGGGAGTTCATCGAGGCGTTCAAGTCCGAGGCCCGCACCATCCACAACGCGAAGTTCCTTGCCCAGGGCACGCTGTATCCCGACGTGATCGAATCCGGCCACAGCCTGGCCGGCACCGCGGCCAACATCAAACTGCACCACAACGTCGGCGGGCTGCCCGCCGAGCTGGGTTTCGAGCTGATTGAACCGCTGCGCGACTTGTTCAAGGACGAGGTCCGGCGCGTCGGGCACCTGCTGGGTCTGCCCCACGACATGGTGTGGCGGCATCCGTTCCCCGGTCCCGGGCTGGCCGTCCGCGTGATCGGATCCATCACCCGCCCGGCCCTCGATTTACTCCGCGAGGTGGACGCCATTCTGCTGGAAGAGATCCGGGCGGCCGGCTGGTACGACAAGATCGCCCAGGTCTTCGCCGTGCTGCTGCCCATCAGCACCGTCGGCGTGATGGGCGACGACCGCTCCTACGCCGGCCAGCACGTGGTCGCGATCCGGGCCGTGGAGTCGCACGACTTTATGACGGCCGACTGGGTCCGGATCGATTCGGATGTGCTGGCCGCCATCTCGTCCCGCATCATCAACGAGGTGCGCGGCGTGAACCGGGTCGTTTATGACATTTCGAGCAAACCGCCGGCCACGATTGAGTGGGAATAGCGGCCGGGGAGTGGCACGGCGGGTGGAATTGCGAATTACGAATTGCGAATTGCGAAGGAGCGGTGCGGGAGTCCGGTCCATTCGCTATTCGACACTCGAGGTTTTCCATCGTTCGGTCGTCAGGTACACGGCGAAGCTCCCGAGCCAGTGTCCGCCTTCGTAGTGCTGGTCGCTGACCGCCACCAGCCCGACCCGGCGATGTTTCTGTGCAGCCCGGCGCAGGCAGGCGATGCGTGGATCCGAAGGCGGCAGACCGTCGGCGATGCCCTCCAGCATCCACGCCCGTGAGAGGTTCAGACCATCGAGGTGGACCAGGTGTCCGTCCCGCTTGTCCGTGACCATCACCGGCCGCAGCCATTCCGCGGGGTCTGCGGTGGCGAGCGACGGCAGGAATCCGTCCAGCCACTTCGCGAACGCAGCCGGTGGGAGAACTCGCCGCATGACGTCGGCCTCCGCGAGGATCGGCGAGAGAAACGCCTGCCCGTCCGGCTCGTATGCAAGGTTCGCCGCGCGATCGTTCAGGAAATAGCTGCGTGCCCGCTGCGCGACCAGGTCGGCCATTTCCTTGTCGCCGCGGGAACGAGCCCAATCCAGCACCAACCCCATCGCGAAGGCCGTCTGTGTGTGTTCGCCCGTCCGCACCGGATACGAAAGCTTGGGCAGCCATGCCTTGAACCGCCCCGCCGCTTCCTGTTCGAGCGGCTCCAGGCAGCCGGCCCACTCCCGCGCCTGGGGATCGTCCCATTCGTGCAGCTCGGCGCAGAGTTGCAGCAGCCAGGCCAGGCCGTACGGCCGCTCGAACAGCGCCCGGCCCTCGCCCCGCATGTATGCGACCTCGGCCGCGACCTTGTCCTTCGTGAAACTCTTGGCCAGCGCCGCCCGCGCCGGATCGGCAAACGGCGCATCCGCATACATCCGGCAGAGCCGCACCAGCAGCCAGTGCCCATGGACGGCCGAATGCCAGTCATAACAGCCGAAAAACACGGGCGTCAGCTCATGCGGCGTCTTGGCGTCTTCCGCCGAGTTCATCACGTGCGAGATCTTGTTGGGGTACTCTTGGTGGATGCAGGCCAGGGCCAGTTCCGCAAACCGCGCGGCCGTGGTCACGTCGAGTGTATCCGCCGCCTCCGCCGTCGTCGGCCCCGGCGTTCCCTCCTGGCCCGTCTCCGTCCGCCCAAACGCAACCGCTTCGCCCACTACAAGACAGATGATCATCCATCGCATCGTGAATCCTCCTGATCTCGGCATCTTGGCCAATCGACAAATGACAGTCTCTACCAGCGCGTAGCAGTTTCGCAATTCATCATTCGCAATTCGCGATTGGGGGCATCGCCTGCCCCTGCCGCACGCGCCAGT
>JAFGJQ010000275.1 GCA_016929015.1 Phycisphaerae bacterium | reverse complement strand
GCGACCGCAACGGCCAGAATCCCCCGAAGGATTTCCATCGACTCGGCGTCCATCGCCACCGGCTCCTGTAGCACGACCGCTTCTGACCCGTGGCGTATCATAACCCGGATCAGACCGATTGCCATCCGCATTGGCCGGCCCCTTCTCGCCGCACCCAGGTGGAGAGGACGGGCCTGACGTGGATACCCATGGGTCGGACCGCCGTCGTTCCTTGACGCGGTTCTTCCCTCTCTTATCATGGCCCGCATCTGCGCGGAGGTAAAGTGTTACTGCCCCGCGAACCGACGTTTGGAAACAGCGAGCCGCCCGCCCGCAGGCCGGCAGACCGGAGAGATGTTATGTCCACCACCATCGTTCACGTGGAAGCCTGGGAAATCCTGGACTCGCGCGGCAACCCCACCCTCGCCGCCATCACCGTTCTGGAAGACGGCAGTTACGGCGAAGCCGCGGTTCCCTCCGGCGCTTCCACCGGCGAGCACGAAGCCTGTGAACTGCGGGACGGCGACAAGTCACGCTACGGCGGCAAGGGCGTGCTGACCGCCGTGCAGAACGTCAACGGCGAGATCGCCGAGTCCGTCATCGGCCTGGACGCCCTGGATCAGCACGACCTCGACCACACCATGATCGAGCTGGACGGCACCCCAAACAAGTCGCATCTGGGTGCCAACGCCATGCTGGCCGTCTCGCTCTCGGCCGCCAAGGCGGCCGCCCAGTCCACCGGGCAGCCCCTGTACCGATACCTCGGCGGCCCCAACGCCCGGGTGCTGCCCGTGCCCATGATGAACATCCTCAACGGCGGCAAGCACGCCGAAAGCAACGTCGATTTCCAGGAATTCATGATCCAGCCCTGGGGCGCCGAGAGCTTCGCGCAGGCCCTTCGCATGGGGGCCGAGTGCTTCCACGCCCTCAAGAAAGTGCTCAAGAAGAAAAACTACAACACCGGCGTCGGCGACGAAGGCGGCTTTGCGCCCAACCTGGGCAGCGCCGAAGAAGCCCTGGATCTGATCGCCACCGCCGTCTCCGAAGCCGGCTACCAGTTCGGCAAGGACATCTTCATCGCCCTCGACCCGGCCACGTCCGAGATGTTCAACAAAGCCGGCGGCAAGTACGAGTACTTCCGCTCCGCCCCCGGCACGTATGCAACCGCCGACGAGATGATCGACCGCTGGGGCAAGTGGTTCGAGAAGTACCCCATTCGCAGCCTGGAGGACGGCCTGGCCGAGGACGACTGGGCCAACTGGAAGAAGCTGACGGACCGCTACGGCGACAAGATCCAGCTTGTGGGCGACGATCTCTTCGTCACCAATACCGAGCGCCTGGCCCGCGGCATCCGCGAGGGCAGCGCCAACTCGGTTCTGATCAAGCTGAACCAGATCGGCACTCTGACCGAAACGCTGGAGTGCATTGACATGGCCCGCCGCAACGGCTGGACGACCGTCATCAGCCACCGCAGCGGCGAGACGGAAGACACGACCATCGCCGACGTGGCCGTCGCCACCAACTCCGGCCAGATCAAAACCGGCAGCGCATGCCGCAGCGACCGCATTGCCAAGTACAACCGGCTGCTTCGGATCGAAGACGAGCTCGGCCAGGCGGCGGTCTTCGGCGGCACGCTCTGGAACAAGTAGCCGGTTCGTCCGGGCGGGCCGCGGCGAACGGCAGGGACGCCATGACGCAAACGGAGCCGCAACTCGAGGTTTCTTCGTCTCCGGCCCGCGAAGGTCGTTGGGTCTTCTGGATGCTCTTCGCGATGGCCGTGATCGGCTTTGCGCCGTGCGTCCTGCTGCCGGCCTGGCGTGACTATCAGAACGCCTGCCTCGTGGAGCAGTATGAGAAGGCCGCGATGGACCGGATGAACGAATCCCTGGACCGCCAGCGCAGGCTGGCCGAAGCTCTGCGTTCCGATCCTTCCGTCATGGCCCGGGCCGCACAGCGCGAACTGGAGTACACGCGCCCGGGCGAGCAGCGGATTACGGTGGTGCCCACCGACCCGGTGGTCGATGCCGAGGACACCGACGCCGCGGTGGCTCCCGAACCGATCCCCCCGCCCGCCCCCGTCCGCTGGCTGGTTCGCAACCTGCCTGCACTTGACTACGACGCCGTCTTTTGCGACCCTTCTACCAGGGCGATCGTCATCCTGTTGTGTGGCGGTGTCCTGACGGCGGCCTTCGCCCTGTTTCCCCCCCATCGCCGGGGAGCCGGGTGAGCCGCTTGCGGCCGTTCCGCCCGACGGTCGCGGTGCATGTGACCGACCGCCAGACTTTTGCGGAGGCAGTCCATGAACGTCAAGGTCGTGATCATTGTCGTCTGCTTGCTGGCCGCCGCAGCAGTCATCGCCTCCAAATGTGATTTTGGCCCCCCACCGAAAACCGACGACGAGATCGCCCAGGAGAATTTCCAGAACAGCAACCCGGATGAGGATAAACATGCCCGCCCAGCCGGCCGCACGCCGGACACAGCGCCCGAGTTCGAGTGCTCCGTTGAGGTGGGGATGGAGAACAATCAGGAAATCGCCTGGCTGACCGTGCGCGAAATCCACGGCTGGTGGGTGGACGGCGCCACCATCGCGTTCTGGCACAAGGACATGTTCCCCGATCTGCCCGAAGGCCAGCGCCCGCCGGGCCGCTCCGGCGAGCACATGTTCAACCTGCCCATCCAGTTCAACGAGACGCACACCGAGCGGATCGTCATGGTCTCTCACAACGATCACCCCGGTGTCGAGATGGGCACGTCCGAAGACTGGCGCTGCCTGATCGTGCGCTGGGGCGAGGTAGTCGCACCGGACACGAACACGCAATAGGCGAATCCGCAGGTGCGCATGAGGAACCACCGCAAGCGGGAAACACACCAAGCCTGACTATCGACGACAGGCCGGCAGACGCTGCCTCCAGGCAACGACGCCGGCGGCATCTGCTTGTCTTGTAAAAGGTTACCGTGTGCTCCACACGCACTGGGCCAGGTTCAGCAGAACGGACAGGCCCAGGAACGCGGCCAGCAGCAGAATGGCCGTCCAGTTCGTGGTGTTCGGAGGGGTGGGAGACAGGTCTTCCGCGGTGGGGATGGACACCATCTCACCGGTGTCCGCAATGCTCTGCAGCATGCTCTGGTCATACTTCTTGCGGGCCTGGAACGGCGCCCCCCCCTGCGAGATCGCCTCCAGGTCGTCGATCAGTTCGGTGGTGGTGGCGTAGCGGTCCTCCCGCTTCTTGGCCATCATGACCTCGATGATTTCACCGATGCCGGCCGACAAGGACGTGTTCAGGTGATCCGGCGGCACCAGCGGCTCTTTCAGATGCTTGTGCATCACGGCCGACGGCGTCGGGCCGTCAAAAGGCACCTTCCCCGTCACCATGTGGTAGAACGTGGCGCCCAGGGAGTAGATGTCGGCCCGGAAGTCGATGTTGATCTCTCCGCGGATCTGTTCCGGGCTGATGTAGTACGGGGTGCCATAGGCTCGGCCGGCCTCGGCGGTGGCCGTTTCGTAGTCGTTCACCTCGCGGGCGAGGCCCATGTCCGCCAGTTTCACCTCCCCGTCCTTGGTGATCATGATGTTCTTGGGCTTCACGTCGCGGTGGATGAAGCCGCGGGAATGGGCGTGGGCCAGGGCACGGGCCACCTGCAGGACAATGTTGATCGCGTTCTTCTCTTCGAACCGACGGTTGTCGGACAGGCGATCGTACACGGTGTCCCCGTCGATGAACTCCATCACGAAGTAGTGGTAGCCACCCGCCTCACCCACATCGATGGCCTGCACGATGTTCGCGTGGTTCAAGCGGGCCGCGGCACGACCTTCCCGGTAGAACCGGTCCACGAACTCCGGGTTCTCACTGAGCCGTCTGGGCAACACCTTGATGGCCACGATCCGGTCCAGGCTGAGTTGTTTCGCCTTGAAGACGGTCGCCATCGCCCCCTGCCCGAGCTTGCCCAGAATCTGGAACCCCGGGATCTGCTGGGCCGGGCGATACATCGAGTCATCGTCCAGCGACTTGGTCAGACGCTCGAGCTGCGACCGCGTAACGTACCCGCCCTCCAGCAGAACGTCCGCCAGCTTGAGCCGCCGGCCGGACTCCTGCTGCTCTTTCAGGCGCTGCT
>JAFGJQ010000274.1 GCA_016929015.1 Phycisphaerae bacterium | reverse complement strand
CTCTCGCCGATGTCCGACTCGCCTGCCCCGTAGCATTGGACCGTCGTGGCGAGCAGAACGGCCCCCCGGCTTTCCGCTTCCAGCACGGGCAGGACGTCGCGCTCGTACATGACCTGAGCCTCGCGCGGCACGCCGGGCATCGCGAAAACGGCCGCTCGCTTGTGCCGCGCGGAAATCCCGGGCGCGGTGCCGCACGTGTTCTCGATCGGCGTCGCCCCGGCCGGGAACATGGCTTGAATGATATTGGCCTCGGGCATGGCGCGCCCGCGGCGGGTGAAGAAGGAGCGGATCTTCTCGACGCAATTGCCGTGCAGCTCGAGCTCCACCCCCATGGCGGCCGCGAGAGCGTGGCGGGTCAGGTCGTCCTCCGTCGGACCGAGCCCCCCGCTGATGAGAACAACGGCCGCCTGCTCGCACGCGAGGTCGATGCCCGAACGGATCGGATCCAGCTCGTCGGGGAACGTCAGGTGCTGAACGACGGGCACGCCGATCTCGGCCAGCCGGCGCGACAGCCACGCGCTGTTGGTGTCCACGGTCTGGCCGAGCGTGAGCTCGCTGCCGACGCTGATGATAATAGCGTCCACCCGTCAGACGATACCGAATCGCCGGGCGGCCGTGAAGGGTGATTGCCGGGGCACGGCACGCGACCGGCGAGGGTCACCCCCCGCGTGCGCGACCACCGCGGAGGGGGATTGATTGCTCCTGAATAACCGGCGACAGGCACGACTACCGCACGCGCCCCGCCGGCTATCGCGACGGGGGGGCTTGCTTGTGTCGTGGTCCACTCCCGGCCAGGCCCCTCCAGGCTACTGGCCCGTGTCCGGGCAGTCGGGGTCACCGGCCAGACCGGAACCGCTCATGCACCCGAGGAACAGATCCATGTCGGCGTTGTCCACATCCGGGTCCCCGTCAAACCGGGCGTTGAAGCACGCCTCGTCTTCGCACGCCGTGCCGTTCCCCGTGAGGCAAACCTGAATGTGGCCAAAATCGGTCTGGTCCACGTCGCCGTCGCCGTCGAAGTCCGCGCGAACCGGCACCGGGCAGCCGGTCTCATCGACCACCGCACCCGGCAGCGTATCCGGGCAACTGTCGCACAGATCTCCCACGCCGTCTTCGTCGTCATCCTCCTGGCCGGGGTTGTAGGCCAGCGGGCAGTTGTCGTCTCCGTCGTCGAGCCCGTCGCCGTCGTCGTCGTCGTCACAGGCGTCGCCCGCCCCGTCCTCATCCGTATCCGTCTGATCCGGATTCGACAGGCCCAGGCAGTTGTCGCAGCCGTCCGGCGCGCCGTCGCCGTCTTCATCCTGCGAATCGTCGTAGCCCGGACACGCGTCGCACACGTCTCCCACGCCATCGCTGTCGTCATCGAGCTGATCGGGGTTCGGGTTCGCCACGCAATTGTCGTCGCAGTTCTCCGTCTGGCCGCCCGTGCAGGGGTTGTCCCCGATGACGCCGCTGCCGTCACCGTCATCCAGGATGCCGTCCTCGTCGGTGTCGCTCACCGACAACCGCACCCGCACCCAGTCCACCCACATCCGGTGCTGACCCACGATCGGCGGGCTGGCCTTGTCCGAGAGATTGCCCCACAGGCCGAACCCGATGCAGAACAGGCCGCCGCCCCACTCCACCCGCTCGCACGTCACCTCGTGCCACTCGTTCGGGGTGTCGGTGTTGTTCGCGATCAGGAACCACGGATACCCGGTGTTCTCGTCCGCCCCCCGACCACCCGGAACGATCGTCCGCGTGTCTCCCCACGCCACCGCCACCGACGTCCGGGCGTAGTCCCGGTCGCCCCGCTCATACTTCAGCCGGACCGTGATATCCACCTCGTCGCCCAGGGCAAAGATGCCTCCCGTGTCCCGCCGCACCATCGCCATGTACTCGCCGCACACGTAGCTGGGGTTCTGCAGCGAGGCCACCGCCCAACTGTTCCCCGCCTCGATCACAAACGACCGGCCGTTGCCCCACCAGTCGTAGTACTCGTCCATCGGCGTGGCCACGTCGAAATTCTCGATCCACTCGATGGCGCTGGAGCTCTGAGAAGGAAGCACGGCCGGCACGTCCGGCTCGTAGGCGCTGTAGCAGACCCGGAACCCGAGGTTCCCGTCCGTCATGTAACGCGGCTGCGGGCTCCGCACGGCGCACCGCAGGTTGTAGTCGCTGTTTGTCCAGCTCCCGCCCCGCTGAACCTCCCGGCTGTAGTCGTTGAACGTCCCCACGTGGGGCGGCACCCCGGGGTAGCTCTCGTACCCCCCCATCGTCCATTCCCACACATTGCCCGCCATGTCCAGCGCGCCGTACGGGCTCGCCCCGCTGGGGAACGACCCCACCGGATACGTCGTGGGGCCGCCGTTGTAGGGCTCGTTGCACCACCACGAGCTGTTGTGGTCGCAGGAATAGACGTCGCCCCAGGGCCACATGCGGCTGTGGCTGGCCCCCGCATCCCACCGGGCGGCTTTTTCCCATTCCTCCTCCGTCGGCAGCCGTCCCCCCGCCCAGCGGCAGTACGCGTCGGCCCCGTACCAGGACACCTCGCGCATGGGATGATTCTCCCAGCCCGTGTCGACCTGCCAGCTCGACCCGCTGTAGTGAATGCGGATCTGGGGATCGTCCGCGTCGATGTAGGGCCGGCCGTATTCGTCCTCCGCCACACCCACCGCGTTCAGAAAGGCCGCATACTCGGCATTGGTGATCTCGTTCCGCGAGATCTCGAACGCCTCCACCTCCACCCAGTGAATCCCGACCTCGTCCTGGTAGGAGCTGGGATCGGTCCCGTCCTGGCCCATCCAGAACCCGCCCGCGGGGACCACGACGGTGTCGCCGATGGCCGCCCCGCACCACATCATCACCCACACCAGCGACCAGGTCACGGTTGGCGTCGAGAATCGCATACCTCTTATCTCCTCGCTGGATTCGCCTCTTCCACCCCTCGGACGGGCACGACAGGCATGCCGGCTCCGCGACGTTGCCGACAACCCGCAATCCGCCCCCCGTCTGAGTTGAGCACAGGCACCCCGCTCGATCCGGCGGCCCGAACACCGCCCCATTCCTCCGCGAACACTACCTCGTTTCCTCCAGTGTTATTCTACCAGAAAGGAGCACCCGTGGACAGGTCCGCAGTCCGCAGAAGTCGAGCCAGAGTACGTGACAGCTCAGGAGCCCTGCAAACAAATCGCCCCGTTGTTTCGGCTGCATGAGGATGGACACAAGCGGACTCCGCCAGAAGCCGCAAGTGCAAGAGGGACAAGGTCGCTATACAATGAGCGGATACGGCCCGGCAGCTTACAGTTTGTTCCCAGGGGGCTTGTGCCGCCGGCGTCTCGCCGGTGCGTCTGGGGGTCTTGGGATAGGCTCATGGCTGGCCGCGCTTGTCCCCAGGCTCTCGGCTGACGAAACGATGCAGGTGGTCGCACTCAGACCTCACAGATCCGGCGGCTGAAGGATGAGCAGATTACTGCAGCTCTTGCCCGCACTTCCGAAGGCGCGGCGATGGGTCCGATGGACGCTGGCAGATCACGTCTCTGTTGCGCAGTCACTCAGCACACGCAGGTTCAGTCGCCTGCCGAAGCTTTATCCGCACGAGCTTCTCGACCGTGTAAAGATCGTGGTGGTACAGAAAGTGCCGCGGCCGCCCGTTGAACAGTGGGGACTCGGTGCAGCGGATCAGTTTCTGTTCGTCGACCCCGCTGGCATCACCCTCCTCGACACTATCTTCCTTCAATGCGGCAGCGAAACCAACGAATCGCTCGTGTTTCATGAATTGGTCCATGTTGTTCAGTGGCGAACGCTCGGCGTCAACCGGTTTCTCGGGCTCTACGGCTTGTTGCTCCAGCAGCACGGCTATTTCGACAATCCGCTGGAGGTCATGGCACGCGGGTTCGAAACCCGACTGGAGGGCGCCGGTCCGCCGCACGGTGTTCTTCCGGCGATCAGACGAATGACGGAGGAACTGCTGGCCGAGACGAGTAAAGCGTCGCTCGTCAACCGGATGGCGTTCGCGCTGCTGCCAGCGCTGCGGTTTGGGCGCCTGGAAACGTCACCCGGAGGATGATTCCACCGGCCATGGTGCCGGTCGCACACCTCCCGGGATCGGTTCCCAGGGAAAGCAAGCGGCAGCAAGCTGCGCCTTGGCCTCGTGCCTGGGGTGCATCCTGAAGCCACGAAATCACACCGGCGAGGCGCGGGTGCCACAATAGTCCCAGAACAAGCGCATTGCAGCGACCCCGCTCCGGCAGGCTCAACGCAAACCACGCATTCAGCGTCCAAGGCAGCGAGGCCATCACCATGTATGCCCGGTTGCTCAGAAGGTTGCCCACCGACACGTTCATTTCTTCTCGGTTGCGCTTGCCTTCTCCGCGGCCGCAGGTTCCTGGCCGGCGGCGGGCTTTGCGGCGGGTTTGTCCGAGGCGTTTTTCGCCTGCCGGCATTCGTCGGCGAAGCGCTGGTAAGCCTGCTCGACGTCGGCCCCGGTCAGCTTGGAGCCGACGATCAGCCGGATTCGCGCCGAGCG
>JAFGJQ010000273.1 GCA_016929015.1 Phycisphaerae bacterium | reverse complement strand
GTGGCGGAGGGCCTTGCGGTAGGCGCACTGCTGTCTCGCCTGGTTATCCCTGGTCTTGTGGAACAGCGTCGCACCGTCGGCGGTGGCGTCGCCCACGGCAAAGAACGACGTGCACTCGTCCAGGGCAAAAAGACCGCGATACTTGCCGGCCTGGAAGGCGACGTAGTCGTCGAGCCGGACGCCGGCCCCTTCGGCGCAGCCGGCCATTTCCTCCTCCCAGGCGGGCGCGTACTTCTTGAGAAAGCGGCGAAACGGCTTGCTCTTCTCGGCCAGGCGCCGTTGGTCGAGTCCCTCGGCCCGCCAGCCGTCGAGGATCGGCGCCATGTGCTCTCGGATGGCGGCCGCGTTGAGCCGGCCGAAACGCCGCCCGACCTCCTCGGCCGGGCCTTCCAGCGAGATCATCCCCAGCGCCTCCGGCCCCTCGGCGGCAAAGGACCGCACAGTGCCGCCGACCAGGGCGCCGGTCGCGGCGCCGGCCGCATCGGCCAGGAATCGGCGTCGAGTTTGCATAGCGAACGTGTCTCGGGTCGAGGTATTCACGTTTATCAGTATACCCGCGGCGGCGGGCGGCTCAATGGTGTTTTGTGTCGCGGGAATCGGCATCTTACGGCGAACCACGGAGCCTGAAGCGGTAGTCTCCGGAGCCGACGTCGAACGTTACGTACTCACCGCTGTCGCGGCCGCCGGTGATTCCGGTCACGCCCGGCAGGTACGATCCGCCGCGCCACACCACCTTGTCGCCTTCTTCGACGATCACGTCTTGCAGCCGGAGTTTCGGGACGCTGACCTCGGCCTCGCTGTTGACGGGAATCACCACGTCGAGGCCGATCGCGTTGCCGGCGCGCTTCCAGCTCGACGACACCGTCCCGCGGACGGTCTTGATCGAAGCCTCGGCATGGTTCAAGTCGCCCAGGATGCGGGGCCGGATGACGATCCGCCGGTAGCCGGGGAGCGTCGAGCGCGTCGCATGAAAGGCCGGTCCCCGGATGCCGGCCAAGTCCTCGTAGAAGAACTTCTCGATGAAGCACAACATGATCATGCTCTCGTGGCGCTCGCGGTCGGAGTGGGACCACGATCTCCCCCACGCCTCCCAAATCGTGGTCGCGCCCTGTTTGACCATGTATCCCCAGCCGGGATAGGTTGTCGCCGCGGCAATCCGGTACAGCAGCTCTCCCTGGCCGCGCTCCGGCAGCACGTCGACCATGCACACGGCGCCGACGTCGCCGGCATGGAAACGGCCCCCATGTTTCTTCGTGATATCCTTGACCACGTTCTGCACCACGCCGTTCTTGTTGGCCTCGGGGACCAGGCCGACGGCCAGCGGAACCAGGTTGCACGTCTCCGTGCCGGTGGCGTATTGGTTCCGCTCGCGGTCGAGCCATTTCTTGTTGAAGGCATCCTTGATCTTCCCGGCCAGATCGGCATAATGCCGGGCGTCCTCCTCCTTGCCGAGAACGCGGGCCGCCTGGGCCATCACGGAGACGTCGAGATAGTAGTAGGCGGTCCATATCAGAGTCGGCGGCGACTCCTTCGAGAGATACTCTTCCTGCCCCGGCGCGTCCCCCGGCACCATGTGGTCGCCGTAGGTTCCCGTGGATAGGATGTGGTCGCGCGCCAGCGAAGTGACGAAGTCCACCAGCTTCTTCATGCCGGCGTAGTGCTCGTCCAGGATGCGCTCATCCCCGTAAGTCTGGTAGTAGTACCATACGAGGACCGGGTAAATCCCGCCAAACGCCGCGTCGAACTGGCGTATGCTGTAGCAGGGCGCGATGGCCGAGATTGAACCCGTCTCGTCCTGGGCATCCGCCACGTCGCGCAACCACTTGCCGAGAAACAAAGGCAAGTACTTGCGCGTGCTCACGGTCGAATAGACGCCCGAGAGATAAATGTAGGAGATGGGCTCGCGGTAGACGCAATCCATCGGCATGCCGTACAGGGCGTTCTTCAAGGTCCAAACCGCGTTGCGATGGATCCGGTTCAAGATTTCGTTGGAGCAGTGGAAGTCGCCGGCGAGGTCTTCCGCGCCGTGTGCCACGATGCCGTCCAGGTCGTCGAGAGTCGGCGTGCCGGGATAGCCCTCGATCTCGACGTATCGCACGGGATGAAAGGCGAAGGTCGGCGAGTAGACCTCGCCTGCGGGGTCACCCTTGAGCGTATACTCGTCAGTGCTCTTCAGGCCCGGATAGCAGAAGATTCTCTGGTCCAGGAGCCCGGTGTCTTTGAGGATCCGCTCGGAGTATTTGATGGTGACCTTGGTTCCGGCGGGCCCTTTGACGCGCAGCTTGGCCCAGCCGGCGAAGACCTGGCCGAAATCGTAGACGTAGACACCCGGCTTCGGATTCGCGAGCGTCTTGGGCTTGATGACCTCGATCGCCTTGATGGGCGGCATCAATTGCGGCGTGAGTTCTCCTCCGGGCGGCTCTTTCACGGCGGCGCGGCCCCAACCGGCGTCGTCGTAGGCGGCCGTCGACCAGCCCGGCTTTTCGAGCCGGGCGTCGTACACCTCCCCACCGTAAATGTCGTTGCGGAGGATCGGGCCCGTGGAAACCTTCCAGTCCTCATCCGACGCGATGCGCATGACGCTGCCGTCGGCAAGCTCGATGTTGATTTGCAGG
>JAFGJQ010000272.1 GCA_016929015.1 Phycisphaerae bacterium | reverse complement strand
GCTGACGTTCCAGGATGCGATGAACGGGCTGGCCCTGGTGGACGGAGCGATCGGCCGGTCCGCAAGCCTGGGAACGGCCGGCGAGCGGCTGCGTTTGGATTACCTGTCCCGCGATGAGGGACTCTGCCGGCTTATCCGCCATTGGGCGCCCTGTCAGGCAAGGTGATTCATCCTGCCGGGTGGTCGACCGCTTGCCCGAGTAGTGGCACATTTCATTGTAGCTTTAATTTATGATTCCTTTCTGTGTCGCGCCTCGTTTTCAGAACATTCCAGGTTCACCATTGAACAGACAGAGTTGGGGTGCCAGAATAAGGAGGAGGGGTGAGTTATTGCGGGGTTGGGCACACCTGTATGGGCAGGGATGGGTCACTCGTTCCAAGAAGGAGGCTTTCGTGATGACGCGCGCGAATCGGCCGGTGAAAGTGACCACAAGGGTGGTCGTGTTGACGATGGCGTTTGGATGGGTCTGCGCCGCCGGCGTGTCGGCCGATGATCCGCTCGGACTGGAAGCGGGTGCGTGTGGAAAGCGTCTGACGCCGATGCCCATTCGGGTGGACGCGGTGATCACGCCCATTGCGGCGGAGGACGGTGGGCTGTGGGCAGAGGGTCTGCGAGAGTGCCCGCCGGTCGTTCAAACGTACTCGAGCGCCGATTTCGCCGGCGGCTCCTACACGATGCAGGCCGGTTTTGTGGCGGACGAGATCCTGGCTGCCTCGTACGTGCTCGATGCGGATGCGTTTCCCGTTCACGTGACGGACATGGAGGCGATTTTCGCCCACCAGGCCACCGTGCAGACAACGACGCACTGGTCGCTGCTGGTCTGGTCGGGCACGCCGGATACGGGCACGCTGGTCGCCAGTTTCGTTTCGGATGGTGACCTGCTTCCGCATATCGTGCTGAATCCGGGTACGGTGGGCGTGAACGTGAAGGTCACGGTCGATCCGTCCGACCCGGAGCAGATCTTCGTGCAGGACGACGGGTCGCACACGTTCACGATCGGGTATCGCATCGACCAGCACAACAATCCGCCCACAGCGCCCTGCAACTTCGGGCTGACCCCTGCGGAGTGCTGTCCTCCGCCCACCGGCTCGAACGCCTTTCCCACCACGGATGTGGGTGGCATCTCCAACCCGGACCATAACTGGCTGTACTGCCGGCCGAACTGCGGCGTGGGATCGTGCCCGGGCGGCTGGCACCGCTTCCGCGACCTGGGTGCTTTCCAGCCGTCGGGCGACTGGAACATCCGCGTCACGTATGTGCCCTTCACGTGCGTGCCGACGGGGGCCTGTTGTGATTCGCTCGGGGCATGCACGGTCCGTACGCAGGCGGAGTGTGCGGCAGTGGGCGGCACCTACACGGGCGACGGAACGACGTGCACCCCCAACCCCTGTGACCAGCCGACGGGCGCCTGCTGCCTTCTGGACGGCATGTGCACCAACGGCGTGACCGCACTGGAATGCACCGGGACGGGTGAGACCTTCCACGAAGGCCTCACGTGCGACCAGGTAACGTGCCCGCAACCCACGGGCGCCTGCTGCAACGGATTGGGCGGTTGCCTGAACAACCAGAGCCCGAGCACGTGCGAGGATGTCCTCCAGGGCTACTACGCCGGCCACGGGACCACCTGTGCCTCAGGCGTCTGCCTGCTCGGCGCCTGCTGCCTGCCCGACGGATCGTGTCTGGAAACGGTGGGCGTACACTGTGATCAGCTTGGAGGCACTTTCCAGGGCACGGGAACGCTGTGTTCCGGCACGCAATGCCCACAACCCCTCGGGGCGTGCTGTTGGAGACAAACATGCTTCCCCGACCAGTTTGAGGTCGATTGTCTGGGCTTCGGCGGAGAGTGGGTCGGCCCGTTCTCCACGTGTACGCCGGACCCCTGCGCTTCCTGCAGTTCGGGAGATCTCGATTGGGACGGTGACGTGGACCTGGACGATTTCGCCGGGTTCCAGACATGCTTCGAAATGCCGTACACCGTGTTGTGCAACTGCGCGGACATGAACAATGACGAGGCCGTGAATCTGACGGATTACCTGCTTTTCCAGGCAGCATTGGAAGGCAGCGGACCCCAGTAATCGGGCGACGAACGCCAATCCGCAAGCGTGTCCGCCGGCGTCTGAAGCGCCGGAGGCATCACCACTCCGTCAACTCGCCGACGATCTCCTCCATCAGGTCTTTGAGGGTGACGAGCCCCAGGAGGAGTCCGTTTCGATTCACGACGACGGCCATGGTCCGGCGTTCCTCCCTCATGCGGACGATGGTAGCGGCCACCGTGTCGTGGGGGGGGATGAACAGGACGGGCTCAATCGCATCGCGAAGCGTGGGCGGGTAGGGACCGGCCAGCACCTCGTGAACGACTACCATTCCAATGATGCGACGGGGGTCCGTTTCGTAGACGGGCAAACGGGTGTGCGGAGTCCGGCGAGCAAGATCACGCAACTCGGCCGGACCGGCGTCCGCATGGACGGCAATGACGCGGTTGCGGGGCACCATGGCGGCGTGGACCGGCGTACTGGACAGGGCGAGCACGCGCTCCACCAGTCCGAACTGCTCGGGATCGCTGCCCACGTGAAGCAGGCCTTCTCGCAGGACGGTGGCGATCCGTCGTCGTGCGACGAACAGTGTGTCTCCCCCGGCCTCGACGGCACCAAACGTTCGTGTGACCACGGACGTGACGCGGCGCATCGCCCAGACCACGGGCAGCAGAAGGTAGCGAGCGGCCAGCAACAGCGGGGCCGCCGGATACATGAGTCGGTCGGCCGCAACCCGGAATACGTTCTTGGGCACCACCTCCCCGAAGGCAAAGACCACGGGCGTGACCACCACCGTGGTGTAGATTTCCGCGCCGCGGTCGTCCAGGCCAAGCTGCCGGCCGACGAACAGGGCGACCACCGCCGTAAGGGCGTAGTTGCAGATGTTCGTTCCCACCAGGGCGGTGGAGAGCGACGATTGCTCGTCATCCAGCAGGCGGGCGAGGGGGCGCGCCGTTCGATCCTGCCGCTGGGCGCGCAGATGCAGGCGGACGCGGTTCAGGCAGTAGATCCCCGTCTCGATTCCGGAGAAGAACGCGGAGCCCAGCAGGGCCGCCAGGGCGCACAGCGCGTAGAGAAGCCAGGTTTCGCTCATGCCTGGACCTCCGTACCGGCCGGCATGCGATGCAGAATGAGGGTTCCCACGCGGCGCCCGCGGAGCGATTCCACCGTGATCGTCAGGTTGCCGGTTCGCACACAGTCTCCGACGCGGGGAAGACGTCCCAGTCGAGCCGTAATCAACCCGCCCAACGTATCCACGTCGGCATCGACCGCGGTGATGCCGAACAGGGAGGCCCAGTCGCGAACACCAAGTTGCCCGGAGAGGCGGTACGTGTTGTCGTCCAGGGCCTGGGCGAGGGGCTGTTCCTCCTCCGCCGGCCCGCGCAGATCTCCGACGATTTCCTCCAACACGTCTTCCAGGGTTACCAGGCCGGCGACCCCGCCGTATTCGTCCACCACGATGGCCAATTGTGTGTGTGTCAGGCGGAAATGGCGGATGACCTGAATCAGGTTGGCCTGCTCCGGCACGAACGCGACCGGACGGAGCAACTGTTCCACGCTTCGTTCGGGGTTCAGGTGGAAGTCGCGGGCATACAGCAATCCGCGAACGTCGTCGAGATCACGGTCAAAGACCGGGAGTTTCGTCTTGCCGGATTGCTCGAATCGGTCCCGAATCGCCTCCCGTTCGTCTCCCAATGACACGGCAATCATATCCACACGCGGCACGAGCACCGATCGGACGTTCACGTCCGCCAGCCCCACCACCGCCTGAAGCATGTCACTCTCCACCGAGTTGAGCACCTGGTGCCCGGCAGAGCTGTCGATAATGTCTCGCAGTTCCTCCGTGGAGACCGCCGGGACGCGGGCCGCCGGAGGAAGCAACAGCCGGGTGGCCGGTTCCACCAGGAGAACGGCCAGCAGCCACCGCACGGGGGTGAGGACAAACTGGAGGGCCTGGATGCCCGGTGCAACCAGCGGAGCCAGACGCCGCGGGTGGGACAGGGCAATGGACTTGGGCAGGATTTCGCCAAAGAGAATCACCGCCACCAGCGCGCCCACGCCGGCCAACGAAGCCAGAAGCGGCGAGGAGCGTCCCAGATCCTCTGCCATGAGAAACGATACGGCGAAGATGCCGATGTTGACGGCGGTATTCGTGATCAGCACCGTGAGCAGAAGGTGATGGGGGTGGTGCAGGAGCAGGGCGGCCGTGCGTCGCAAGCGGCTGGAGGAGGTCGCGAACGTGTGCAGATCCTGCCGGGACAGTCCGAACAGCGCCGTTTCCGACCCGGAGACGGCGGCCGAGCAGGCCAGCAGCACCACGAGAAGGACCCAGGTCATCCGGAGGATTGTAGCGAATCCATCACGTTTCGCCGACGGCCGGCCCCAGGGAGAATTCGCGGCACGCTCTGCGGGACCGGGGTGGTCCGGCGGCAAGGCCGCGGGCGGTTCCCGATGTCGTCGCCGGATCGCGTCCGCAGAGCCGGCTTTCCGCGGTCATGGGCCGGTGTCTCGGGCCTGCGCCTTCGCCAGGCCGGCCTCCACGCTCGCAAGCAAGGCCTGATCCGAGGGATTGCGGCTCTCTTCAATCAGCTTCTTTGCCAGGACAAGCGTATCGGTGGCCGCCTCGAAGTTTCCCTTGCGGCGGTACACCTCACCCAAATGCACGCGGGCGGGGACGTACTGATCGTCGCGCTGCACGGCGTCCGTCAGCGAACCGATGGCTTCGTCCAGATTGCCCAGTCCGGCGTGGATCCAGCCCAGTGTGTCCATCGCGGCGGGCATGGCCGCCGGCGGGCTGACTTCAACCGCCCTGCGGGCATAGGGCAGGGCCTGCTGCGGCTGGTCGAGCTGTTCCGCCAGCAGATACGCGAGGTTGTTCAGCGAGACGAAGTCCTCGGGCTGGATGGCGAGGGCCTCTTCGTACAGCTTGCGGGCCGATTCATAATTCTCTGTGGTTTCGTTGAGCATGGCGAGCTGCACGATGAATAGGCCGCGCTCCATCTCGGATTCGCTGGTGGCGACCAACGATTCTGTGGCCGCAATTGCCTCTGCAGAGCGATTCAGGCCGGCCAGCAACACCGCGTGGAGGATTCGGGCCGGCCGCTGGAGACGCTGGTCGGGAATCTCGCCCGCAAACGCCTCCAGGGCGCCGGCCGCCGTCAGCGCCGACGCGGCGTCGTTTGCGATCGGCGTCAATTCGGAGATCGTCCGTGCACCGGCCCTGTCCACGGCCAGGCAGAACGTGCGAACCGCGAGGTCTTTCTGTCCGTTCTGTGCCAGCATGGCGGCGTAGCGCGACATGATCGGTGCATTGCGACGCGCCGGCGGCAGTTGGTTTTCGTAGAAGGCGATGCCGTCGGCCGTTCGTCGGAACTGCACAAACGCATCCATCAGGGCGATCACAAGCGTCGGATCGTAGTCTGAATTCTCGCAGGCCTGGGTGAACAGGCGAATGGCCTTGTCCGCGTCCTGTTGCTTGACCGCCAGTCGCCCACCCTGGTAAAGCCAGCGGGCGTCGTTCGGAGATACGGCAAGCTGTGCCGTGACGACTTTCTCGGCGTCCGTCAGGCGGTTGTTCTTCTCGTAGAAATTGACAAGCTGGATGGCCACGTTGGCCGCCCTCGGCTCTCGTTCAAGCACGGTCTTCAGTTCCGATTCCGCCAGGTCTCGCCGGCCCGTCATTTCGTACGCGCGAGCCAACAGAATGCGGGGGCGGAAGCCTTCCGCATCCGGGACGGCGGCTCGCAACCGCTCCAGGTCGGCGCAGGTCCGCTGCCACTGTCCCATGGCGCTGTACAACTGCGCCCGGCGGAAGAGGGCCCGTGCGTCACCCGGTCGCTGCTCCAGGTATCGGGCGAGGGTCACAACGGCCTGCGAGGGGTCGCCAAAGGCGGATTCCAGCTCGGCCCGCAGGGGCAGACCATCCAGATCGTCCGGATAGCGAGCCGCGTAGCGGTCGAAGCGGCGGCGAGCCTCTTCACTCTTGCCCGCTCGCAGAAAGCACTCCACGATGATCCGGGAGAGAAGTGCTGCCTGTGGGGACCCGTCGCTTTCGGCCAGCGCGAGGGCCTTCTCGTACCATTCGATGCATTTCTCGACGCGGTTGGTCTTGAGGAAGTACTCGCCGAGGGCGGCGCACACGGCCTGGTTGGCCTGGATGTCCGCCGCGGCCAACATGGCCGCGTCGGCACGGGCGCGATCCGCCAGGTTAAACAGATAGGAGCCGATGCGCAACTGGTTGGATGCCTTTTCCGCGGGATCCTCCGTGCGATCGACCAGATCCTGCAGCAATTGGAGGCCACGTTCGGCCCGTTCGGTCCGAGCGAAGAAGACGGCCGCGGCCTGAATGCCACCGGCATCAATGTTCGGTAGTCGCAGGGCTTCCTCAAACACCTCGTCAGCCTTCTCACGGTTGCCTTGCTGGAAGTACAAACCGGCCAGGCGAATCAGGTTCTGGGAATCGGCCGGGTTCTGCCGGCGGATTTCCTCCCGGCGGACGATACCCTGCGCGGGGTCATCATGTTCACGAACCAGCGTAGCCCAACCCTGGACCATGGGATCTCCGGGCAGAAGATCGCGGCACTTCTCCACGTACTCGACGAAGGCGGCCTCGTCGCCTCGTGATTGAGCGATTACGGCGAGTCCCTTCCACGCCCGACCCTCGCGCGGGTTGATCTGGGCGGCCTGCCGGAAGGCGATCTCCGCCTCCGAAACGCGATTCAGTCGCAGGCAACTCTCCCCGTAGAACAACTGCACCTCCGAATTGGTGGGCATGTGTGCCAGGGCGGCCTTGAATTCCTGGGCAGCCTGCTCGAACATCTTTCCGGCCTCGTCCGTCTTCTGCTCGTCCCGCAGGATTTCTCCTTTGCGCAGGTACAGGCGACCCAGAAACGTCTTCCCTTCCGCCAGGTCGACGTTCTGGTCGATGGCCGTTCCCACGATCTGCTCGGCCCGAGCGAGATCGCCTTCCGCAAACGCCATCTCCAGTCGGTACAGCAGGATCAGTTCCAGGACGCCTGGCGCCGCAGCCCGTGCGGATGGCGTGGCCTTGGCCAGAAACTGCTGCTGCGCCTCCAACAGGTGTGTCTCGGCCTTGCGGGGCTCATTCAGTCTCACGTAGAAGCGGCTGAGCTCGAGATTGCGATCGAACGCATCGGTTTCTTCGTTTTGGACGCGCTCCAGGACGCGGGCCTCCAGGGCTTCTTTTCGCTGCTCGGGAGTCTTGGACTCGTCGAGCCTGTCCAGGGCGGTGTGCAGATTCAACGAGTCCGGGTTGGCGGCCAGCGCCTCCTCCAGCACGGCCACGGCCTCATCCTTGCTGCCCTGGTCGTGGAGAATACCGGCCAGGGCGACCGGGTAGGTCTCATCTTCGGGGTTTGCCTCGATTTTCTCACGCAGCATCTGGACGGCGTCGTCAAACCGCTCGGCCAGAATCGCCTCCTGCAGCTTCTGGCGGAACTCACGATCGCGGATGCGGTCCGCGATTTCCGTGCCTCCCTCCTTCGCAACCTTGGACATCAGGTCTTCCGCTTCGTCCTCGCGGCCCAGCTCGCGCAGGGCGTTCGCGCGGAGGTTCATCGCCAGAAGATCATTGCTGTTGCGCCGCAGGGCCTCTCGCGTCGCGGCCTCCGTGGCCGGCCATTCCTGCAGGCGGGAGAGGATCTGTGCGTACGCGGTCCACAGGGCGGCCGGAGCAGTCTGGACGATGTCCGGGTGGGCAAGGGCCTCCTCAATCGCCTTGCGTGCGGCCCCCAGTTCCCCCATCTGGGTGCGCAGCCGGGCCAGCCGAAGCTTGTGTTGCCACGTGAATCGCAGGCCGCTCAGCGCGTCCACCTCTTCCGTCAACCGCAGCGCCTCCCGCATGTTGTTCTCGGCGATGGCGATGCTCGCCCTCACCTCCAGCGTTCGTGGCTGGCCGCTGATCTCGTTCTCCGCCTCCATCACCCGCTCGCGGGCCCGGTCCAGAGAGTCCTGACGCTCCAGCGAGGCCGCATCCAGCCGGCGGGCCAGTTCCACGTGCAGCTCCGTCGCCTGCAGCAGCATGCGATACCGCAACCCCTTCTGCATCGAGCCCTTTCGCCCAACTCGGATGATGCCCCTGTCCAGGCGCTCCTGGTTGAGCTGAATCGCCTCCTCCAGTTTTTGGCGGGCCGCCTCGATCTCTTCCCGGGCCTCCGCGAGACTGCTCTCCCGCACGTAGATGCCGACCAGCCGGATGTATGGGTCAAACGCATCCGGATGGGCCGCGATGGCCTTCTCATAGAGCTCTTTAGCCTCGGCAACGGCCTGCGCGTCCTCGGGTGTATCGGGGTCGGCCAGAGAACGCTCCCAATTCGCGAGGCTCAGCGTGCCGAGCGCCGTCAGGGCGGCGGCCTGTGCCTCCGGATCGTCTCCGGCGAGCTCGACGGCATTGGTCAGGACGGCGCGGGCCTGTTGCGGTTCGTTCTTCTGAGGGTACAGCAGAAACGACGCGTAGGCGATGTTCGACTCCACGGCGGTCATGCCGGGCGTGCTATTCACCTCACAGAGGTTCCGGAACAGGGTTTCCGCGCCGGCCACGTCACCGGCTTCGATCAAGCTCTGGGCCAGGCGGGACGTGTACTGCACGCTCGACGGGTCAAGCGAGACGGACTCCTCCAGGTACTGCCGGCCCAGGACGGCGTCACCCTCCTGTTGCTGCTGACGCGCCAATTCAATCAGGGACACTCCCAGAGCGTACGTTCCCAAGGCCCGGGCGGCGTTGCTCGTTCGTTCCGCCGTCGGTTGGGCGGGCCCCGTTGTACCATCCGTCTCGCCGGCTGGCGTACCCAGGCCGTTCGTCGCGGATAGCGCGTTCAACAGACCCTCCGCGTTCTTCTTGATTTCGAGGAGCCAACTGGGGTCGACGCCGGGCATCGCGTACGGAATCAGCCACTCGACCAGCCTCTGCCAGCCTTCCACCAGGTTCACGTCCTGAGTGACAGCCTCGCTCCAACTGCCGCGGGCCCGTTGGTCGTCGCCGATTTCCTGGAAGCATTCCCCCACCCGAACCAGATAGATCGGCTCACGCTTCGTGTCATAGGCGCGGATGTAGAACTTCCGGGCCGTGTCCCAGTCACCCTTCTCCGCCGCCTGCTCCGCCTGCTCCGCCAACTGCAGGGGGTTCGTCTCCTGGAGACTGTACACCAGGGCCACGCCCGCCACCGTCATCACCAGAAAACCGACACCGGTCAGGGCGACGATCAGGTTCTTGTTCAGTCGTTTTCGCTTGGCCATAATTCCATTCCCGCCGTGGCGTAGTGACTGTCCTCAACAACTCCGTACCGCAAGAGCCGCTCAGCCGCGGGCGGCCGCATCCGCCGCCACAGGCGGGCGCGACGCGGCTTCCCAGTCCGGCCAGTGCTCTTTCTCCAGAACGGGCAGAAGGTATTCAAAAAGGTTGCGCGCGGCCTCCAGGGTCTCCTTCCGGCCGGGCGTTTCCCCCTGCGATCCGGTGAAGCTCACCTCCACCTTGCTGAAGTAGGCATGCTGATCGATCGGATTCGTCGTGCGCTGACGGACCCCCGTGCGCGACGCCGTGAAGGCCCCGTTACAGTGAAACGTGTATACCACCGTCGGTTCCGCACGGTTGAACACGGCGGATTTCACGAACGTCACCCACCGAACCGGCACATCGGTGTCGCCCGGAGCCAGGGAATCCACGGTCAGCGATTCGTATCCCGCGTCCTTCTTGGTGTAGCCCGCTCCGGTCATGCACACGTCCGGCGTGTGCGGGACCAAGTTGGTGCCGCCGGTATAATACGTGACGGACAGGCTGGCGAATCGCAGCGCGCTGTTCGCCGGTTGGCGCGTATCCTCCAGCAGCCGGCTCACGTACTTGTCCGTCCCCAGTGCACTCACAATACTGGCCGAAAACTGCTCATCCTTCACGAAATGAAACGGCCCCAACGCCGTTCGACGCAATTCGTGCAGCGGCTTGCGCAACGGGATGGCATCTTTGATGAAGACCTGCTTCCAATGGCGAGCCAGCGGGCCGGCCATGACCGCCGCCGCGCCCAACAGGACAACGCAAATCAGAAACGGTACACTGACCAGCGGCTTCCACGTCGCGGTCGCTGGAGTCGACATCCCTAATATCCCTGTACACAAGGGTTTATTGATACGTGCCCAGCACTCCCGGAATCAGCATAGTCCCACCCGCGTAGCGCGTCAATCGCCGTCCTCGCTTCGGGGCACCCGCATGGGCATGGGCATCAGACGCATAGTGCCGCCAATCGCGACGGACCTCCTCGTCGCTGACGGCTCAAGGAGTTACGTCAAAAACCGGGAACTGGTTCAGTTCGGGTCGGGGCCGTCCGATAAGACCGTGGCGGGGCATCGAGCCGCATCCGCGGATCGCCCGGGGGGCCGGAAGCACGTCGGAAAACGCGGAATCGCCACCGGCGGTTGCGAGGAAGAGACGCCAGGCCCATGAATATTGTCATTGTCGGTGCGGGAGGCCACGGACGCGTGGTGCTGGATATCCTCCTTCGGGCGGGCCGGCACGACGTCGTCGGGTTCCTCGACTCCAACGCGGAGATCGTCGGCCGGCGCGTGGACGGCCAACTCGTCCTCGGGGGTCTGGCCGACATCCCCCGGCTGCGCGACGAAATGAACGTCCAGGGCGCGATCGTGGCCATCGGCGACAACGGAGTCCGCCGAAACCACGCCGAACGGATCGAGCGCACCGGCCTGACCCTCATCAACGCTATACATCCCTCCGCCAACATCGCACGCAACGTGACGATCGGCACCAACTGCGTGATCGCGGCCGGGGCCCTCGTCTGCGCGCATTGCCAGATCGGAGACTCCGTCATCCTGAACACCGGGTGCATCGTGGACCACGAGTCCATGGTCGGGACGGCCTGCCACATCTGCCCCGGGGCCCGACTGGCCGGCCGGGTCACGGTGGAATCGGGCGCTTTCGTGGGCATCGGGGCCACGGTGATCCAGAACATCCGCATCGGTTGCGAGGCCGTCATCGGAGGCGGAGCGGTGGTGATCCACGATGTTGCTCCCATGAGCACGGTTGTGGGCGTCCCCGCCCGAGAGATCAAACGCACGGAAGACCCCGAGGAATTCGCCCGCTGGATGCTTCCGGAGTTCGCTCGCGCCACGCTCGCCACGCCCTGATTCGTCCGGCCACGTCCGGCTCCGGTCGGCGGGTTCAGCGATGGCGTTTCTCGGCCTCGCCCGTCATGGGTACAAACCGAACATCCTCCAGCGTCTTGTACTCCAGCAGGCCGTCTTCGCGCTTGGTGACCAGTGTCAACCGCTGGCTCTCATGCTCACGGCCGACGGGAATGCAGATCTTGCCGCCCGGTTTGAGTTGGTCGACCAGCGGCTGCGGGATGCGCGTCGGGGCGCAGGTGACGATGATCGCGTCAAACGGCGCCGCCTCCGCCCAGCCGGCATACCCGTCGCCGCACCGGGCCTGGATGGACGTGTAGCCGCGGTCCTTGAACGTCTCGGCCGCCCGCTTGGCCAGCGGCTCCACAATCTCGATCGTGTACACGTGCGGGGTCAACTCGTTCAGAACGGCCGCTTGGTAGCCCGAGCCGGTCCCGATCTCCAGCACCTTGTGCTCCGGCTTGACGCCCAGGCCCTCCGTCATCAGGGCCACGATGTACGGCTGGGAGATGGTTTGGCCTTCCCCGATGGGCAGCGGGGTGTCGGCGTATGCGTACCGCGACTGGTCGGTCGGCACGAACCAGTGCCGCGGCACGTTGCGCATGGCCTCCAGCACGTTGTCATCCTTCACACCACGGAACTCGATCTGTTGCCTGGCCATCCGCTCCCGTTCGATCTTTCGTTCGTCGGTACGCGGGCGGGGCCATTCCGCGGGGGCGCTGGTCGTCGGCCGGCTGGTCGGGGGGGCCGGCTTTTCGGGCGGCTCTGCCGGAATCTGCCAGGCAATCAACCCCACAAACGCCACAGTCGCCAGCGCGAATACTCTTCGTCCGTGAAGCATGGGTGGGCTCCTGTTCAAGCGGCCGGTTGACCCGGTGGGACGGTCCGTGCCTCCCAGTATACCCCGCTACCGGCCCCGTTTGAACCCGTCGGTCCGTGTGCGGATGCCGGGCATGGATCGCACGGACCGGACGGCTGCGTACAGGTTCAGAGCGTTGCGGAGTTGCACGTTGATGCTCGCAAACCCCTTGACGATAGGCGTGGCGATCGGCCCTCGGATGGCCAACATGTACTCACGAATGGTTCCCAGGGTCCGCCCGGGCAACACGTCGCCGCGCACCTCTCCGCCGCCGCCGTGCCCGCGGGCAACGTGATCCACTCAACTTGCACACCGGACCGCGTCCAGCACCTGCCGCGCCGCCTGCGAAACCTCCGGCCCCATGTCGTCCCCGGGGATCATGCCGGTCGTATGCGTCATACCCACTCCGCTAAAAGCGTAGATCCCCCGGCCTCAGTCCAGGGCCGCGAGCACCTCGTCGATGTGTCCGTCGACCTTGACCTTGCGAAACATCTTCCTGACCTTGCCGTCTCGGTCGATGAGGAACGTGCTGCGTTCAATCCCCTTGACCATCTTTCCGTAGAGGTTCTTCTCGCGGATCACGTCGTATTCTTCGCAGACCGCCCCATCCTCGTCGCTGAGCAGCAGAAACGGCAGTTTGAATTTCTGAATGAACTTGTCGTGCGAGGCCAGACTGTCGCGGCTGATGCCCAGTACGACCGCCCCCTTCTTTTTGAGCCTCGTCGCCTGGTCCCGAAAGCTGCACGCTTCCCGCGTGCAGCCGGGTGTGTTGTCCTTCGGGTAGAAGTACAGCACCACCTGCTGTTTGCCCTTGAAGTCTTTCAACGAGACTTTCGTTCCATCGCTGGCCGGCAACGTAAACGCCGGCGCCGCCTCGCCTTCCGCCACGGTCGCCATAGGCATTCTCCCTGTTGGCCTCGGATTTCCCGAACGCAGACAGTGTAGCGACGCCGTCGAGGGATGACCAGCCGATGTGTATTGCAGACCGGCAACGAATCGTAACGGTCACTCGTTGAACAAGATCGCGTACTCGGCAAAGTCGACCAGGTCCACGTCGTCGTCCCCCTCGATGTCGGCCCGCGCAAAGGCCGTGGTGTCGCAGCCGGCAGGCGGCGTGGTGACGTCGGGACCATTCAAACAAGAAGTGAACAAGGCCGTGTCCGCATCGTCCACATTGCCGTCATGGTTCAAGTCCGCCGGGGCCCAGCGCGGCGTGACAAACCACGCGGCGCGGTAATCCAGCATGTGAACATCCTGGTAACCCTCGTACCGAGCACCCCCCGGACCCAGGTCGTTCGCCCAGGCGTGCAGCCCGTGCAGCGGCCACGTGGGGTCGGCCGGGTTGGTGGGGTAGTCGGGGAAGTCCCAGAAGTTGTACATCACCGTATACGCCTTGTCATAGACGCCGGTGGCCGGGTTCGTCACGTCGTCCGGGTGGGCCAGGCCCCAGCAGTGTCCCATCTCATGCGCCGTCGCCCCACGCTGATCGCTGGCGTCGGACCACCACCACACGTAGTCCTCCGGCGGGATTCGACCGGCCAGCGCATCCAGGCACCAGTCGCCCAGCATGCAGTTGCCGCCGCCGGGATCGTTGTGCCACTGGGCCCCACCGGCAAAGCCCCCGGCCCCCTTGCAGAAAATCACGTTCAGCCGCGGGGCCGCACTCGTACCGGCCGTGTACCCTCGCGCCCCGACCTCGTTGAGCACCAGCCCCCAGGTGTTGCCGATCGAGATGCCGTTGCTGTATCGTTTCGTCGGATCGTTCCAGGTGATGTCGTACGCGCTGAGGCCGTACCACGCATCCATTCGAACCACCGGCTGGACGTCCAGGCTGGTGTCGAGCCCCAGGGCGTCGCCGTACCATTGGCGAACGTATTCCATGACGGCCGTAATGTTGACCAGATCCTCCTGGAGGATCGCCTGCGTGGGTTGATACCCTGCGGGGAAGGATGCGGGGTCCGGGACAAAGAGAATCGGCGTGACAGAGTACGCCGGCGCCCGGTTCTCGGCGAGCAGCGGGGCCGAAACCAGGAGCAGGCCGGCAAGTGCAATCTTGAGAAAATCGCGGTGCATTCGTTCCCTCCTCCGTTCGAGCAGGCGTGCCGTCACAAGCGGACACCGCCTATGGTACAAAAAAGCATACGGCGATGGCAAGGTTGTCTTGCCCGCGATGGCCTTCGCCGGACGGCGTCTGACACGCATCTGATCCGGCCGGCTGATCCATTGTCCGACCCCTCGCCCCCCGCTAAAGTGCGCCCATGCACGCACCACAGGGCAGCCCTCCGCCGGCCCCCGATGAATGCTTTGCCGCAAACCTGGCGGCGCTGCGATCCGTCGCGCCCGGCTTGGCCGAGACGCTCGCCGCCCAAGCCGTTCCCCCGACGGTTCAGCCCACACGAGGCCGCGACGGAACGCCGACCTACCTGGTGACGCAGCCGGACGGACGGCGGAACTGGTTCGGCGGGACCTCCATGCCCACCCTCAGCGCACCGGCCATTCTCGATCGCAGCGAGGCCGGGCGCGAAAGCACGCTGCTGCCCCGCATTGGCTCCGGCATGGAGGCCCGGCTGCTGCTCGAACGAATCGAGCCGCACTGCGCCGTCTTCGTGTACGAGCCGGACCCGCTGCAACTGGCACTGGCCCTCCGCCTGCACGACCTGTCCGGCGCCCTGGCCGACGGCCGGCTCATCCTGCTGGGCGGGCCGGACCTGGCGGCGGCGCTGCTGGACTTCTTCGCACCGCATCCGGCCTATGAGTTCCCCGCGCGAGTCGTTCGCCCGCCGGAGTTCTCCACGGGGCAGGTGCAGACGATCAAGGCCGAGGTGGAATCGGCCGGTCGAACCGTGGCGGGCAATCAGGCGGCCAAGGCCCTGGCCGTCGCAAATGCGCTGCGCAGTCGTATCGCATCGGATCGGTCCGGCCCGCCCCGCGTGGCCATCGTGACCGTTGATCCTCGGCCGGCCGCCTGCGAAGACGTCCGGCGCCTGGCCGCCAGCGCCGAGCACATGGGCTGGCCCGCCGCCACTTGCGCGCCGGATCATCCGGCGCGGTGTCACATCGTGGCCCGCCTGGAAACCATTGCGCACCTCAAGGCGGACCTGGTGCTTTGCTGCAACACGTTCGGCGGCCGGGTTGAGCCGTTTCTGCCGGAGCATCTGCGTACGGTGACGTGGTTCGGCCCCGCGGCCCGGCTGTCCGCCGCCCTGTCTGAGGGCGTGCCGAAGCGCGGCCTGCACCTGGCCTCCACTCCGTACCAGGCGCAGGTGCTTCGAGAGGCGGGCGTACCGGCGGAGCGGATCGACGTGCTGGAAGTCGGCGTGGACGCCCTGGCCATAACGCCGCTTGCGTCGGACGATCCTGCGTGTGCGCCCTTCGCTGGCGACGTGGCCATTCTGTGCGATGTGGCTGACCTGCGTGCCGCCAGCCACGTTTCCGAAGAGAGTCAGCAGCGGCTGTTCGAGTCAATCCTGCACGCGGCGCCAAGCTGGGCGGAAACCTACGTGCCCGACCATGCGGAGGGCATTCTGGCCGCCGCGGAGCAGCGATGCGACCGATCGCTGAAGGACGATCGGATTCGGGCCGGCTTCATCGGGCTGATCCGCGATGTGATCGCGCCATCCGTGCTCGCGCGATTGGCCGTGGAACGCCTGGTCCGGCAGGGGTTGAACGTTCGCGTGTGGGGCGACGGCTGGTCATTGGCGCAGCCGCTGGCCCAACGGCACGCGGGGCCTGTGCCGCCGGTGGAGGATCGCAATCGGGTCTATCACGCCGCTCGGGCCGTGCTGTGCCCGTTCTTCGGGGCACTGACCGCTCGAACCGTGTTGGAGGTCATCGCGGCGGGCGGCAGCGTGCTGTGCCGCCAATCGGATGTGCCGTTGCCGGAGCGTCATCCGCAGCTTGCCGACGTACTTGCGGCGGTGCCGAGCTACCGCCGGCTGAGCGAGCTTCCCCGCGAGATCGCACCCCTGCTCCGCGCTCCCGACTCTGAACCCGATTCCGCCGCCGTCGACGCCCGCGCGGCCTTGCGTGCCAAAGTGCTGGCCGAGCACACCCTCGCCCACCGGCTGCAAGTCATCCATGCCCGCGTGCAGGCCGCACGGGAATAGGACCACCACCGGCGTGGGCCGCCTGTTGTGCTCGTCATGTCCCGATGGAATTGGGATCTTCACCGGCTTGAGACAGGACACGCAGAAGACCGGAGCGGCATTTGGAACTGGCCGCCGTGAAGGAGGCACGTCAATCCGCCCATAATGGGTTCAGACCCGTCAGGGATACAACGGCGAGACGGCCGGGGGCTGGAACTTCGCTTTCAATTCCGGCAGCAGCGGGTCGACAGACTTCGAGTACCAGATTGTGATGCCCCGTGCGCCGGCGGCCCGCAGGTCGTCGATCTGCGGGCCGAGCACGGCCATGCCCTGGCCGGCGTCCAGGCCGTAGAAGATGTTGGCCCGTGGCCCCACGCGCTCACGGATGAACCGCACGCTTTCGCGGATGTCCTTCGCGTACAGCATGGGCATGGCCGCGTCGAGGTAGCCTCGTTCGACCCATGCCGGCCAATCCTGGCCCTTCTCGTCGATCATGTCGGGCGGCACAACGGCCGAGGTGATGCGCCGGCCCGGAAACCGCCGGCGCAACTCGCCCGACAGCTCGCCCACGAAACGAACCAGGTTTTCCTTCCGCCACCGCATAAAGGCTGTTTGCCCGGGCGAGCCGTCGTCGGATTTTTCCAGGACCAGGCCGGTGTCTTTGTGGAACTGTTCGCGACAGTACGGGCAGTAGCAGTAATCGCCCGATGGGTAGCGGATGCGGTCGAGGTTCAGTCCATCAAAGGCGAATCGCTCCAGCATCTCAGCGTACAGATCACGCAGCACGGCCTGCGACCGTGGATGGGACGGGCACAGCGAGTAAAAATCGCCCCATTGCTCGTTGTGCAGGAACGTGTTGCCGTTTGCATCGACGGCCACAAGCTCCGGATGCGCGTCCAGAACCGCCCCGCGGCTGAGGTCTTTGCCGGCATTCGGCGTGTGGTACGTGTAGAACCCGAACTCCGTCCAGGCCTCGGCCTTCATGCCGCGATGGTGGATCTGCTCGACCAGCCAGGCGATCAGGTCCGGCCGCTGGTCCTTCATGCCGTCCCACTGCGGCAGAATGCGGCTGCCGGGATACGTCACGCAGCCGCGCACCTGCATGGCGATGTAGATGGTATTGAATCCCGCGTCGCGCAGGCGGTCCAGCCGAGCCGCCAGCGCGCCCGGCCCTTCGATGAGCTCCCCCTTGTCCAGCCAGACGCCGCGGGATTCCACGACCGGCGGCGCCTGCGCCGGGGTCCATCCGGCTCGCGGGGCGCAGCCGGCGATCAGCAAGATGGATGTGCAGAGCAGACGCATGTCAGTCGCTCTCCGGCCACCTGGGGAACTGGCTTTCCAGCCACTCATTGTGGGACCGGCTTTCTCGCCACGGCGAGTCGCCTGCGGAGACCAGCCGGTCTGGTACGCCGAGGCACACCCTACTTTCCGCGGCCATAGTAATTCACGCCCAGCGCATCCAGGCGCTGGAGATGGGTCTCCAGTCGGCGCGAGAAGTCTTCCCAGTCCTTCTGGTCGGCCGGCGTCCAGGCTACCTCCGCCAGGGCGCACGCGCGGGGGTACGCCATGCGATCCACCGCAGGCCCGTCCGCGATGTACTCCGTCCACACGTTCGCCTGCACACCCAGAATGTGCCTCGCCTCTTCCGGCGACAGCTCCGCCGGCGTCGGCTTGTAGCTGTATGCTTTCTCCAGTGTAATGACCCTTCCCTTGACGTGGCCGGGGTCGTCCTTCTTCTCCGTGTTCCAGAAGTTCAGATAACAGTATGAGGATGGTGTCATGACGGCGTCGTGGTTCGCCTTGGCTGCGGCGATGCCACCTTTGGTGCCCCGCCACGACATCACGGTAGCGCCGGGCGCCAAGCCGCCCTCCAGAATCTCGTCCCAGCCAACCAGCCGCCTGCCTTTGCTCTCCAGGAACCGCGACATCCGCGTGATGAACCAACTCTGAAGCTCGTTTTCGTCCTTGAGACCTTCCGCCTTGATGCGGGCCTGGCACTTCGGGCAGGCTGTCCAACGGACCTTGGGACACTCGTCCCCGCCCACGTGGATGAACTCGGAGGGGAATAGAGCCATGGTCTCCGTCAGAATGTCCTCCAGGAACGTAAACGTCGCATCGTTCCCCGGGCAGTACACGTCCTCGAATATGCCCCACGTCGTGCCCACCTCGAAAGGCCCGCCCGTACAGGAGTATTCGGGGTACGCAGCCAGGGCCGCGAGGGAGTGGCCGGGCATCTCAATCTCCGGCACCACCGTGATGAACCGGTCGGCGGCGTAGGCCACGACGTCGCGGATTTCGTCCTGCGTGTAGAACCCGCCGTAGCGCTTGCCGTCTTGCATGCGCCAGGCGGCTATCTCGGTGAGCTTCGGGTATTTCTTGATCTCGATCCGCCAGCCCTGGTCCTCGGTCAGGTGCCAGTGAAACGTGTTCATTTTGTGCAGCGTCATCAGGTCGATGTATCGCTTCACGTAATCGGCCGGAATGAAATGGCGGCACACGTCCAGGTGCATGCCCCGCCAGGAGTACCGGGGGCGGTCCTGGATTTTCAGGCAGGGGATGCTCACCGGGCCGGTGTCGGCCGGCTTGGCGGCCAGTCGGTCCGGCGGCAGCAGTTGCCGAAGGGTCTGCACGCCCCAGAAAAGCCCCCGACCGGTCGACCCTCGAATCTCGATGCCCTTGGGCCCGACGAGCATCGTATATCCCTCGTCGCCCAACGCTTCGGTCGCGGGCAGCCGCACAAGGGAGATGCTCGGCTGGTCGCTGGGCGCGGAGGCCACGATCGGAGGCCGCTGCCCGACCGCCCGTTCCAGCTCGCCGGCCAGGTACGCAGCCACCTTCTGAAGATCCTTGTCGGCCCCGCTCGTGACGATCGGCGCCGTCCCGTCCAGGGTGAACGTGCCGTCCATCACTTCCATCTTCGCCGGCTTGGGCACAATGGCCGGTCCGGCCGCAGTGAGAGTTGTCGTCCCGTACGCACCCATCACGACGGCCAACAGACCGCCCACGAAACGTCGATTCATGATCATTCCTTTCCGTATCCGAGGCCCGCCGGGGCGAATTCCACAGGTCAGCCGCGTCACAGCCGAAGCGGCACTACAAGGCATACGCTGTCCAAGCCCGGCAGATTGAGCCGGACGACCCGATCGCCCTGAGGCCGCTGGCCAATGCGACATGTTCAAAGCTGAAGGCCGGCACGTCAATCCGTCCGCCGCAGCCGTGACGTTTCGGGCGTATCACCGCCGTGGGGTCCGGGCCGGAGAAGCGGCATCTCCTTGCCGGGAGGGCGGGGCAAGTGCACCGTTCCCGCCGGGCGGATGTTCGAGTAGAATGGCCGGACAGCGACCTGAGGCCGCACGGAGTCGGATTGGCCGGTGCGCCTTCGCTTGATGTGGATGTGTGAGATCCTGGAATGCCAACCCCGGCTTCGGCGCCCGTGCGATATGCGGTGCAACGGCTGACGGCTCCCCTCACCCTGGACGGCAACTGGGATGCCGCGCCCTGGCGAGACACGCCCACGCTCCATCTGGGGCACCATATGGGCCGGCCGCCCGCCCATCACCCCCGCGTGGACGCTCGTCTCCGTTATGACGACGATGCGATATACGTGTTCTGGAGGGTCGAAGACGCCTTTGTCCGCGCGGTGGCCCGTCAGACGCACGACGCCGTTTCTCGCGACAGTTGCGTGGAGTTCTTTTTCAGCCCGTCCGCTCAGGCCGGACAGAGCTACTTCGCCCTGGAGACCAACTGCGGAGGGACCTTGCTCTTCGCCCGGCACCATCTTCCGCGGGCAGACAGCGTGCTGATCGACCCGGCCGACTGCGCCCGGATCCAGATCCGTGCGTCGCTGCCCTCGCGCATCGAGCCCGAACGGCCCGGACCGCTGACTTGGTTTCTCCAGTACCGCCTGCCGATTCGCATCCTGACTCGGTATCTGCCGGTCGAGGCCCCGGCGCCCGGCGTCACCTGGCGGGCGAATTTCTTCAAGTGCGCCGACGATTCTTCGCATCCACACTGGCTGACCTGGGCCCCGGTACACCACGAGCAGCCCGACTTCCACCGCCCCGAGGCCTTCGGTGTCATCGAATTTCTGTAAGCCGCCATGCCTGTCGGGCAGCCGGGCGGCACACCCGTTTTCGCCGAAGGTGGATCGGGCATGGCGATACGAAGTTCATCCCCGGGAACATGGGAGCGCAATAGACGATGGCGGTTCTTCCTCTGCTGGCCAACCCGGCCGGATACCAGGCGTGCGATTGGGACTTGTCGAACGATCCGGCGGGCCGCGAGCACTGGATGGACGAATTCCGCAAACACGCCGACTCGATGCTGGCCTACGCAGCGGCTCGCCGCAACCCGCCGACTGTCGAACAAATGGCGGCCATGCGCCGGGCGTTCTTCGCGGAGCTGGATCACCTGCGGCACCAGCCCACCGCTCGCGGCCGGTTGGATGTTCTCTCGCTTTGCTCGCTCCGGGACCGGCTCTTGCTGGAATTCGACATCGGCGATCCGTACGTGGACGTGAAGGCGGCGGAGAACCGCGCGGCCCTGGTGCTATACCCGGACGTGGTACGGCGGCTGGATGACGTGCCGGCGGACCGGCGCGTGGAGGCGCTTCTGGTCGGCATGGTCGCGGGCAACCGTTTCGATCTGGGATCACCCGTGACCGCTCAGGAATACGCCGCCAGCGGCTTGGACTTCTTCGCGGAGCTGGCCCGCGTGAAGCCCCGGCCATGGTGGAGGGATGACGTGGATGCCCTGGCCGAGCGGCTCGGCCCGGCCCGTCCGGTCTATCGCAAGGCGATCCTCTTTGCGGACAACGCCGGGGCGGATGCCGTGCTGGGCGTACTGCCCTTCGCGCGGCACATGGCGAGCCTGGGAGTGCGGGTGGTGGTCGCGGCCACAGATCACTTCGCACTGAATGACATTACACGCGCGGACCTGGACCGCGTGCTGGCAGAGGCCGCGGGCATGGACGCCGTGCTGGCCGGTCAGTTGAAGTCCGGCCGGCTCACGACCGTGGGCACGGGGCACACGCATCCGCTGATCGACCTTGCGGACGTCAGAGACGAGTGCGCGGCAGCCGCGGCCGATTGCGACCTTATCGTGCTGGAGGGCATGGGCCGGGCCGTGGAAAGCAACTGGCAGGCCGCCTTCCGCTGCGACAGCCTCCGCGTGGCCATGATCAAGAACGTGTCCGTCGCCCGCCACTACGGCTGCGAACTGTTCGACCTCGTCTGCCGGCTGGAGGCCGGGCAGGGTCGATCTATCGAGGGTTGACCGGAGGCGCAGGCATGCTCGCCGGCTCGACCCGTGGCACGAGCACTTTGGCGATTTCGCGGATGAATAGGCGGCGGATGGCATCGTAGCCGCGTTCGTTGGGATCCTCGATGTTGGCGTAATACCAATGGTGAGGATCATTCCTGTCGTAATGCTCGCGCCATATCTGTGTGCAGTGCAGGCCGTGGCCCAGGAACGGGCCGTGAATATCCACGAGGTGGACGGACGGGTGCCGGGCCGCGCAGCGGGCAATGACGTCGTTATACGCACCGATGATCGCAACGGCATCGCCCCACCGCGGCAGGCCCGCACGGGTCGCATCTCCCACGCCGTCCGTCGGGTCGTAGATATTCGCCAGGAAGATGTGGCAGCCTCCAGGGAACGCTGCCTCGATGCGCGCGATCATCGTCTCCAGCCGTGCCGCAAATGCGTCGATCCACGGGCGCGCCTCCGCCAGTGTGGCTCCATACATCGCACCTTCACGCGGCGGGGATCGGCCGTAGTCGTGAATGATGTCGTTGCCGCCGGTGGTCATGACCACCAGGGCAAGCGTCTCGGGCGGCTGCGGCTGGAGCTTCTTCTCGAGCAGGCGCAGGTGTTGGATCGAGGTGGAGCCCGATACGGCATCGTTGCGTGCCCGCAGGCCGGGTAAGACGGTCGAAAGGCAGATGTCCTGCATGTCCGCAAACTCATCCGCCGGGTTGGCGACGAGGCGATCGAAATAGGAGTATCCCTTTCTCGCGCCATAGCCGTCCGTCACACTGTCCCCGATCCCCAGCAGCAGCACGTCGCGCATCGTCCACACGTGATCGAACGCGTCTCGGGGCACGGCGATGGCCACCGGTCCCTCGCCCACCGGCCAGCGGAACCAGAGATGCCGGACTCCCACCGCAGACGCGACGAGCGCAGCGCCCACCAGCACCAGAACCATGAGCCGCCGCGTCCGTCGAGGGCGCCGATCCGTCGCGGGCGAAGGTTCGGCAATGGAATTGTCCGCATCCTTACCGGTCCGCATGGGTCGCTCCACAAGAGGCGGGACATGGCGGTTCTGCTTCGCCAGGCGCCGTGTGTCCCGTCCGCGCGCCTTCAGTCTACCGTCCGACCGCGCCGACACCAGACGGGCGGTGACGGCATCGATCGCCGAACTCGGCCAAGCCGGGGGACAGCGTAGATCGTGCTGCATGAGTCGCCCGGCTGCGCGCGGATCCCTACCGGCCGGCGTGGATCGAGCCGAGTGAGAGAGGAAGGCCGTAGACTGCAGGTAGCTCGCAGGGTTTGCCCTGCGGACTGTCCACCGGCGAACCGAACTGTCTGGTAACCGCGCGTCACATCTACATACCTTGTCGGGTGTTCGGTTGGGGGAAAGGAGGGAAGAGGCACCCGCCACGGCACGCAGGCACCCGCCACGGCGGGCAGGCTTCGGGAAGGGGGCCGGCGGGGATTGCGTGAGGTCGTGCGCCGAGGCTGGCGCCCGGGCGGTGGCTTGTCGTCCACGACGCGCGGAAACCACGAGTCACTTCTCCACGCTGTAACCACGCGTTCGCTTGCCGGGCCGCACTGCATGAGCCCCCATGATAATGCACTCGTATGCGGCGGAAAGCGGGTTGCCCAGCTTGCCTGGGTGGCCGGTCTTGCCCGAAATTTCGGGGCTAAAAGGTGAAATGTCGGGGTTTGGAGGGCAGATGCTCGGGCAAGAAGT
>JAFGJQ010000271.1 GCA_016929015.1 Phycisphaerae bacterium | reverse complement strand
CGCGCCGGTGAAGCCATCCTCCTCGTTGACGGTGAACAATCCCTCGATCGGGCCGTGCTCCAGGTCGCTCGCCTCGAGGATCGCCATGATCATGGCGACGCCGATGCCGTTGTCCGCACCCAGCGTGGTCCCGTCCGCGCGGACGACCGTCTCGCCCGTGTCTGCGTCCTGATCGACCACCAGCCGGATCGGATCATTGTCGAAATCGTGCGCCGTCCCTGCGTTCTTCTCGCACACCATGTCCAGGTGGCCCTGAAGCACCACCACCGGCGCGGATTCGTATCCCGCACTGGCCGGGACCTCGATCAGAAGGTTGCCCGCCGCATCCTCGCGGACGGTCAGGCCACGCTGCTGCGCCACCGAGCGCACGTGCTCTCGTACGCGGCTCTCCTTCTTGGATGGCCGGGGCACACCGGCCAGCCCGGCGAAGAATTCCCACACCGCCCGGGGTTCGAGCGATCCGATCGCAGCCATGTTCTTATGTGCCATGAATCTGTACTCCCGAATCCGTGCCCGTCATTCCTCAGCGGCCCGAAGCGGGGTGATCCCACCCGCGGAAAAACCACTTCAGCGGCGGGGCCATGTTCTTCGGAATGTTCTCCGCCCACGCACCGCCGTTGATCATCGCAACGGGCCGCCCATCCTCGCCCAACCGAAAGAACGCCGGAACACCGCCGGTGGTGAAACCCGCGTCGGCCAGTTGAGACTTCCATGCGTCGAGATCCAGCCGAATCACGTAGGTTCCGGCAAAAGCGTCCTGCATGGCGGCATCGCCCATGGATGCTTCAAGCTGCCGGCAGGGTACGCACCACGTGGCCGTCATCTGCACGACAGGCGTCAGCCCCTTTTCCTTCGCCCGGCCCACCTCTTTCTTCAGCGAATCACGCAGGGAACCGGCATCCGGCGAGAGGTCCACAAACGCAGGCTCGCTCGGACCGCGGGTTTCCGCATAAACGATCACCGCTAGAAACAGCGCCGCCACGCTCCATTGCCAGGATCGAAACATCAGAACGCTCCAGTTTCTCTGTCTGTGCCAAAACGACGGCCGGAAGGCCGCCGCAACTACGCCTTTTCCCGCTGCTCGATCTTCGCCCACGTATCCTTGAGCGTCACCGTCCGATTGAACACCAAGCGTCCGACCTGCGAGTCGGAATCCACACAGAAATACCCCTGCCGTTCGAACTGATAGCGTGAGCCGGGCGCTGACCCGTCCAGGCTCGGCTCCACCTTGCACCCGGTCAACACGGTCTCCGATTCCGGGTTGAGGAGCTCCTTCCAGTCCCGACCCTCCGGCACGTCGCTCGGATCCTCCGCGGTGAACAGGTGGTCATAAAGCCGCACCTCCGCGTCCACCGCGCGCGCCGCCGACACCCAGTGTAGTGTGGCCTTCACCTTGCGACCATCCGGCGCGTCGCCGCCGCGCGTGGCCGGGTCGTACGTGCAGCGCAGCTCCGTCACGTTGCCCGCCGCATCCTTCACCACGGTTTGGCACGTGATGAAGTATGCGTAGCGCAGCCGGACCTCGCGCCCGGGGGCCAGCCGGAAGAATTTCTTCGGCGGGTCCTCCCGAAAATCATCCTGCTCGATGTACAGCTCTCGCGAGAAGGGCACCTTCCGGGTGCCGGCGGTGGAATCCTCCGGGTTGTTGACGGCGTCCAGCTCCTCGACCTGCCCCTCCGGGTAGTTTTCGATCACCACCTTCAGTGGGCGCAGTACGCCCATCACCCGGTTCGCCCGCCGATTCAAGTCTTCGCGCACGCAGTATTCCAGCTTGCCCACGTCCACCGTGCTGTTGAACTTGGCCACGCCGATCATCTTCGCAAAGGCCCGGATGGCCTCCGGCGTGTAGCCGCGCCGTCTCATGCCGGACACCGTGGGCATGCGCGGATCGTCCCACCCGCGGACGTGCCGCTCCCGCACCAGCTCCAGCAGCTTTCGCTTGCTCATCACGGTGTGGGTCAGGATAAGCCGGGCAAACTCGATCTGCTGCGGATGACAGATTCGCCGGCCCCACGGCCCGCTGCCGTCCTCCGTGCGGCCTTCGTTGATCGCGTCGATGAACCAGTCGTAAAGCGGCCGGTGGTTCTCGAACTCCAGCGTGCAGATGGAGTGCGTAATTCCCTCGATCGAATCCTCCAGCCCGTGGGCCCAGTCGTACATCGGATAGATGCACCAGGCGTCGCCCTGACGATGGTGGTGGGCGTGCAGAATGCGGTACATCACCGGGTCCCGCAGGTTCAGATTGGCGCTGGCCATGTCGATCTTCGCGCGCAGCGTGCGGGAGCCGTCGGGAAACTCACCCTTGCGCATGCGCTCGAACAGGTCCAGGTTTTCCTCCACGCTGCGGTTGCGGTACGGGCTCTCGCGGCCCGGCCCCGTCAGCGTGCCGCGATACTGCCGCGTCTCCTCGGCCGTCAGGTCGCAGACATACGCCTTGCCCTTGCGGACCAGCTCCAGCGCCCATTCGTACATCTGGCCGAAGTAGTCGCTGCCATATAGAAGTCGGTCTTCCCAGTCCGCCCCCAGCCAGCGCGCATCCGCGATGATCGACTGGACGTATTCCTCTTCTTCCTTGACCGGGTTCGTGTCGTCAAAGCGCAGGTTGAACTTGCCTCCATACTGCTCGGCCAGGCCGTAGTTCAGCGTGATGCTCTTGGCGTGCCCGATGTGGAGGTACCCGTTCGGCTCCGGGGGAAAACGCGTGTGGACGCGATCACCCCATTTGCCGCTTCGAAGATCGTCCTCGACGATCTGCTCGATGAAATTCAGACGGCGCGGCGCGGCGCCTGCGTCTGAGTTGCCCGCTTCCGGTCCCGGCCAAGTCATGTTCGCGATTCCTTTGCCGCAGATTCCGTACCCGGCTGCGGCGCCAGGCAGTAACTCCCGTGCGCGTCGATAGTTCGAGCGAGGGATCATAACGCACAAGACCAACCCGAACAAAACGGGCCCGGGGCCCAGGCCCCGCGACAGGGCGTCTGCCGATTGGCGCAATATGTTGCCCGACAATTGGTTAGCCCAACTTTCGCAGATCGGGACGTCGGGCGGGGCTGGCGAGGGCGCCAGCCGCGTTTCGGGGGCCAAGGTCTGCACTACATTT
>JAFGJQ010000270.1 GCA_016929015.1 Phycisphaerae bacterium | reverse complement strand
GCGAGGACCTGTCGCTGCTGAAGGAGTGCCTGAAGGACGACGACTCCGGTGTTCGTGGGGCGGCGGCAGAAGCGATCGGCAAGCTCGGCACGCACGAGGACCTGCCGCTGCTGGTGGAGTGCCTGAAGAACAGCGACTCCGATGTTCGACAAGCGATGGTGCAGCGGCTCTCGGTACTCCTTACCGGAGCGGCGGTAGCCGGATGCCCAGCGACGCTTCTGCACGACGTTCTATTGGCCGCAAGCACTGGCGTAAGCTCCGCCGCAGCACGTGCATTGGGGCGGGTCGCCGCACCAAAGCACATCCGCGAGTTCCTGAGCAAACACCAGTCGCGGATGACTACCTCCGCGCTCGGCGTCCTCGACTGGTATCTCCACGCTCCAGCACGTTTGCGGGAAGCTTACGAACAATCACGCCAGGAAAGCGACCAATGACGCGTCCCATAGAATCACGATGCGCGGAAGCAGCCACGCCGCGGGACGAGGACCCCGCCTTGGACAGCTTGGATTGCTGCACACGCGACAGGGATTTTTCGCACCGGATACTTGACACGGCCGTACCCAAACATTATTCTAACTTGTGATCGGCCGAGGTCGTTGGTCGATGCCAGCCAATAGGCTGCCCGGCGCGGCCATGGAATTGCTCCCCAGGGACGGGGGCGCCGGGCGCTTTTCGGCAAGTACGTAGGCGAATCTGGGCAAACGCAGCACGGTCACCCGTGGTGGGGATTCCCTGCGCACATCAACTGGAGGTGGAGAAATGACACAAAGCACTGCTGTAACGGATGGCCGGCAGATCCCAACGGAATCCTGCGGCGGACACAAGCTGAGGAACCTGCGGGTCGTGGGTGGGTTCCTGGACGGTACGAGCTTCGACCTCGTGGACGCCCTCAATTGCGCGCCCAGTCATCCCGGCCTCGGAAACGCCCCACCCCTGCCATGAACCGCCGGGTTCTGTTGCGCAGTCTGCGCATCGGCGCCTGGCACTGGCGCCCTGTGCCTGCGTCCGGATCGTCGTTTCGCGTGATGAGCGGCCCGGCTCTCCACAGTCGGCCGGTTCCCCGGTACGATGGATACGCGGGCTGTGCGATCCCGACGGCGGTCAGGATTCTCGCCGACCACGGGGGCCGGCGGGCCCGTGCGCACCGTACGGTCTTTGCATCTTGCCGTTTGCCCATGCCGCACGTGCTGCTGTTTATCCTGTGCATCGCCGATCCGGGTTCGTCCGTGGGGACGGGCGCATCCGGCTCGACGCTCACCACGCAGCCTGCGGCGACGGCGACCACCCAGCCGACAACTGCCGAGTTGTGCGAACAGGCGCGCCACGCACTGCGAGCCGACCGGTTCGCCGAAGCCGTCGCTCTGCTGGAGGAGGCCGTCACCCGGGAACCGGCAGGAATCTCCGCCCGTGCCCTGCTGGCTGACGCCTTCCGAAGGGCCGCCCAGCCCGCAAAGGCCGCGGAACAGCTCTGCCGAATTGGCGAATTGCAGGAGGAGGCGGGCCGGCACGCGCTGGCCGCCGAGGCCTTTCGGGATTCTCTTTCGCTCCAGGACGATCCGGCCGTCCGCTGCGCACTGGCGGAAACGTACTGCCGCCTCGATCGGGCTTTGGGACCGTTGACCGCCCGCTGGATGCCCAATGCGGAGCCCGGACGCCGGATGGACGGCCAATACGTGCTCCAGCCGGATGAGCAACGCGCTGGCTGGTTCCTTACCTGCTCCAGCGAGTCGGCCGTCTACCAGGTGCAGGCCGCCCTGGACGCCGGGCTGGACACGCCCGAAATCCATCTGTTGCATGCCCGCGTGTGGCTGCAGGCCGGCCGACCCGACCGAGCGACCGCCATTCTGCAGAAACGCGCGGACCGACTTCCCGAGCGGGAGAGCGGGGAGTTCTGGGACCTTTACGGCCAAGCCGCGCTGGCGGCCGGCGACCTGGAGACCAGCGTGCGCTGCCTCAAGCAGGCGGTGACCTGGGACCCCGCCCGGTTCCAGCCGACGCTCGTGGATGCCTACCAGGCTCTGGCCGACCGATACAGCCGTCGTGGCGATCTGCCAGCCTACATCGATTGCCTGGAAGAGGCCGGCCGCCTCGCCCCCCGCGATGCCGACCTGCACTATCGCCTCGGCAACGCGTACTGGGAGGCCGGCCGCCGTGCGGACGCCGCCCGGCAATGGCAGATCACGCTGGAACTGAACCCCGACCACCCGCAGCGTGCCCGCCTGCTGGAGCAACTGCGGGGATCTGCCACATCGGGCGACCGCCTGGACAACTCTCGGCCCGACGAATCCGGCGATTGACGGCGGGCGGCCTTCCTGTCCCGCAATCGTTGCGCTCGGTCCGGCATTCCGGGGTGTCGCGCCGGGGCGTTGGTTTACACTTTGTCTGATCCCGCCTATACTCGCGTCCTAATGGTCCGTTTCCGCGACTGCTTCGAGGTTCCATGCACCGATTTGTGAACAAGCCCGCCGCGTTTGCGGCGCTCGGAATTCTGCCACAGTTCAACAAGGCCCTGGACAAGATGGGCTTCGAACAGCCCACCGACATCCAGCGTGAGATGATTCCCTTGCTGCTCCAGGGCCGCGACGTCGTCGGCCAGGCCCGGACCGGCACGGGCAAAACCGCCGCCTTCGGCCTGCCTGCGCTGCAGCGGATGGACCCGGCCGGTCGGCTCCAGGCAATCGCCCTGGTGCCCACCCGGGAGCTGGCCGTTCAGGTGGCGGGCGAGATCGTGCGATTGGCCGAGTTCTCCGGGTTGAACTGCATACCCATTTACGGCGGGCAGCGCATCCGGCAGCAGATGCACGCACTGGGCAAGAAGCCGCATTTCGTGGTCGGTACGCCGGGCCGGGTGCAGGACTTCATGCGGCGCGGCAATCTGCCGCTGGACGGCATCAAGGTGGCCATCCTCGACGAGGTGGACCGGATGCTGGACATCGGGTTCCGCGACGACATCCGGACGATCCTGGGACAGATCAGGCACCCGCACCAGACCGTCTTCGTGTCGGCCACGCTGGACGACGAAATCAAGCGACTGGTCCGGACCTTCACCACGGACTCGGTAGAGGTGAACGTCTCGTGCGATCACCTCACCGTGGAGGACACGGACCAGTTCTATTGCAGCGTGGAGTCGCCGGACAAGTTCCGCCTGCTGATGTCGCTGCTGAAGCAGGAGGAGCCGCAACTGGTCATCATCTTCTGCAACACCAAGGCCATGGCCCGCAAGCTGGCCAAAAAGATGTTCCAGGCCGGCATCGAGGCCAAGGAGATCCACGGCGACCTGGTGCAGGAGCGGCGTGACAAGGTGATGTCCCGCTTCCGCAAGCACCACATCAAGGTGCTGGTGGCCACGGACCTGGCCGCCCGCGGCATCGACGTGAGCGCCATCAGCCACATCATCAATTACGACACGCCGCAGGACATCGAGTCTTACGTGCATCGCGTCGGCCGCACCGGCCGGATGGGCGCGCGGGGCCGGGCGTTCACCTTTGTGACGCACGAGGAGGGCGGTCAACTGACGGACATCGAGAAGCTGATCAACCGGGAGATCCACCAATACAAGGTGGAGGGCTTCGTGCCGTCGGTGCAGCCGCGTCAGCGCCAGACGGAGCCGCCGCCGGAGGACGCACCGGTGATCTCGTCACGCTTCCTGGAGCCCGCCGCCACCGGCATCCCTGCCCCGCCCCGCACCCTCGGCGGCCGCTTCAAGCCGGCCCGACGCAGGCGGTAGGCCGAGCAGGCCGCAGCCCACAGGCCCCATGCACAACCGGCCTCTCCTGTGGCACCGGCTCCTGTTGGAGGACCGGCTTTCTTGCCACGGCGAGTCACCTGCGGAAGGAAGGGAAAGGGACATTACGGACTCTGGCGTTTCTTGCGCGGCCGGCCGGCGCCGCGCAGGGTGAGTTCCAGACCCAATCGCCGCGCGGTCGACCACACCCACGACGCCTCGCCCAGCGGACGACCCCGCGGTTCAGCACGTGAAAGACGGTCCCCGCCTCGACCGCTCGTGCGATCCCGGGCATGCCCCGCAGCCTGCCGAACGCGCCCCGGATTTCAGTATCTGATGTCCCGTTCTGCCAGCCCTCACGAACGGGATCCGGCGGAGCTTACGACTGGAGCCGGATGCGGATCAGCAAGTCGTTGATGGCGTCCCGGGTGGATGGGACGTCGGGAAGGTGGGTGGTGTCGCGGGCGTGCTCCAGGTCGCAGGTCAGGCGCTCGCATTCCGTTCGGTGGAACTCCAGGTCGGCTCCGTCGATCGTTCCCTTCTCTACGCCGCCTGTTTTGCGGGCGATCAGCTCGTCCAGGTAGGGCAGGCGGAAGTACTCGTTGAGGCGAACCAGGTTGGCCTCCACTTCACCGGTTTTCATGAGGTGGATGCCGGTCAGCAGCACACGGTAGACGTAGAGCAGCGGCTTCACGCGGCGGTCTTTTTCGAAGAGCCGCCACTGCGTGCGGACGAAGCCCAGGTAATGGTGGGCGTGGTGCCGTGTGATGCAGCCCGGTGCAAGGGACTTGAGCTCTTCGTGCTCCGGCGTGGTATGGACCACGAGCGGCGAAAGGAGCTGCTCAAGCACGTAGCCGTTCTTCTTCAGCAGCAGGCCGAAGAACTTGCCCACGTCATGTGTGACGAGGTCCAGCTCCAGCCCGCCGACACTGCCCGATCGCTCGATCGTATCGTTCGAGCGGTTCAGGCCGATGACGTCGCGCAGCGGCAACACGTGCGCGCCGCGGAGGTCGTAGTCGGAATCGGCCGAGGGGAAGCCGTACAGGTGGGCGCCGCTGACGGTGGCGAACAACAGCGGGTAAGGCTCATCGGAGACGGTTTCGAGCAGTTGATTTGGCAGATCCATGATCGCGGTTTCCGATGGCCCACACGATCGGTACGGGCCGCGTGAGGGTCAATCCGGTGACGTCTTGCAGTCCTTCTTTTCCTGAAGATCGCGAAAGAAGCCGCGCGGGTCAGCGACAAAGCGGGCGGCGGGCGAGGATCGCATGTCCGCGTACACGTCCGCGGGCCGCGGCAGCAGCACCTTGCTGTTCTCCACGGCTACGATCACCCAGTCTTGGCTGTCCGCCAAGTCGATTACGGCGTCGAAGAATCGGCGGAACTCATACCGCAGGTCCACCCGAACGAACACCTCTTCGACGTCTGTTCCTTTCCGGTACACGTCAATGCGGTTGCCATCATGGATGCCCCAGAAGGCCATATCCTCTCCAATCGCGGTTCCGCGGCTCAGCAAGGCGTCGAAATGGGGAGCAACCTCGTCGGGCGCGTGCCCGGCCCACCAGTTTTCGCTTGACAGTTCTTCGTCCTGGAGGGTGTCAGGGATCTTCCCGAACCGCGCGACAACGCTCTGACGTGGAACAAGGTAGAAGTCATACTGCCAGATTGCCATGACGCTTCCCTTTCAATCCGGAATCACCTGCAAACGTCGCGCTTTGATCAGCAGCGCATTTGCCCGCGCGTAGTCCGGGCGATCGGGCAGTTTCGTGGTTTCGAACGCCGCGTCAAAGTCGCGGTGCAGCTCCAGCCGCCACGCGTCGACCACCTCCCAGGGCATCTCACCACGGCGGATCGCCAGCAGCCGGTCGCGGTGCTCGAAGACGGCCACCGGTACATGCCCCTCCCGCAGAGCCACGATTCCTGCCAGCAACAGGCGAATGAGGTGCATGGCGTGCTTCCATTTCATGTCGGCCTGCCGCTTCATCCGGGTGGAAAGCTTGCGGAACTGGCTTAGCCCAACTTTCGCAGATCGGGACGTCGGGCGGGGCTGGCGAGGGCGCCAGCCGCGTTTCGGGGGCCAAGGTCTGCACTACATTT
>JAFGJQ010000269.1 GCA_016929015.1 Phycisphaerae bacterium | reverse complement strand
GACCTCGACCGCCAGTTTTCCAGCCGCACGATCAGCGGCGCCGCCGTCCGCACGCTGCGCGAGATTCTGTTTCTGCTGCGGAACACGTACTGCCGCTCCATCGGCGTGCAGTTCATGCACATTGATGATCTGAAGGTCCGGCACTGGCTGCAGGACCGCATGGAGGGCTCGGGGAATCGCCTTAACATAAGTCGGGACATGCAGTTGCGAATCCTGACCCGCCTGACGGACGCCGTCATCTTTGAGGAGTTCATCCAGAAGCGGTACGTCGGCGCCAAGCGATTCTCGCTGGAAGGCTCGGAGAGCCTCATCCCGCTGTTGGACCTGGCCATCGAGAAAGCGGGCGAGCACGGCGTGACGGACATCGTCTTGGGCATGGCGCATCGTGGCCGGCTGAACGTGCTGGCGAACATCATCGGCAAGAGCCCGCAGCACATCTTCCGCGAGTTTGACGATGTGGACCCCGGCCTTCACGCGGGCCGGGGCGACGTAAAGTACCATCTGGGCTACAGTTCCGACTGGACCACCCACGCCGGGCACAAGGTCCACCTGAGCCTCTGCTTCAACCCGAGCCACCTGGAATACGTCAACGGCGTGGCCCTCGGTCGGACGCGGGCCAAGCAGGACCGGCTGGGGGATCGCGAAGGCCACACGGTTCTGTGCCTGCTTGTCCACGGCGATGCGGCGTTTGCCGGCCAGGGAGTGGTTCAGGAGACGCTGAACCTCAGCGAACTGCCGGGTTATCGCACGGGCGGGACGCTGCACGTCGTCGTGAACAACCAGATCGGCTTCACAACGACGAACCGGGAGGCCCGGTCCAGCCACTATCCGACCGCCCTCGCCAAGATGCTGCAAAGCCCCATCTTCCACGTGAACGGGGAGAACCCGGAAGCCGTCGCCCAGGCCATCCTGCTGGCGATGGATTTTCGGAAGGAGTTCCACCGGGACGTGGTGATCGACATGTGGTGCTACCGCCGCCACGGGCACAACGAATCGGACGAGCCGTCGTTCACCCAGCCGATCCAGGCCAGGAAGATCGAGCGCCGGTGCTCGGTGCGCGACGGATACCTGCACCACCTCCTGTCGCTCGGCGAAGTGACCGAGGAAGAGGCCGACCGGATCGCCACCGAGCGCCGTGCGCAGTTGGAGAAGGAACTCTCCGTCGCCCGCAGCGATGATTACGTCTACGCCATGCAGACAGCCGGTGGCATCTGGCGCGGCTATCGGGGCGGCTCTGCCGCGCAGGCGGACGTCGCGGACACTCGCGTGGGTCGCGAGCGGCTGGCCGACCTGTTGCTCCGTCAGAGCGTCGTGCCGGACGGGTTTGAGCCGCACCCGAAGATCGTTCGCCTGCTCGCCCAGCGCCGGGAAATGGCCGAAGGGAAGCGCCCGCTCGACTGGGCAGCCGCGGAGGCGCTGGCCTTGGCCTCGCTGGCGGTCGAGGGCCATCGCATCCGCCTGAGCGGGCAGGACTCCGCTCGCGGCACGTTCAGCCACCGGCACGGCATCCTGTACAACTATCGCACGGGCGAGCCCTACGTGCCGCTGCGGCATGTGGCGCCGGACCAGGGGCCGGTCGACCTGGTCAACAGCCCGCTGTCCGAAGCCGGCGTGCTGGGCTTCGACTACGGCTACAGCCTGGACTGCCCGGACGGCCTAGTCATCTGGGAGGCCCAGTTCGGCGACTTCTGCAACTCCGCCCAGGTCATCGTGGATCAGTTCATCGCCAGCGCCGAGGACAAATGGCAGCGGCTCAGCGGCATCGTGCTGCTGCTGCCGCACGGATTTGAAGGGCAGGGGCCGGAGCATTCCAGCGCCCGGCTCGAACGCTTCCTCGCGCTGGCCGCGGAGGACAACATCCAAATTGCACAACCGTCCACGCCTTCGCAGTTCTTCCATCTGCTGCGGCGCCAGGTGCTGCGGAAGTGGCGCAAGCCGCTGGTGGTCCTCACACCCAAGAGCCTGCTGCGGCATCCGGATGTCGTCTCCAGCCTCGACGAGCTGGCCGCGGGGGCGTTCCACCCGATTCTGCCGGACACCGAGACAGACCCCGCCCACACGAAGCGGATTCTGCTGTGCAGCGGGAGAGTGTATTATGACCTGCGGAAACGGCGGGCGGAGCAGAACCGCAAGGACGTAGCCATTCTTCGCGTGGAGCAGCTATACCCGCTGTCAGACGCGGACATGGGCAACGCCCTCGCGCCGTACGCCGACGGGGTTCCCGCGGTTTGGGTGCAGGACGAGCCGGAGAACATGGGCGCGTGGCGGACGTTTTCTGTGATGTTCGGCCCAAAACTGGTCGGGCGCTTCCCGTTGTCGCGGGCGAGCCGGCCGGCATCGGCCAGTCCGGCCACCGGTTCACCGGCCGCGCATAAGCAGGAGCAGCAGAAACTGCTCGACCGCGCATTCGCCGAGTAAGAGTACCTGCGGTGCCGGCGTGTGGCACGCCCGCATCGGACTGCATGATGGAGATCTGTTCGGATGGCCGTTGACATCAAGGTTCCCAGCGCGGGCGAGTCCATCAGTGAAGTCCAGATCGGCGCCTGGATGAAGGCGGAAGGTGACCGCGTGGAGGCGGACGAGCCGCTGGTGGAGATCGAGACGGACAAGGCCACCATGGAACTGCCCGCGCCGGTGGCCGGCACGCTGGTGAAGGTGCTCAAGCGTTCCGGCGACACGGCCGCCGTCGGCGACGTGATCGCCCGGATCGACGAATCCGGCGACGGTCGGCCGGCCGAGCCCAAGCCGCCGGCCAAGACCGGGAAGCCCGTACGGGCGGAAGCCAAGCCGTCCGCGGCCGGGCACGTCATGCCCGCCGCCCGCCGCGCCATGGCCGAGCGGGGCGTGGCCGCCGACCAGGTGCAGGGCTCGGGCCCGGGCAACCGGGTGCTCAAGGAGGACGTGGATCGGCACGAGGCGAAGCGGCCGGATGCCGTCCCGGACGCAACCATCCCCACCGTGGCACCGGCCGGCCGGGAGGAGGACGTGGTTCCACTCACGCTGCTGCGTAAGCGCGTGGCCGCCCGGCTGGTGGAATCGCTCCAGACCACGGCCCAGCTCACGACGTTCAACGAAGTGGACATGTCCGCGGTGATGGCCCTGCGTAAGCAGCGCGGCGAGGCGTTTAAGGAGCGGTACGGCATCAAGCTCGGGATCATGTCGTTCTTCGTGAAGGCCGCCATCGACGCCCTGAAGACCGTGCCGCAGGTCAACGCCTTCATCCGCGACGACAGCCTGGTGTACCGCAACTACTTTGACATCGGAGTGGCCGTCAGTACGGATCGCGGGCTGGTCGTTCCGGTCATTCGCGATGCGGACCGGCTGAGCTTCGCGCAGGTGGAGGCGACGCTGGCCGATCTGGCCGGCCGGGCCCGCGACAAGAAAATCTCGCCGGATGAGTTGCAGGGCGGCACGTTCACCATCAGCAACGGCGGCGTGTTCGGCTCGCTGCTTTCCACGCCGATTCTGAACCCGCCGCAGAGCGGCATCCTCGGCCTGCACACGATTCAGGACCGGCCGGTGGTCCGCAACGGGCAGATCGTCGTCCGGCCGATGATGTATGTGGCCCTGACGTACGACCACCGCGTCATCGACGGCCGCGAGTCCGTCACGTTCCTCAAGCGCGTGAAGGAGTGCGTGGAAGACCCGTCCCTGATGCTGGTTGAGGTGTAAGGGGAACCGGGGGGGCGAGGCCGCCTGCGGCGGCCAAAGCAAAAAACAAACAACAAAAAGCAAAAACAGGAGGAATCCCGACTGGTCGGGACGCCGCGGCGGGCAAGCTCCGGCACGAAGGCACCCGCCGCGCCGGGACACTAACCCAACTTTCGCAGATCGGGACGTCGGGCGGGGCTGGCGAGGGCGCCAGCCGCGTTTCGGGGGCCAAGGTCTGCACTACATTT
>JAFGJQ010000268.1 GCA_016929015.1 Phycisphaerae bacterium | reverse complement strand
CGTCATGCAGGGGCAGGCGGCGTTCAGCGGACTTCCACGCAGGCGGCGGGCTTCGGCTGGAAGCGGTCCGCGGCGCTGCCCCGGTTTACGGCGATCTCCAGCAGGTTGGAGCTGCCCACCAGGGCCAGGGGCTCACCCGGCGGCACCTCGGCGTAGTGTGACCGAACGGGCCCCAGGCAGACTCCGTCCAGAAAGACCTCGGCCCCTGGGCGCCGCCGCAAGGTGGGGGCCAGGTCATCCGCGCTGATATTCGTGATCAGGTTCCCGAAGCGATCCGCGCACAGGACCGCGCCCCGCAGGGAGTGCGCCGGCAGAAACTCCGGTCGCGCCAGTTGCAGAACCTCCAGCCGGTCGGTCGGTGGCCCGACCTCCTCGATCCGCAGGCCGGTGGCAAGGCGAGCCGCCACGGGAGCCATAATGTCCCGCGCGTGGAACGTGGACGAAATAGTCTGGAGGAAGAGCCGCGGATTCTGAACGACGTGCAGGGCCTCCAGGGGGAACTCGTGGTGGACGAACGTCAACAGGCCGTTGTCCGGCGCCACCACGTACTGACCGGCGTACTGGCCGGCCAGGATGGACCGGGCCGACCCCACGCCGGGGTCCACCACGGCCAGATGGACCGTGCCCCTGGGATACCACGACCAGACCTGACGCAGGACAAAGGCAGCCTGAATCACGTTCTGAGGGGCCACGTCGTGCGAAATGTCCACGAGCGTGGCCTTCGGTGCGATCTGGCAGATCACACCCTTGAGCACGCCGACGTAGTGGTCACGTGTGCCGAAATCGGTTAGAAGCGTGATCAGCGGCATGGCGGGCGCGATCCCTTTCGCTGGCGGCCGGCCGGACAACTCAACTCTACGGCAGGCCGTGAAGGATTGTCAACGACCCGGCCGACGCGCCGGCCCCGCCGCGGCCGCCCCAACGCGAGTGCCCCGGGATGCTCGACGAAGGCCACGAAGCCGACTATGCCCAGGCCCGGCAGGCCATGGTTCGGGACCAACTTGCCCGCCGCGGTATCCACGATGCGGAAGTGTTGCGCGTGATGGGCGAGATCCCGCGTGAACTCTTCGTGCCGGAGTCCATGCGGGATGCGGCCTACGAGGATCGCGCCCTGCCCGTGGGTGAAGATCAGACCATCAGCCAGCCGTACATCGTGGCCTACATGAGTGAGAAGCTGGAGGTGCGGCCGGGCGTGCGGGTCTTGGAGGTGGGCACGGGTACGGGTTACCAGGCGGCCATTCTGGCGCGGCTGGGTGCGGACGTGTTTTCCGTGGAGCGAATCCAGAGCCTGCTCGCGTCGGCCCGTCAACGTCTCGAAACGCTGGGACTGGAGTGCATTCGCCTCTGCTGTGCCGACGGGTCGTTGGGTTGGCCGCGGCACGCTCCGTATGATCGGATCATTGTGACGGCGGGCGCTCCGGAGGTGCCGCCGGCGCTGATCGACCAACTGTGCGAGGGGGGGCGCCTGATCGTGCCGGTGGGGCGCAGCGATGCGCAAACGCTGGTATGCGTGGAGAAGCGTTCCGGTCGGACCACGGAGACGGTGCTGCTGGCGTGCCGATTCGTGAGGCTCGTCGGGCAGCAGGGATGGGGACCGCCGGACGGATACGATTGACCGATGCCGCCGGACGGCGGGTCAGCCGGGCTCGTCGTGCAGCTCGACGCGCCGGCTGTTCAGTTCGGTCACGCTGCCGGTGAGGGTGTTGACGGCGGCGATGACGGTGTGGTTCTTGATCTTGCGCTTGCAGATGCGGACGGGGCCCTTCATTTCCTTCACGAACGAAGTGACCCGATCGTCGATGCGGATGCTGACGCCCTGGCAGATGCGTGACGTGACCGTGACGTGCGGGCCGGCGCTTTCGGGCGTCGCTTCCTCCTCGGCCGGCGCCGCGGAAAGCTGCGCCGCGCCCTGGCGGATGCGATCGTCCGTCTTGCGGATGGCTTCCTCGATCTGGTTCGCCTGGAACATGATCTCCGTGGCTCGTTCCTTCTGCGCCTGGGTGAGCAGCTTGGGCTGCGCGAGGAGCGGTCCGATGAGTTCCCGTATCTTGTCCACGCCTTTGCGTCGGCGCCCGTTCTCCTCATCCGCTTCGTGGAGTTCCCGAAGCGTCTCCTCCGGCACGCCGACCCCGATGTCCGTGGGCACGCCGGCGTCGCTGCCCAGGACCTTGGCCGACAGTCCGGACCGGGCATAGGCGGTGCCCCCGATCATCGCTCCGTTCGTGATGAGAATCTGGGCCTCGGTACGCAGCTTGCTGTTGAGCGCCTCCTTGCCGATGATGATGTCGCCCTCGGCCTGGATGTTCGCCTCGGTGCAGAACTTGGCCTTGATCTGGGCGTTGGACCGGACGAAGCCCTTGGTGCGGTTCAGGATGCCGCCGCGGACCTCGATGTTCCCCTCGGCCTCCACCTCCGCCGCCTCGATGGCCCCGCCGACCGTCAGCGTCTTCTTCGTGCGGACCTTGAAGAGATCCTGGATGTTGCCGCGCACGTTCACCGCGCTGGGCGAGTCGATGTTTCCCACGGAGAAATCGACGTTTCCGGGCACGTCCAGAACGTCGATGACACGCAGCTCCAGGTCCTGGAAAACCACCTGTCCGGCCACGCGGGCCAGCACGGTGCGTTGATCTCTCCCCACGTCCACGTTTTCCTTCAGCACGATTTCGCGGGGGGCCCTTTTGGGATTCAACGCGTTGTGGTGCACGTCCAGCCCCGGCTTACCCGGGACGGGCGGGGAGATGGTTCCGATCACGTCACCGGCGTGGACCACCACGAAGTTGGAAACGTTGTAGTACGAGTGGTGGCCCTCTTCCTCGGCAGGGTCCGGTTCCTGCTCCGGGCACAGACCCTCCGCCCATTCAAACACGCCGTCCTGGCCCTCGGTCGGCGGGTAGCCCTCGGCCACAATCACCGTTTCGTGCGCGTCACGTCCGGCCACGACGTTTCGGATGTATTCCTGGACGCGGGCGGCCACCTTGTCGTTCACGGCGACCTTCGCCGCTTCGAGTGCGGCTACGGCGTCGCCGGGCGTGACGGCGGAACGATCGGCGTCTTTGCGCAGCGTGATGGTGGCCTGGAGGTGATCCGCCGAGACCTGTGCCCTGAAAGGGGAATCGACCTGCGTGTCCGTCATGTCGGCCGGCCCTTTTGGGGGCGAGGCCGTCCGTCAGGCCTTGGCCGTGACCTTGGAGAGCGTCTGATTGATCTTCTCAGACAACGTCTCTCCCGTGAACGGCTTCACCACGTAGTTGTTCACGCCCGCCTTGATGGCCTCGACCACGCGAGACTTCTCCGCTTCGGTGGTGCACATGATGATGGGCGTGGTCTTGTCGGATTCGCGGACTTTGCGCACCAGAGTGATGCCGTCCATGTTGGGCATATTCCAGTCGACGAGCATCAGGTCGGGCTTCTCCGCCGCGATTCGCGAAAGAGCCTCCATGCCGTCGCCCGCCTCCACGACGTCGGAATACCCGATCTCGGCGAGGACGTTCTTCTGGATGTTGCGGATGGTCCGCGAGTCGTCTACCAGTAGAATCTTCATGCTGAGGCTCCTGCCGCGGCTGCTGCCGTGGCCGCCGTCGGCTTCTCCACGGACATGCCCACTTCCACGTACATCGATCCCAAATCCGTCTCGCAGGGAATCACGATTCGTGGCGCCGAACGGGACGTGGAGACCATGTGCTCCTTGCCGATGATCACACTGGGCAGCGAGATGCTCACGTTCATGCCGTGAAATTCCTTCTTCGCATTGCCCGCCACCATGTTCGCCAACTCGCCGATGGCATCGGCGAAGTCCGGATGAGACTCGTCGATCGCCGTCCCGGCGAACTTCGACGCGGCCTGGACGGCCACCGAGATGGGAAAACTGAGCACCACGCAGCCGGCGGCGTCGCCCGAGAACCCGATGACACCGGACACGTCGGCGGACGCGCAGGGATCATGCTTCACAAACGGTTTGCCCACCCGGACTTTCGTGCGGACCATCGTCTCGAAGACCCGCTTGATGGCCAGGACGAACGGGTTGATGTATTGAACGTCCATCGCTTCTCCCTGACGGAATATCGCCCCACGGGCGAACCACGACACCCCCCGACCGATTGATTACGCCAGGATTGCATCGGTCGATCCCGCCGTACGGTTTAGCTTTAGCGCGGGGACTCGAATCGGGCTCGGCCGGACCGCATTATCGGCCCCTGGGGACGGCCCGGCGGGTCGGCCCGGACGGCCGGTCGATGCGGCGGTCCCCTTGACGCTCCGTCCGCTCTGCCGGTACCGTAACCCTACGCAAGCGGCGTTGTTCCGACAGGACGGTCTGTGAGAGCGCTGATGGCAAGAACGGCCCGGTCCCCATCCCAATCTGCTGCACCATCTGCGCCCCAACCATCCGCCGCCCGGGAAGGCCCCCGGGAGACGGTGGAATCCATCATCGTCGCACTCATCCTTGCCTTCGTCTTCCGCGCCTTCGTCGCGGAAGCGTTCGTCATCCCCACCGGATCCATGGCCCCCACCCTCTACGGAAAACACGGCACCATGACCTGTGCCAACTGCGGCTGGGAGTATGCCTACGGCCTGTCGGAGGCGAAGGGAACGATCGAGCCCACGTCCACGTCCGAGTGCCCGAACTGCGGGTACGCCAACGTGACGTCCCGGTTTTTTGATGCCGAAGACCCTCCCTCGCATATGGAGTCGGGAGACCGCATTCTCGTGCTGAAATGGCCGTTTGACGTCGGCGGGCCGCTCGGCCCTCAGCCCTGGCAGGTTGTGGTTTTCAAGAACCCGCGGGATGGAGAGGAAAACTTCATCAAACGGCTGATCGGGCTGCCCGGCGAGGTACTGGAAATCATTGACGGCGACGTCTTTGTGACGCAGGCCGACCGGTTGTCGGACGACGCCCGGGCGATCTTCGCGAAGGACCGGCGGTTCAAGCACTGTTGCCAGCGCTGGCTCGAACTGCAGAGGAATCAGCACCATGCGGGCGGGTTCACCTCTCCGGCCGCCATGCGCGGTTATCAGGCGGAGGCGGGCGATTGGCAGGCCGAAGCGGACGCGCTCCATGACGAACTCCGTGAGCTGCGCCCGCGCCTGCTGCATGAACTCGATGCGTTGCTGCAACCGGCGCAGAAGACGCCGGTCGCCCAGGACGTTCTCTGGAACGTCGTGTACGACACCGACTACCCGCCACGCGCACGCGACACCCGGCGGGGCGGACACCAGTGGCGGCCCGAGGGCGGCAGGTCGGATCGCTGGGAGTTGCTCGGACGATGGTTCAAGTACCGTGGCGTGGGGCACCCCCGGGAGTCGCTGGAATTGCACGGCCCTCTGATTGACAACTACACCGGCTATAACGTACCCGGCCCCACGTTCAACGCTTCGCGGACCCCCAAGGCGTATCGCGATGGAGCGGCCGTCGGCGATCTGAGGATTCGTTGTGTCGTGACGCCCCATGACGGCGCGGGGAACGTGCGCTTCGCTCTTTCAAGACGCGGCCGCACGTTCTGGGCCACTCTGCACGCCGATGGTCGGGCCTGCCTGCACGGCGGGCGCGGCTCGCGCTTTGAGGATGCCACCCTCATCGCCGAAGACCGCGTGGACCCGCTGAAACCCGGTCGACCCGTCGAGGTCGCCTTTGAAAACGTTGACTACCGACTGACGCTGTGCGTGGACCGCCGCAAGGTTCTCTCCGAAACGTGGATCGCCTCCCCCGCACAGGATCCCGCCGGCCGGCCGGACCAGCCCTACCTCATCACGCTGCGGGAATTACGCATGGACCCTCCCCCGCCCTCGGTGACGCCGCCCACCATCACGGCCGAAGATCTTGATGCGGACTTCACACACGTTGTTGTGGAGCACGATGTTTTCTATACGTCCGCGCCGCTATTGTCCGCACCCTTCGATCGATATAAGCTGGGCGGATGGGGAACGACCGGCTTCCCGATACTGCTTCGGCCTGGTGAATACTTCGTGCTCGGCGACAACAGCCCCCAGAGTGCAGACTCTCGGCTGTGGGACGTCGTTGGGTACCACCTGAGTCGCCGTGGAGAGGATTATCAGCTTGGCACGGTCCCGAAAGACCAGATGATTGGCCGGGCGTTCTTCGTATACTGGCCCAGCGGGCTGCGTACGGATCTTCTGCCGGGCTTTTTGAGCCGCGTTGGGTGGATTCCGAACGTGGGTCGAATGCGATGGATTCGCTGAAAACCAGTGCGGAGCACGAGACGCGGGTAGCGCCCGATGTGTCGGTAAAACAAGAAGTTATCCACAAAATGGGCTTCGAGTTATCGGGCATTTTGGAGCGGGGAACGCCCGGCGGCTGTTTCGTTTCCGAACATGCAGCGGTCGATCCTGAATGAAGCGGACAATCGGCAAACTGGCGTGTAAGTCGTTGTGAGTTTTGCAGTAGACGTGATGTGGCCCGAAATCCTGGCACCATCGTGTCACCCAAAATGGGAAATATGGGATAAGTGGATAGATGTTGAATCTGCGTCGTGCATAGGGTAAATGCCCCGGGTTTTCAACAGATCATCCACCGCTTGGTTTGAGGCCACCTGGGAGGTGGGCTGCTGATGCCATCGCACGCACTGCTGCAAGTTCGTGGTCTCGTAAAACGCTACGACGGGCGAAGCGTCGTCAACCGACTGGGTTTCGACGTGTACCGTGGCGAGATCGTCGGCCTGCTCGGGCGGAATGGGGCCGGCAAGACTACCAGCTTCCGGATTGCGGTTGGCATGATCGATCCGGAGGAGGGGCAGGTCTTCTTTGACGGGCAGGAAGTTACCCGTCTTCCCATGTACAAGCGCGCTCAATTGGGGATGGGATATCTGTCGCAGGAGCCGAGCGTATTCCAGCGGCTTACTGTCGAGCAGAACCTGCTCGCGATTCTGGAGACGATGCGTCATTTATCCAGAGCGGACCGCCGCCGGGCGGCGGAAGAGCTGATCAGTCAGTTCGGATTGCAGACGCAGGCGCACCAGGAAGCGCGCACCCTGTCCGGGGGCGAACGGAGGAAGCTTGAGATTGCGCGGGCCCTGATCAGCAACCCGAAGCTGATATTCCTGGATGAACCGTTCAGCGGTGTGGATCCGATTGCCGTCCAGGGGCTTCAGCGGGAGATTTTTAACCTGAAGAACCGTGGGATCGCCATCCTGCTGACCGATCACAATGTGCGGGAAACACTCACGGTCACAGACCGTAGTTACATCATCGATCAGGGACGCCACCTTGCCAGCGGGCCTCCCCGAGAGTTGGTCAACAACCCCCTGGTCCGGGAAACCTACCTGGGCAGCACCTTCGAGGGCAACGAATTCGAAACACCCCGAGCCAACTGATTGACCGCGCCTCGGCGGAGTTTCGCGCGCGGTTCCATGAATCGCCTGCGGTTGCCGGGATTGCGCCCGGACGGGTGGAAATTCTCGGAAACCATACCGACTACAACGGGGGCGCCGTGCTGACCGCCGCGATCGACCGCTATGTGGTCGTTGTCGGACGGGCCACGGCCGGCACGCAGGTCCGCATCTGGTCGTGTAACCTGGACGCGGCCGGGGAGTTCTCGGCGACGGCCCTGCGGCCGGAGGAACGGCCGGACTGGCGCAGCTACGTCAAGTCCGTGTTCGCGATGCTGGCGGGTGCCGGCGTTGCGGTGGGCGGCATGGACCTGGTGATCGCCAGCGACGTTCCTGCGGGTGCGGGACTGAGCAGCTCGGCGGCGCTGGAGGCGTCCGTGGCGCGGGCGGTGCTTCAGGCTTACCCGGCTTCCATCGAACCGCTGCGCCTGGCCCGACTGCTCCAGCGCGGCGAGAACGAGTACGCCAAGGTGCAGTGCGGGCTGCTCGACCAGTTCTCCACGATCCACGGGCAGGCCGACCGCGTGATTTACCTCGATTGTGCTTCCGGGGTTCATGAGACCCTGTCGCTGGGGTCACCCGCACCGGCCATTGTCGTGGTGGACTCGCGGGTCTCGCGTCAACTGGGGCACGATGCACCGTACAACACGCGCCGCCGCGAGTGCGAGGAGGCCAAGACGGCGTTGGAGCGGCAGCTCGGACGCCGGCTGAACGGGCTGTGTGCGGCCACGCCGGGTGAACTGGAGCAGGCCGCGTCGGCGATTCCCGAACCGCCTTTGTCGAGGGCCCGCCATGTGATTGGTGAGCACGAACGGGTGCTGGCGGCGCGGGCGGCGCTGATTGCAGGTGACATCCATCGCTTCGGGCGGCTCATGGAACAGTCACACCGGAGTTCGCAGCGCTACTTCGAGAACAGTTGTGAAGCGCTGGATCGGCTGTGCGGTCTGGCGGTGCAGCAACCCGGGTACATTGGCGGTCGGCTTTGCGGCGGCGGCTGGGGCGGCTGCACGGTGAATTTGGTGTCGGCCGAGGCAGTCCGCGACTTCGTAACGGGCATGGAGCGGGCGGTGGCACAGTGGCCCGACCCCAGGCCCGCAGTGCACGTCTGCTTCGCCTCCGACGGGGCGACCGGACAGATGCTCGCCTGAGCCGGCAGCACCGACATCCTCGCCCACGTGCTGCGCTTCAACCACGACGGCGACGCGGACGAAGACCATGTCCGGATCGCAATGGGATGCTCCGGATGCGGCGACCGCCTTCCACCCCCGGTGGTCGTGGGCCTGTCCGGTCGTCAGTTTGGTCCCGTCGTTCAAGCCCTGCACGGTTCCGTTGGTGAACTCCCGACGGAGCAGAGTTCTCACTCGGATCGTCCCTGGTCCTCCGGCTCCGGCTTGGCGACATGCCCGCCTCCCCGACGCCGCATCCGCGTGGGTGAGTTCCCGGTTGACGTGGCATCATGCGGATCGATCGGCCGCCTGGACGTAGGAGATCAACTTGTAGGCGAGCCGGGCGGCGAGAAACTCCGTGACGACCTGGCCGGGGATGGGGGCAACTTCCACGATGTCCGCGGCCACGATCTTCTTCTCGGCGGCCACCAGCCGAAGCAGGCCGGTCACCTGGTACCAATCCAATCCCCCCGGCTCCGGCGTGCCCGTGCCGGGAGCGACGGACGGGTCAAACCCGTCGATGTCGATGGTGACGTACACCGTGTCACCCAGCCGGTCGAGCACGCGATCGAGCCAGTCGTCGGATTCGTGGCATTCGCGGGCGGTAACGGGCTCGATGCCCTTGTGCCGCATGAAGCGATGCTCTTCCTTCGAGTAGTTGCGGATGCCCACCCCCACGACGGTATCCACGGAATCCAGCACCCGCCGCATGGCGCTGGCGTGGGAGAACGGCGTGTTCTCATAGCCGTCCCGCAGGTCGGCGTGGGCATCGATCTGGAGGACGGAGAGCTTGCGCGACCTGCCCGCCACCGCCCGCACGAGGGCCGGCGTGATGCCGTGCTCCCCGCCGAGAGTCAGAAGGAACTTGCCGTCCCGGACGACGGACCGCGCCGCCCGGTACACCCGTTCCTGCATGGCCGCCGGACCGGCCTGGTCCGGCACCAGCGCGTCAAGGGTCGCGATGCCGCACTGGAAGAACTCGCCGCCCAGCTCTTCGTCGAACAGCTCCACCTGCTGGGAGGCATCGACGATGGCCTTGGGCCCGTAGCGAGTCCCCGTGCGATAGCTCACCGTGGCCTCGTAGGGAACGGGCAAAACGGCAAACCGGGCGGCGGCATAGTCCGTGTATCGGACCTCCAGCCCGAGGAAATTCGCGTGATAGGTATCCATCGGCTCGCTGCCGGTCAGGAGACGAACACCGCCGCGGCGAGAGTGGTGGTCCACTTGCCGTTCTTGTCGCCCTCGGCGGTCTGAACGGCTGCACGGGTCCGCACCACAAGCCCTTTGCTGCGGTAGATTTCCTGCCGTTCGTCCCAGGCCGTGTCTGGGTCGAGATCGGCTCCCCGCGTGGTGGCCAGCATGGAGGCGGCCATATCTTCCACGAGGTCGGAACAACGCTTCTGGGTCAGCCCGAATCCGTGGTGCTCGGACAGGTAGCCGTAGTCGTTTCGGTTGGCCGGTACGGCCAGGCCGATGCCGGCCCCGATGAGGCGGTTCGGTTCGTCCGTGCGGGCGTCGGCCATGACACAGAAGACGATTTGCCCGGGTCGAAGCTTGGCGAGACCGCGTTGGCGGCTGACGATCCTGCAGCCCGGGGGGAAGATGCTGGAGACGCGAACCAGGTTGAACTGGGCGATTCCCGCCACCCGCAGGGCCGCCTCGAACGACTGCAGATTATGCGAGTGCTTGCCCACCCCTTTGGTGAAGAACATCTCCTGCGGGACGAAAGGTGTGTTCATTCATAGAGCCTCCCATACGTTGTAACCGGGAACACCACCCGGCGTCATGCCGGAACGCCAAGGGGCCAAATTATAGCGAGCTTGTCGTACGCGTCGCCAGCACGGAATGAGGGAATTCGCCGGTTTTTTCGCAGGCCCGGAGCGAACAGAAACCCGTCGCAACCCGTGCGTCAGTCCACGTGGCGGAGCAACGCCTCCAGCGCCGGTCGGATGCTCTGCAACGCACGCCCGCGGTGGCTGATGGCGTTCTTGCGAGCGGATTCCATCTCGGCCGTGGTCATGCCGAAAGCGGGGACCCAGAAGTGCGGGTCGTAGCCGAACCCGTTGGCGCCGCGCGGATCGTCGATGATCACGCCCTCCACGGCCCCGGATGCAGCGGCAAGCACACGGTCACCGGCTGCGACGGCGATGGCACAGCGGAATCGCGCCGTGCGGCGCTCCGCCGGCACGCCGGCGAGGGCCGTGACGAGCTTCCGGTTGTTGGCGGCGGAATCCTGTTCGGGCCCGGCGTATCGGGCGGACAGCACGCCCGGCGCACCGCGCAGCGCGTCCACCTCCAGTCCGGAATCGTCCGCGAGGGTCCACAACCCGCTCCGCTCGGCGTAATAGAGGGCTTTCTTGGCGGCGTTGGACTCGAATGTTTTGCCGTCTTCCACGGGTTCGGGCATGCGGTGCACGTCGGCCAACGTCTTCCAGGACACGGGAAGATCGTGCATAACCTCGCAGATCTCCCGCACCTTGTGTGGGTTGGAGGTCGCCAGCAGGATGGTGCGAGGCGTCACCATGCTTCACTCCCGGTCTGGATCGGCACCAACTGAGAGCCCAGGAATTTCTTGCTGTCGCCGTGGACAGTGACACGTTTCAGATTGCGGAGCAGGTACGCGAAGTTCTCCTTTGCCTGCACGCGCCGGACCTCGGCGCTGTAGCTCGACATGACCGTCCGCTCCACCGCGTATCGCGACGCCTGACTGTCCGGATCACGTTGCACACGCTGGGTCTGCTGCTCCAGCAGGGCCTCGGGGCCGAACGTACCCACCATCACCTCACTGACGACCGAACCGTGATGGTAGTAGGCCTCGTGGCCCCGCCGCCGCAGCTCCCGGGTGTACTCGGCCGCCGCTGTCTTGCGGTCGTAGAAGTCGGCCGTGTTCTCGAACGTGGCGACCAGCAGGGTATACGCACCCCTGGCGTTCTCCAGGCGCCACGCAGGGTTGCCCACATCCGTCTCCGGAGAGGCAATCGCCTCGGCCCCCAGGAATCCGCCGAGCTGGATCGTGTGCAGATCCGCCCGCAACTGTTCCGGAATGAGCAGCTTGCCGGTGCCCGGGTCGATGCGGCGATGGTACGTTCCGTACAGCACCTGCGACGAATTTCGCCCGTGCTGGACCTTCACGTCCTGGCTCCGGACGCCCTGGATCTTCCGCACGTCCGCGGCCAGCGACTCCGACTCGGCGATCCGTCCGGGGCCGCTGATCGCCACGCAGAGAATGGTCCACGGCTCGCCCTTCGGACGGCCGAAGCCCCACGACAGGCCACCGCCTCCGTGTTCGCACCCGGCGGTCAGGCCAAGCAGGACGGCCATCACGACGCCGAATCCCGTTCGTTCATGTCTCATGGCTTTCATCGCCGTCTTCGCAGGGCCCGGTTCTGGATTTCGATCAACTGTCGCACGCCTCGCGCTCCCATCCGCAGCATTCGATCCAGTTCGGCCCGGGTGAACGAGGCGCCCTCACCCGTGCCCTGAACTTCCACCAGTTGCCCCGAACCGGTCATCACCAGATTCAGGTCCACGTCGGCCCCGTTGTCCTCACTCTGGTTCAGATCCAGCAGCAATCGGCCGTTCACCCGCCCGACGCTGACGGCGGCGATCGCATCCCGCGCAGGCGACCGGGCAATCCACTTCTGCCGGCGTGCGTGGGCGATCGCATCGCACAGG
>JAFGJQ010000267.1 GCA_016929015.1 Phycisphaerae bacterium | reverse complement strand
CAGCGCTTCCGCGTCGAGGTGCGGCATGCTCTGTCGGCATTCCATCGTCCCCCGCAGCTTGTGGACATGGCGTTCGGGGGCGTCCCAGCACCGGAAATTGGCGGAAATTGGGGACGTACGCGCTTATCTTTCGTTTTGGCAATATGTTAGCTAGTTGTATGTGACCTCAGAATGCCGTTAGAAAAAAACTGCCTTCCCATGCAGTTCTTTCTAAGACGGTCAGGCTTGAGAGCGTTCGTTTCGCTGTTCCAGGACTGGTACGAACGAACCCTGACGCAGCTCTGCCGGCAGGATCCGCTGCCGCGTGAGCCGCACTGGAGTGCTGCGTTTGCCGTGGGCAGCCGACGTTGGCTGAGCAGGCTTGCAGGCGGTGATCTCCGCCTGGAAGAGCATATCAGACCGCTTGACGGCAAGTCCGAAGCCGCCCGGGAGGACACATGCGTCCTCAATCCTCCGCAGTCCGCCTTCGGACGGATCTGGGATTCCCTGGTGAAAGGCGGTTACCGTTAAATCCAACCGCCCGCTACGTGAAGGTTGCATCTAAAGCGGGGTTGACCCACCTCATATGATCATAACAAACTGCTTAACAAACGGTTCCGCAGGTACGTCCCCACTCAACGCCCTTGGCGCGCCTCTGCTCAACGGCATCAAGGCCGCCCTTGACATCTCGGTCGGGGAGTCCCTCCAGGACAAGGAGTCACAAAGCAACCGCTCGGCCATTCGGCTTCCGGATAGGCACTGGGCGCGGAGGTGTATGATGAGAGTGGCAGGCTGGCCGGTTGGGGTGTGTTTGGGGACGCCGAACACAAGGCCGTTCGAACACACGCGAGCGCGGTGGGCACCTGGTTTCCTCGGGAGGAGGGAGTGGCGCCTTGTGGCCGGCGGCATGGTGTGCTGTCTCGTGTTTATGCCCCACGAGGCTGCAAGCGAACAGGATGACGCAGTGACCGTGGGCCAGGACCGGTTCGCGGGGTACGAAATCGTGGTGAACCGCACTCACCGGGCCTCGCTCGAAGCACGGGAACGCGGGTTGCGCGGCGTGCTCGCCAAGGAGACCTGCTGGCCGGATGGTGCCTGGGGCGAGACGTTGTGGACACTCTCCGCGCTCTATCTGGACGAGAAAACGGAGGACGCCAACGCCCGCCTGCTGAAGCGCGCCCGGACGTTCCTCGATGCCCGGGAGGCGGGGGGCAAGGGAGAAGCGTTCACGCCCGAGACGGCCCAATCCACGCCCTGGCCCTGGGCCTACTTTGCGCTGCCGGACTATGTGCGCACTCTCTGCCTATTCCGTGCCGGCAGCCCGCACTTCCCCGGCCGGCTGCGGCCCGAGACCGAGGCCGCAATGAAAGAGGCACTCTGGCTGCTGGTCAAGACCGACAGCAAGGTCGCCGACGCCGCGGTGGACAACGTATGGCGACTCTTGGGAACGGAGAACCACGACCTGGTCCGGCGTTCGAACTACTACCTCGTCGCCTCGATCCTGAGGAATGATCCGGCGTTCAGGGACAGGCGGTATGACGACGGGCACACGGCCGCCGGACATTGCGCCGCCTACACGGCTTTCTACCGGGAGTGGGCGCGTCAACGGGCGATGCACGGCATCTGGATGGAAATCGGTTCCGATACCTACCAGAAGTACTCCTGGCCGACGCTGTTGAATCTCGCGGAGCTATCGCCGGACGCGCTGGTGCGCGCACGCATCGGCATGCTGCTGGACCTGGCCTTCATCGAGGAGGCGCAGATCTCGATCCGGGGCCGGCGCGGCGGTGGACGCAGCCGTGCACACTATGGCGAGAACAACTTCGAGGCCTACAAGAACCTGCTCTACGCCCCCGAGGGCGCACCGGCCGGGTCCAGCCACTCCAAGGTGATCGAGACCAGCCGATACCAGCTGCCGGCGGCGGCCATCCTGCTGCGCACGATGGCGTTTCCGGCGGAGAGGCCTTTCGTCATCCAGAACCGCGTGTTGGGCGAAGTGAATGCCGATGGCGCATGTGCCGCGGACTCCGCACTGGTCAACTACGCCTACCGCACGCCGCATTACCTGCTCGGTTGCACACTTCAGAATCCGGCCCTGAGCCGGCCTTCCGCCGACGGGAGTGGACCCGAGTCTGCCTATTCCGGGATCTCGCGGCAGAACCGCTGGTGCGGCTTGCTCTTTGACGATCCGGAGGCGCGCTTTCCGGTGGTTCCGGCTTTGAAGCGCCGGGACGGGAACGAGATGTGCGCGGTCTATCCCGAGGTCGAGAAGACGCGCGGGGGAAGGCCGCAGCACTCGGACTGGTGTTTCCAGCACGAGAACGTCCTTTTCATCCAGCGGATCTCGCCGCAGAATCCTGAACATCCCCCGCGCATGGGCTCTTACAGCACCGGACGGCTGAGCATTCGCTTCCATGGCAAGAAGCTGGAAAGGGCCGAGGAACACGGATGGATCTTCGTATCGAACGGGAAGGCCTTCGCAGCCGTGAAGTTCCTGGACGGCGGCTACCAGTGGGACGAGGCCCGCGAGCTGGCCAGCCCCGCCGAGTACGACCGCTCCACGTCCACCACCCGCGTCCTGCTCCACGCCGGCGATGTGGCTGCCGACGGATCCTTCGAGGCCTTCCGCGCGGCCGTCCTGGCCCATCCGCTGACGGTCGAGCCGGATCGGGTCGCATACCGCCCGGCCCCGACCGCACCTCTGCTGGAGTGCTTCCGCTACGTTGCCGACGCCTTCACGCACTTCCGGCTTCCACAGGTCGACGGACGCCCCGTCCACCTGCGGCCGGAATGGACCTACCGCAGCCCGTACCTGAACGGGAGGTTCGGCGACGACCGCATCACGGTGACCGTGGGTCCGGTGAAGACGGTCTACGACCTCGGCAGCGAGGATTGAGCGCGCCCAGCTGAGCCCTGAACCCAGAGCCCTGAGCCCTTCTGTCGGATGGTGTCCTACCCGGCAATTGGGGACGTACGCGCTCATCTTCCTTTTCCCGGCAACTGGGGACGTACGCGCTTATCTTCTTTTTTAGCAATATGTTAGCTAGTTGTATGTGACCTCAAAATGCCGTTAGAAAAAAACTGCCTTTCCATGCAGTTTTTTCTAAGACGGTCAGGCTTGACAGCGTTCGTTTCGCTGTTCCAGGACTGGTACGAACGAACCCTGACGCAGTCCGTCTTCGGACGGATCTGGGATTCCCTGGTGAAAGGCGGTTACCGTTGAATCCAACCGCCCGCTACGGGAAGTTTGCATCTAAGGCGGGTTTGACCCACCTTATAGGATCATAACAAACTGCTTCACAAACGGTTCCGCAGGTACGTCCCCACTCAAAAACGTCCCCACTCAAAGCCCACTCGCGCCACCCACCGGCCCCGGGGCCCGAAGAAGAGGCCCGAAATGGTACACTCACACAGGCCGCCTATGGTACACTCTCAGGTTGGCGT
>JAFGJQ010000024.1 GCA_016929015.1 Phycisphaerae bacterium | reverse complement strand
GGCCAGGAGTTCGACCGCCGGCCGGAGCACGCCAAGCCGTCCCGCGTGATTATGCTCATCGCCACCGACGGCCATGAGAACGCCAGCACCGAGTACACCCGGGCGATAGTCCGTGAGCGCGTCGAGCGGCAGCGGTGCCAGTGGCAGTGGGAGTTCGTCTTCCTGGGCGCCAATATCGACGCCTTTGCCGAGGGCGGCAACCTGGGCTTCGATCCCAGCAACATTGCCCAGTACGTGCCCAAGGGCGCGAACGTACGGAACGCCTTTGCGGGCATGAACCTGTCGGTCAGCAATTATCGCGCGGGCGGCAGCGCCCGGCTCGATGCCTCGGAATATTGAATCTCCATCGCCGCCGGGCAGGCGGCAGAAAGGACACTGCCGAATGAAGCACAAGTACGAAAAAGACATCCTCAACGAGCACCTGGAGGGGGCCGAGCCGGGCGTGCCGACGACGATCGAGGTCGCCCGCAAGCTCCTGGACGACAACAAACGCGAGCGGGTTTCGGTCACGCTCAGACGGACCATCCAGACGCCGATCCGTGCGGAGAGCCCGGCCCGGGCGCATCGGTTCGCCTCCGTCGAGGGCTTCTGCCAGTACCTGGAGTGCTACGGTTCGCAGGACCTCGTGATTCTGGCGAACGCCGAGACGGGCGAGATGGCGGCGGTGCTTGACGAGTCCCGGCGCGAGGGGTTCGAGATCGTGCGGTTCGTTCCGTGCATGCACCCGGTGTACGCGCCGTGGCAGGGGATCTTCGGCCGGCCGCAGGCGTTGAAGGAGATGGCCCGGTTTGTCATCGCGCATCGCAACGTGGTCCGCTGGCCGAACGTCGAGACGCTGGTGGGCCAGCTCAAGCAGATCCAGGTCAGCCGGCAGACCACGATGCACGATGGGATCGGGTCCGAGGCGGTGCGGGGTTTCACGTGCGTGACGCGCATCCAGGGCAAAGAGTCGAACCAGGTGGCCCGCCTGCCGGAGCGGCTGGGGATCGAGTGCCCGCTGTTTGTCAGTGGGGGGCCGCTGCCGATTGAGATCGACGTGTTGTACGAGGCCGACGACGACGGGGTGGAGGTCAGAATGGTCAGTGCCGACGCGGACCACCAGCGCGTCGTCGCGATCGAGTTGCTGGTCGAGACGGTCCGCCAGCGGCTGCCGCAGGGGGTCGTGTCGCTGGGCACCCTGCGCTACGACGACTGGCAGTACGTGAGATAACCGCGCGTCACGCGCACGAAAGGAATGGAGTCCTTATGAGCAGCTACGTCGCTTTGAAACTGGCGAACATCGACGACCAGAAGTTCCTGCCGGCCGTCGAGGAGAAGTTCCGGGAAGTGCAGGAGAAGCTGACCCGCTACGTGCAGAAGCACGAGGCCCGGGCGATCGGGGCCAAGGCGGTCCTGACGGTCAAGATCACGCTGGCCGTGGAAAAGAGCCAGGACCCGTCGATCAAGGCGGAGATCGAGACGAAGGTGCCGAGCGATCCGCCGCACCTGTCGATCGCGCAGTTCGGCACCGACAAGCACGGTCCGTGCGTGCAGGTCCAGCGGGCCGGCAGCTACGGTGATTCCCCACGCCAGGGCCGCATGTTCACCGAAGACGGCCGCCGGATCGACCCGAACACCGGGGAGATCCTGGACCCGCCGGCGCCGCCGGATGACCGGGCGCCCGAGGGCACGAAGGACATCGACCCGTACACGGGCGAGCGGTCCGGGCAAAACGACCAGAACCCGCGGCCGCCGGAGAATCAGCCGCCCCAGGACCATCGCCCGGAGAACCCGTACGACCCCGGCGCCGCGCCGGCGGCCTGACGGGAGTATTTGCCAGAGATGGAGTCACCGATGACGCCTACGGTATTCAGTTTGGACCCGGGCTCGAAGCAGACGGGCTGGGCGGTGTTGACGATGGACGAGCGTCTGGTCGAGGCCGGGCTGCTCTTGCCGGACCGGGTCTGGGACGACGCGGCCACGCGACTGGCGGCGATGAAGCAGAGCTTGATCGCCCTGCTGGATCAGTACCGGCCGCAGGTGATCGTGATCGAATGGACCAGCGGCAAGGTCATCAAGAGCCGCCACACCGGCGGCGGGGCGGGTCTGCCGATCTACGGCGTGGCCGTGGGCGCCTTTTGGCAGGTGTGCGAATACTGGGCCGAGGCGTGCCGCCGGGAGGGGCGGTCCTGCGCGGTCGTCCGCATCGCGGAGAACGAATGGACGCAGGGCCGCCCCAAGCTGCGGCGGCGGATCGGGGGCACCCCGGCGCTCAGCCGCGTGGACCTGATCGAGCACCGCTTCCCCAGCTATGTCCCCGAGAAGGACCCGGGCGGGGACGTGGCCGATGCGATCGGGGTGAACCTGCACTACCAGCGCCGCCAGAGGCTGCTGCATCAGGAGGCCCGATGACCGAGCCGAACGCTGGGCCGCAAGCGCACGCCGAGGCCGCCTATCGCCGGGCGCTGGCCGAGGCCCGAGAAAAGAGACAGCGGGATGCGGCCGACCGCAAGAAACGGCCTGGGCTCGCCCGGGCCCTGCGGTTCCTGGGTCTCAGTGTGCTCAAGTCGCTGGCGCGGAACGCGGCCGGCGTCGCGGACCGCGGTCCGGGCCTGAGCCGCGAGCGGCAATTCCCGCGGCCGTAGAGAGGATAAGCAATGTCCCATACTTGGATCATTCACGGCGACTGTTTGGATGTGCTGCCGCGGCTGCCGGCGGCGCGGATGGTGTTCCTGGACCCGCCGGACAATCTGGGGGTCAAGTACGATGGCTGCGAGGACCGGATGGACGACGCGGTCTATTACACGTGGCTGTGCCACGTCGTCTTGGCGGCGGTGCACCGGGCGCCGATCGTGTGGCTCTCCCACTACTACCGGCACACGTGCCGGCTGCTGCCGCAGTTGCCGTTGTATGTCCGCGGGCAGCAGATGCGCTTGTTCCTGTGGCGCTATACGTTCGGTCAGCACCGCAGCCGGGACTGCGGCAATGGGTATCGGCCGATCCTGCGGATCGCCCGCCAGGACGTGGTTTGGCATACGGACGCAATCCGCGTGCCGTCGGCGCGGCAGAAGAACGGCGACAAGCGGGCCGATCCGCGGGGCCGGGTCCCGGACGACGTGTGGGAGTTCTCCCGGGTGTGCGGGACCTTCAAGGAGCGGCGGCCGTGGGCGCTGAATCAGCATCCGGAGGCCCTGATGGAGAGGATCGTCCAGCTCTCCTGTCAGCCGGGGGACCTGGTGATCGACGCCTTCAGTCACAGCTTCACGACGGCCCGGGTCTGCCGGCGGCTGGGGATCGATTGTGTGAGCATTGAAAAGTCGCTGCCGTACTGCACGAACGGTGCGGCGGAGCTGGAGACGTCGGTCATCACGCCCCCCGCTGCCGGACCGATCGAATTGGTCGGCTGGGCAGGGCAGGGGCACAAGGAACATGAGTGACACCGGGATGCCGCGCTGGCGCTATGGCGTGCCGGACGCCGTGGGGTACTGGCTGCGGGTCGATTCCGCTGGCCGGCTGCGCGCGCATCGCGTGTGCGAACGGCACGGGCAACTGTGGATCGTTCTGGAGTGGATGGGCGACACGCACGCAGTGCCGGTCGCGCGGATTGTCCCGACGATGCAGGGCTCGCTCTGGTACGGTCCGATCCCGCCCCCGCCCCAGAACGCATCGTCCGGCTCAGCGGCGTAATCCCTCAAGAGAGAACCCCAAAGGTCGTACATGGATTTGGACGAGTGAGCCGCCCGCACAGGAGTCTTGGCATGTCCCACCAACACGAGCAGGGCTATCGGATCGAAGTGGCGACGACGGACGGGATCGCAACGCTGTGGCATCCGCGGTACCGCCGGCAGGTCTGGGTCCGGTGCCGGTTGCGCAGCCCGTGCCGGTGCGTT
>JAFGJQ010000266.1 GCA_016929015.1 Phycisphaerae bacterium | reverse complement strand
GGAAGGACCTCCCAGCCTGGGAAGGGAGCGAGAGCCGACCGGTCTGCGATGAGACGCCATTGCCTGCTCCTCCGAACGGGGAGACACGACAGCTTCCGTCCGAGGGGCTGATGATTGGGACGACACGGCACAAGCACCCTCACCCACCGGGACGGGAAGAGCGAGACGCGCGGCAGCTTCCTCGAATTTGAAAATCAGGGGGCCAGACCGCAGAATCAGCCCCTGACCCCGGCGGGCGAGCAGGCCGCCGGCGGCGGGGGCTGTTTCATTGACTCGGACCGTACCGGCATGGTTGCGTGCGTTGGGGGGCGAACCGTTTCCACCAAGCGTGGAAATCGAAGGTCATCCGTATTTGTTCGTACGCGGGTTTAAACACGACTTCTTCGCCGCGACCGGGCTTTACGACGGGTCCGGCGGACAGATTGTCCTGAAGATTGGGCGGCGTGTGTCTTTCTTCGGGATACCGATGGCGTGGACCGGCCGGTTTCTCGCTCGGCGTGAGGCGGCGATGTTCCGTCTTCTGGCGGATCTGGAGGGCGTACCGCGCTTGGTGGGCATGTGGGGCAGGGGAGCGATGGCGCACGAGTTCGTTCCTGGGCACGTGCTCCGCAAGGGGGAACGGGTGCCGGACGACTTCTTCGCCCGGCTTCACGAGGCCATCCGCGCCATGCACGCCCGGGACATGGCGTACGTGGACCTTGAGAAATGTGAGAACGTGCTGGTCGGGGACGACGGCCGGCCGTACCTCTTCGATTTTCAGATTGCGTTGCGTCTGCCACGTTGGGCACGTTGGTTTCCGCCGGCTCGCTGGCTGTTGCGGCGTTTCCAGGAGGGCGACCTGTATCACCTGACCAAGCTTCAGCGGCGCAGTCGGCCGGACCAGTTGAGTCCCGAGGTTCTGGCCGCCTCGTACCGTCGTCCTTGGTATGTCCGCGTGCATCGCTGGCTGACGAGGCCGTTTCAGGCCATGCGACGTCGCGTGCTGCGGCGGCTCGATCCGGTCCGAGCGACGGGAATCCGCGTGGAGCGGGGCCGCATCGACGAGTAGTGGGTGCAGGCGGGTGCCGGCAGGGGGACTGCTCCGGGGCGGCATGAAGGTCGCTTTCAGACGCGGACAAAACACGTGCCGGCGCGATCGTGTATGGCGTCCACCAACGTGGTGTACGACGTAATGACGGTCTTGACGTTGGGCCGGGGCGACTGAGTGAGGAACTGGACGGCGGCTTCCACTTTGGGCCCCATGGACCCGTTGGGGAACTCGCCTGCCTCCAGACGCCTGCGGGCCTGTTCCACGGTCAGCCGGGGGATGGGCCGTTGGTCGGGGGTGCCGAACTTCTCGTAGACGCAATCCTGATCGGTGACGATGATGAGCCGGTCCGCTCCCACCCCGACGGCCAGCAGTGCGGCTGCCAAGTCCTTGTCAATTACTGCTTCGAGGCCCTCGTAGCCCCACCCGTCGCGCCAGACGATCGGGATGCCCCCTCCGCCACATGCGACCAGAATCTCGCCCTTGTCAAACAGATCCTTGATGGCGTGAAGCGGCTTGATGCCGATGGGGCGGGGCGAGGGCACGACGCGGCGAAATCCCTTGCCGGGCACCTCGATCATCTTCCAGCCGTCCTGCGTCATATGGCGTTGTGCGATCTCGGGCGAGTAGAACGCGCCGATCGGCTTGGTGGGGTTCGTGAAGGCCGGGTCATTCGGATCGACCTGCACGGTGGTCACCAACGCAATGGCGTAGCGGTCGATTCGGCGGCGGAGCAGTTCATTCGTCATGCACTGGCAGATCATGTACCCCATGCCCGCCTGCGAATCCGCGACGCAGAGGCCCAGGTCGATGGGGTGGACTTCGTGCTGCGACAGTTCGACCCTCCGCAGAATGCTGCCCACCTGGGGGCCGTTTCCGTGGGTGATGAGCAGTCGGTGTCCCTCCTCCAGCAGGTCACAGAGAGGGACGGAGGTCTCTCGCGTGCGTGCGAACTGCTCTGCCACGCTGCCAGGCTTGGTGGGGTCGGACAGGGCGTTGCCGCCGAGGGCCACGACGATTCGCAGAGGTTCATTCATTGCCGGTTCACTTTGCCGTGGCCCGTCGCTCGGGAACGCTTCCGGGTGGCGGTCGGGCGGCTCGTGCCTCCTGTGTCGGTGGGCCGGGCCGGCCCACGCCGACAAAACATGCAGCATATCCGAACAACCGGACGTTCCTCAAGTGAGGGTTAACCCTGATGTGGGCCGGCGATACGGAACCAGTACAGCCTCGCCAGATGGCGAAGATAGCGAATCTGTTCCCGAGCGGTCAGTTTACTGGTTCCGGCTGCCCGGTCGGCAAAGGAGATGGGCACCTCCAGGCAGCGGCGGCTTCGGGTCTTGACCATCAGCTCCAGGGCGATCTTGTACCCGACGGGGTTCAGCGGGGCCGCTCGATCCAGGCGGGTGCGGGCCAGGCAGAAGAAGCCGGACATCGGATCCCGGACCGGCGTGAGCGGACGGGCCAGCCAGGTGGCGATGCGGCTGTTGAGGTGACGGAAGAGGGACCAATCCTGGTCGATGCGCCCTCCGGAGACGTAGCGGGACCCGAGGGCGAAATCCGCCCGGCCTTCCCGGATGGGGGCAACGAGGTCCGGGATGGCCTCGGGGGGGTGGGAGAGGTCCGCGTCCATCACGACCAGGAACGGGCCGCGGGCCTCCTGAAAGCCTCGCAGGACGGCGGAGCTGAGCCCGCGTTCGTTCGTCCGAACGACAATGCGTACCGGAAACACGGCCGCGAGATCGGCGACGATTTCAGTACTGCCATCCCCTGAATTGTCGTCGACGATGATGAGTTCGGCCTCGATGTTGGCAGCCCGCGTGGCGGCGAAGACGCGTTCCGTGAGGGGCCGCAGGTTGGGGGCCTCGCAATATGCGGGGACGACGATGGATACGTGCGGGGATTCGGGCAGCATCCGTGGATCATATCGCCGGTACAAACACAGGCAAGTGTTGCTGGGGCATGTAATTGACACGCTGGGGCGTCGCCATTACAAGGTCGCGACAGGGTTGACGTGTAGCGCGAGGCGGGTTCCCCGTAATCACCATGTTGGGCCTGATCGCACGTTGCGGCGGAAAAGCTGTTTCCTCATTTGCCTCGTTCGGGCAGTTCTGGTTTTTCACAGGAAGCCTGCTCGAACGGTCGCTCGTGGGGCTGCCCCGCTATCGCACCTGGCAGCGGGTCATGCCCCAGTTTTACGAGGTCGGCAACCGGACGCTGCCCGTGGTGTTGATCACGGGCGTCTTTGTGGGGCTGGTGTTGGCCGTTCAGGCGTACGATCAGTTGGCTGCGGCCGGTTTTCAGGAGCAAATGGGCATGCTGCTGAACCTGACCCTGGTCAAGGAACTGGGGCCGGTGCTGGCGGGGGTGATGCTGGCCGGTCGGGTGGGCGGGGCCCTGACCGCCGAGCTGGGCACGATGAACGTGACGGAACAACTGGACGCGTACCGGGTGATGGGCGCGGATCCGGTCCGGCACCTTGTGGTTCCGCGGTTTTTGGCCTGCCTGCTTCTGACGCCGCTGCTGACGTTCTTCTGCGACCTGGCGGGTTCGCTGGCGGGCTGGTTCATTGCCGTGATGGTCAAGGACGTTCCGTCCGGCCCGTACTGGTACTGGACGGCCGAGGCCATCGAGAAATGGGATGTGGGGGTGGGCTTGGTCAAGAGCCTGCTCTTCGGGGGCAGCATCGGGACGATCGCGTGTTACAAGGGTTTCCACTGCAAGCCCGGGGCGGAGGGTGTCGGGAAAGCCTGTACCGACTCGTTCGTCGCCAATTTCATCGTGATTCTCGTGATCGACTTCTTCGTGGCGACCTTTGCGCAGGGCGTTTACAAGGGGTTGTTCGGCTTCAAGGCGTTGATCTGACGTGCGTTTGCCATGAGTCTTGCCGCATCACAGGGTTCCGGAGGGGCCGCCGACGGCGTGCCCGTCATGCAGTTTGCGAACGTGCACAAGGCGTTCGGCGCCCAGCGTGTGCTGCGCGGTGTGGACTTGGCACTGCGGGCCGGTGAGACCACGGTGGTGATCGGCGAGTCCGGGGCGGGCAAGAGCGTGATTCTGAAGCACATGGTGGGGCTGCTGCGGCCGGACCACGGAGAGGTGCGGTTCCGTGGCGAGCGCGTGGACCGGATGAACACCGGGCAGCTCGACCGGCTGCGAGAGCGGTTCGGTTTTCTGTTTCAACTGGGGGCGCTGTTTGACTCGCTGACCGTGGCGGAGAACATCGCCTTTCCCGTAACCGAGCATACGCGCCGTTCCCGGGCGGAGGTGTCGCGGATCGTGTCCGAAAAGCTGCGTATGGTGGGGCTGGACGGGATTCAAGGGAAGCGCCCGGCGGAGTTGTCCGGGGGACAGAAGAAACGGGTGGCCCTGGCCCGCGCGATCGCTCTGGACCCGGAGGTCGTGCTCTATGACGAGCCCACGACGGGTTTGGATCCCGTGCGGGCGGACGTGATCAATGAGTTGATCCTCAAGCTCAAGCGGGAGCTGGGTGTAACGGGTGTGGTGGTGACGCACGACATGGCCAGCGCTCGCAAGGTGGGAGACCGGGTTATCATGCTGCACGACGGGCGATTCATCTTCGACGGCACGCCGGACGACCTGGCGACCTCGCGGGATGAGCGGGTCCGGCGGTTCGTGGAAGGGCGGGCGTCTGCGGAGGACCTGCGCAGCCTGCGAAACGGAGTCTGATCATGAGCGAGTTCAGGCGGAATCTGCTGGTCGGGTTCTTCATGCTGGCGGGCCTGGGCACCGCCGCCACGTTGATGGTTCTGTTCGGCGAGCACCCGACGTGGCTGGGTGGGGCGGAGTATGAGCTCTCCATTCGGGTGAACCAGCTTTCCGGCGTGCAGGAAGGCACGCCCATCCACATGAACGGGGTCGAGGTCGGACGCGTGGGGCGCATCGAATTCGTGAATGCCCGCAAGCCGTACGAGGGCGTCAAGATCATCGCCCTGATTCGGAACCAGTACGATATCCCGAAGGGCACCCGCGCGGTGATTCTGAGCTCTCCCATCGGCATCGGCCGGACTCGGATCGAGCTGGCGGTCTCCTTCACGGGAGACGAGCTGGTCATGCTTCCTCGGGAGGGCGCGGGCATTCGAGGCGAGATGGGCAATCCGTTGGCGGACATACTGCCGCCTACGCTGATGCCCACGCTCGAACGCACCGGCCTGGAGATCGGGAATCTCGCGGCGGACCTGCGACCCGTGGCCAGTGACCTGCACGATCTGCTTGAAAAACGCACCGTCGGCGAGGTGGATGACCCGGCGGCGTCCGCCCGGCGAATCACGGCGACCCTTCACACCGTGGTGCAGCGGTTCGACGAGACGTTGCGCCACTGGAATGAAATCATGGGCGATCCGGAGTTCAAGGCGGGTGTGAGGCAGTCCGTGGAGAACATTCGTGACATGACGGCCGACGGCAAACAGACTTTTGCGGACCTGCGGGAGACCGCGGCAACGCTCAAGACCGACGTTCGGCAGATCTCCGACGAACTGCAATTGGCCGTGCAGGACGCGCGCGGGCAGATCAACCGGCTGGGGCCCGTGCTGGATGGCACCGCGGAGCTGGCGGGCAACCTGAACCGGGTGGCCGTGCAGATGGCCGAGGGCGAGGGGACTCTCGGCCTTCTTCTGCGGGACGCACGGTTGTACGAGGCCATGCGGGTGTCGCTGGAGCGGTTGACCGACCTGATCGACAGCCTGCGCCGTCTGGCTGCGAAGTTTGAACGCCAGGGATACGTGGAGTTCAAGTATCACTCCGTGGTCGGGCCGGTGAAGGGAACGCGGCCGATCCCGGAGGAGTAAGGCGTTGCGATTGCTGTCGTGCGGTCGGCCGAACGGGCCCCGGATCGAATGCGGGCACGGGGTTCGGGTTGCGTGCCGGCGGCATCAGGGTTCCGTCTGGCCGTTTCGAATGAGATTCAGGAACGGCAGGGGGCCTTCCGCGGGCGGGTCCAGGCAGATCGTGCCGTCCACAACGGGGTAAAACCGCTTGCGGAATTCCTGCTCGCTGAGCTTTGCATGCTCGGCCATCTTCTGCACGAATTCGGGCGACTCAAAGTCCTTCTTGTTCAGACGGAGCATGTACGCCCGGGCAACGCGGTAGGAGTCGGACGAGATGTCCACCTGGCGGACGCGGGTTCGGTTCGTCCGGGGGTCTACCATTTCCTCGAAGAACATCGGCTTGAGGTGCCCGCCCTGGAGCGTGACCATCACGCCCAGCGGGTAGTTCGCTTCGGTGTCCAGCAGCATCCGCACGGCGCCGTGGCCGAGGTCGCGGCAGTACGCCATGTCGAACGGGGTCGGCTCCGCGCAGCGGAGTTCGTAGCCGAGGGTACCGGACACAATCGTGGTCTTGTCGCCGCGGTCACGGAATCGTTTGACCAGCTCTTTGCGAACGACGTCCTGGAGAGGAAACTCCGCCAGCCGCGGGTGACCGGCGGCGTCCACCGGAACTTCGCAGCCCAGGATGCGCTCCAACTCGACCCGGTCGCCGAATCGGTAGGCCAGGCCCTCCGCCAACACGGCCACGCCATCGCGTCGACCCATGGCACGCCGCTTGAGAATCGCGCCTTCGATCACGTCGCAGACCTGCGCGACGGTCACCTTGTCACGGAACTCCTCCGGGATGAGGGTGAGGGTGGCGCCCGCGGATTTGCCGATGCCCAGGGCCAGGAAGCCCGCGTTACGGCCCATGGCCACGACAACGTACCAACGGTCCGTCGTTTTGGAATCCTGCATCAGGTTCTTGACCAGGATCGCTCCGTGGTGCCGCGCGGTGTTGTATCCGAACGTAGGAAGGTCACCGGGCAACGGCAGGTCATTGTCGATGGTCTTGGGACAGTGGACGACGCGGATTTTGCCTCGCGACGCCTCCGCGACGATTCGGGAACTCAGGGCCGTATCGTCCCCGCCGATGGTCAGAAGGTGGGTGATTCCGAGGAGTTCCAGACGGGCCATGACCCGCTTGACCTTTTCCTGGTCCGCCGCCACGACCGTGGACGTCTTGAGTTTCTGGTCGTCCAGAAGGCTGGTTCGGGAGGTCCGAAGGATCGATCCACCGTCGAAGTGGACCCTCGCCACCAGGGGGATGGTCAGCTCGATGGTGTGCTGCGCAACGTCGAACTCTTTGCCGGCCAGCCAGCGCAGGCCGTCGTACAGGCCGATGACCCGCATCCCGCTGTTGACGGCCTCGATCGCCGCCGCGCTGATGACGCCGTTGATGCCCGGGGCGGGTCCGCCGCCCACCAGAATGCCCAGACAGGGTGTGCCCACGGTTGATGCTCCTCCTTCAAGAAGTCCTCTGGGCGGGTAATGTAGCAACCCCGGGCAATCGCATCCATAGCCCCTGGCCGATTTCGGCACGGATGGGTCCCGGTCCGGCAGTCAAACCGGCTGCTGCATGATTCACGCCAACGGGCATCGCCGGCGGTGGGCATTTTCACCATCGCCGTGCCTGAAAGCGGGTGCGACAGGAGGGCGTTGCCCCATCCCTCGGTCCGCGCCAGCCGCAGTTCGGAAGGCGCGGAATCTGCCGCAAGAGTTCATGTCGGCAAAATGCCAATTCAGACTGCATAGAACGATCCGTGCGGACGGGCGGACGAAGCCCTGGGACGCAACGCCGGGTGGCGTGTATAATGGCCTTCACGTTTGGGCGTAGTATCCACCCTTCTGGTGGTATCCGAGCCGCGTGATTATCGGTGCTGCTCGCCGGACGGTTCCGGCGTGGGGGATTCTTGCGTGCATGGCCGGCCCACGGGAGGCCGGGTGCCGGCATCCGTGCGCTTTTGCCGGTGCGGTCCGGACAGGCGAAGGAGAAGACAGATGTCGTCAGCCGCGGTGGACGCCTTCATGGCGAATGTCAGGGCCAGGAACCCGGAGCAGAAGGAGTTCCTGCAGGCGGTGCGTGAGGTCGTGGAATCCATCATGCCCGCGATCGACCGGCATCCGGAGTATCGCAAAGCGAGCATCCTGGAGCGGTTGGTGGAGCCGGAGCGAGTAATCCTCTTCCGCGTGCCCTGGGTGAGCGATCGCGGCGACGTGGAGGTGAACCGGGGGTTCCGCGTGGAGTTCAACTCCGCGATCGGACCTTACAAGGGCGGGTTGCGATTCCACCCGTCGGTCAACCTGGGCATCATCAAGTTCCTGGGCTTTGAGCAGATCTTCAAGAATGCTCTGACCACGCTGCCCATGGGCGGCGGCAAGGGCGGGTCGGACTTTGACCCCAAGGGCAGGAGCGACATGGAGGTCATGCGGTTCTGCCAGAGCTTCATGACGGAGCTTTTCCGGCACATTGGTGCCGACACCGACGTTCCGGCCGGCGACATCGGCGTGGGTGGCCGGGAGATCGGCTACCTGTTCGGGCAATACAAGCGCATCGTGAATCGATTTGAGGGCGTGCTGACCGGCAAAGGTCTGAACTGGGGCGGCAGCCTGATCCGCCCGGAGGCGACGGGGTATGGGCAAGTCTACTTCGCCTCAGAGATGCTCAGAACGCGCGGACTGGATGTGGAGGGCAAGCGCTGCGTGATTTCCGGATCGGGCAACGTGGCCCAGTTTGCCGCCGAGAAAGTGCTCGAGCTGGGCGGCAAAATCCTGACGTTCTCGGATTCCAGCGGATTCGTCTACGATGCGAACGGCATCGACCGCGAGAAGCTGGACTTTGTGATGGATTTGAAGAACTGCCGCCGCGGCCGGATGAGGGAGTACACCGACAAGTACCCGCAGGCGGAGTATCGGGCGGTGGAGCCCGGGGCCGCGAGCAATCCGCTCTGGGCCGTTCCGTGCGACATTGCCCTGCCCAGCGCAACGCAGAATGAGATCAACGGCGAAGACGCCGCCAATCTGGTGAAGAATGGCTGCTGCTGCATCTGCGAAGGCGCCAACATGCCCTCCACGCCCGAGGCGGTGGACATCTTCCTGGAAGCGGGAGTGTTGTACGGGCCCGGCAAGGCCGCTAACGCGGGCGGCGTGGCCGTCTCGGGTCTGGAGATGTCACAAAACTCTCAGCGGCTGTCCTGGTCGCGTGAGGAGGTGGACGGCTATCTCCACCGAATCATGACCCGCATCCACGGAAACTGCCTCGCGAAGGCGGAAGAGTACGGGCATCCCGGAAACTACGTCGTGGGCGCCAACATCGCCGGCTTCCTGAAGGTGGCGGACGCCATGATCGACATGGGCATCGTCTGACACGGCCGCGGAGGGCGCTCAGGTGACGGCCGGCTCGATCACGGACGACATGCTGCCTCGGCTGCGTTCGAGGAGTTTGTCCGGGCCGTAGGCGTGAATCTGCTCCTGCTTGAATTCGGCTCGCTCCTTGCTGGTTGTGTCCACGATGACGCGTCCGGTCGCGTCCACCTCGCAGGCCATCTGGAAGGCCGTCTCCAGGGAGTGGCCGAACAGGCGCATGAGCATCTCAATGACGTATTCATATGTGTGGTCGTTGTCGTCCAGCAGGATCACGTGGTAGGGGGGCAGGATCTTCGGCTTGGCGTCCGTCTTGGCCCGCTCCCGGGTCTGCTCCTGCAGCGCTGTGCCGGAATCGTGTTCGTCTGCCATGGTTTCTCAGCCTTCCGGAAGGTGAGGCTCTCCCGTGACCCTCACGGCCCGGTGGTACGGCGGACGTCCGCCGTTCTTGGAGTGACGGTATTGGCGACCGCGGCCGGAGTCAACTCTCCGAACAGGGTCAGGGCGGTGGCGGATTGGATTCGAACGCAGCGAACCTGGCCGATGTCCGCCTGCGAACCGGAAAACACCACGATTCGATCGCCGCGCGTTCGCCCGACGAGCTGGTCGGCGCGGCGCCAGCCGACCTCCGAGCCGCGGAATTGCTCCGCCTCCTGGGCCTTGACGGCCGCCTTGCTGAAGCCCTCTACCAGTACGTCGACATCCCGGCCGATGAAACTTTGATTGTCGGCCAGCGAAATCCGTTCCTGGAGCTGCAGGATGGCCAGATTTCGGGCTCGCTTGACCGTATCCGGAACGTCATCCGGCAGCCGCCGGTCCGCCACCGTGGTCGGACGCGGTGAGTATTTGAAGCAAAAGAGGTTCTTGAACCGCGCCCGTTCCACCAGCTCGAACGATGCCTGGAACTCAGACTCGGTTTCTCCGCAGAAACCCACGATGAAGTCACTCGCCAGCGCGATGCCGGGCACGGTCTCTCGCGCCCGCGCCAGCAGCTCCTCGTACCGCCCGACCGTATAGCGGCGGTTCATGCGTTTCAACACGGCGTCCGATCCGCTTTGCACGGGAATGTGAAGGTACTCGCACACCTTGGGCAGATCGCGCATGGCCTGGAGGATGTCATCCGTGAAATCGCCGGGGTAGCTGGTCACGAAGCGGATACGCTCCAACCCTTCAATGGCGTTGACACGTTCCAGCAGGTCCGCGAGTCCGACACGCCGGCCGTTTTCCGGGAAGGCGTAGCTGTTCACCGTCTGGCCCAGCAGCGTCACCTCTTTGCAGCCGTGCTCCGCAAGCAAGCGCGCTTCGTCCACGATGACCTGGGGCGGCCGGCAACGCTCCGCCCCGCGCGTGTAGGGAACGATGCAGAACGTGCAGAACTTGTCGCAGCCGCGCTGAATGCGCACGTACGCCTGCGTTACCTGCTCCGGCAGGCCGGCTTCACGCGAGAGATCAAGGGCCTCCACGGAGTCGTGGTCCACCGCCCGGGCCAGCAGCGAATTGCGGCGTGACTTGTTCTCCGACAGCGCGACCAGCTTCTGACGCGTCTCCAGCACCTCCTCGATCATCGCCGGAATCCTGCTCAGCTCGCCCGGCCCGCACACCAGGTCCACGTGGGGAGTCTTCTCGAAGATTCCGTCCGGATCACGCTCGGCCATGCAGCCGATCACACCGATGACCATCTCCGGCCTGGCGGCCTTGGGCTTCTTCAGGGCGCCCAGCCGGGAGTAGGCCTTTTGTTCCGCGTGGTCTCGCACGCTGCACGTGTTGATCAACACCACGTCCGCCCCGGCCATGTCGTCCACCGGCCGGTACCCGAGCTGACGCAACCGGCCCAGCACGAGCTCGCTGTCCAGCATGTTCATCTGGCAGCCCATCGTCTCGAGATATACGGTTCGGGTGCTCACGATCATTTCCGGGAATCCCCTCCCAAGCGCACAGCGTGCGGGCCGGTCCGGACGCGAATTCTACGAAGACACGGCTCGTGATGCAACGCGATGAACTCCGGTGGCCGCGTCCGTCCCGCGGGAGTACAATGGACCAGGCGAGACCGGAGAAACCCTGAAACCAGGTACCATCGGAGGTGATCTTATGGCAAAGGTCGCTGTCTGCCTTTCCGGCTGCGGAGTGTTTGACGGGAGCGAAATCCACGAAGCCGTTCTGGCCCTGCTGGCCCTCGATCAGGCGGGCGCCCAGGTCATCTGCTGCGCCCCGGACAAGCCACAGATGCACGTGGTCGACCACGTGCAGCAGAAGCCCGCGGAGGGCCAGACCCGCGGCGTGCTGGCCGAGTCGGCCCGCATTGCCCGCGGCAGGATCACACCGCTTTCGGCGGTGGAAGCGAGGGAGATCGACGCGCTGATCTTCCCCGGCGGATTCGGCGCCGCGAAGAACCTGTGTACGTTCGCCACGGGCGGCGCGGACTGCGAGGTGGATCCCGACGTGGAGCGCCTCGTGAACGACATGATCGAAATGGGCAAGCCGGTCGGGTTCATGTGCATCGCGCCCGCCCTGATGGCGCGGATCGCGGGCCGGCGGAGGATCGCCCCCACCCTGACCATCGGCACGGACGCCAAGACCGCCGCGGCCGTGGAGAAGATGGGAGCCAAACACAGGAACTGTCCGGCCACCGACATCGTTGTGGATTCGCAGTACCGGATCGTGTCGACGCCGGCCTACATGCTGGCCTCGGGCCCGGCGGAGGTGTTCCAGGGGGCGAAGAAGCTGGTGGACGAGGTGCTGAAGCTGGCGAAGAAGTAGTGGGGGGCCGAAGGGGTGGCGGCCGTTGCCGTCAGACGGCGACGCCGGCAAGCTCGTCGATCGTTTGCATCAGTTCGTGGATGTCGAACGGCTTGTGGAAGGACGCCTCGAAGCCGTCCTGTCGATATGCCTCGGCCTGTCCGGGCGTCAGTCCGACTCCGGTGGCCACCAGCTTGGTGTCGGCCAGGTCGTCGTGGGATCGCAGCACGCGCTGCATCTGCCGGGCGTTGAATCCGGGCACGGCCACGTCCACCAGCACGACGTGCGGCTTCATGTCGCAGGCGGCAATGCCCCCCTCGAACATGGAGAGGGCGGTCCGGAGTTCGCAGCGTTCGTCGCGGGTCAGGGTTGTCGCCAGCAGGGAGGCAAACTCCTCGTCCGGGTCTATGACGAGGACGCGCGGTCGCCCGGTTTCCACCCCGCTGAGGGGCATGCCGTGGGCCTTCATGAACCGAACGAGCTGAGCGAGCGGGATGCGGCGGTCCTTGCTGCCGGGGATGCGATAGCCGCGGAGCTGGCCGCTGTCGAACCACTTGGACACCGTGCGCGGGGCCACGTTGCAGATGCGGGCGACATCGCCGGTGGTCAGAACGTCTTTGGGATTGGGCATGACACGGATTCCGACGGGCCGGAGCGTTGCCATATCGACGGCGGGTCTGCGGTCCGGGCCAACGTTGCCGCAGGCCGCCGTGGGCTTCTCGCACCTTCCCTTCGCCTTGGATATCGACGCATAGTCGTTACGATTGAACTAAGCGGAAAAGTCCGCGCGGACGGCGCGACGGTCCGGTAACATGCATCCGCGAGGTTTGCCGCGGGTAGAAGGAAAGATGATGCGAGCAATGGACATGAGGCGCAGGTGCCTGCTGGGCGGGGTCGGGATGGCGGCGTTCCTCGTTTTTGGGGGCGGATGCGCCGGCTCAG
>JAFGJQ010000265.1 GCA_016929015.1 Phycisphaerae bacterium | reverse complement strand
GGCGTCCGCGGCCAGACTGCTGGCAACCGGAGAAGCGGGCGGCATGGCTCGCGCCCGCGGCGCATGGCCGGCTGACTGATCTTCCGTGTGCTGGGCCGGCGGGATGCGGGTGGGTGTTTTCGGAGGCGGCGCAGCCATTCGCGCTCCTTGGCCTGTGGCCACCCGCGGACGGCATCGGCCAGGCCGTTCGCGGAGGTGGATGCACGCTCACTTGCCCCTGCATCAAAAAACAGCAGCCACAACCGTGCATTCCAGGAGATCGGTTTGCCTAGGGATATCGGCACCGGCATCCAGCGAACTTGAGGGCGACGGCCCATCGCGACCCCGCGACAAAAAGCAAAAAGGAAAGCAAAAAGGGGTCAGGCTTACTCTTTGGGACCCGAACAGAGCAAAAGCGTAGCCTGACGCCTTCTTGACGACCGGTGGGGCATCCGGCCCGCGACCACCGCATGGATCCCCGGCCTGTGCGCGTGACACGGATCACGCGGGCCTCTAGGATGGGCGCAGTCGAAGGGAGTCACTTATGCCCGATGAGAAACTCGGCCCCCCGGTACCGGTCGTCCTGGCCATGATGATCTGCGACGCGATCCACCAGGACCCCGCCACGCGCAAATGTACGCTCCTCGGGACGTTTTCCACAATCAACGCCCGCCATTTCCCCGTCGTGCACCCGCAACTGGCGGTCCACATCGCACTCACCGATGGCCACGGCAAGGTGAAGATCCGACTCACCCTCGTGGGGACCAACGAGTCGAATCCTCCCCTTTTCTCCGGCGAGGGCATGATCGAGTTCCGCGACCCGCGCGTCGTGGCCGAACTCAATTTCCGCCTCAATAACGTCACCTTCCCCGCCGCCGGCGAGTACCGGTTTCAAGTCTACGGCAACGATCAGCTCCTCATGGAACGCCGACTTCACGTCCTCGAGATCCAAGAGCGCAAGGCGTCCGACGGCTGAACGGGGTATTCGCTCCCACTTCTTCCCACGCGCCGACGATCAACCACTCTCCACACCTGCGATGCAACGTGTTCAGCCCGGTTTGGCCCGTCGTGTGCCGCCAGAGACGGTGGCCCGTCACATAAGCTGTGGCGCAGCTATCGGTCGTTGGGGCTAACGCGATTCTGATGGCACGTCGAGCAATGGGTGTCAGCCAAGCCGCCGGCCCAACATCTGGTGCGAACATCGTCCGAATAAAAAACGCGCAAGATTCGGGCAAATAATCCTGGAAAAGCGCTTGCCAAGATGTGGGGCGTTGTGGTATGTATTCCCATCGTGGGACCACGAAGTGGTATATCGCCCAGCGGGTCGAAGGCTTCATGATACTCACCGGCACCTATGAGCTGACGGTCGACCCGAAGAACCGCTTGTCGGTCCCGGCCCAGGTGCGGGCCGGCATGGACCCGGAACGCGACGGCACGCGGCTCTACCTGGTTCCGGGGGGCCGACAGGGCACGCTGGCGTTGTATGCGGATCGCTACTTCGAGCACTACGCGGAGCGATACCACTCGTCCCTGGATGCCACGGAAGAAAAGGACGACTTCGAGCAGGTCTTTTATGCGATGGCCACGCTGGTGGAGATCGACAAGCAGGGTCGGATCGTGCTGCCCCAGCGGATTCTGGATTATGCGGGTATTGGAAGGAAGGTGACGCTCTCCGGTCGTCGTGATCATCTGGTGATCTGGAACCGCGAGGACTTCGCCGCGTTCTTGGAAAAGAACTGGGGCCGCTACCCGGACCTGCTCCGGCGGGCCCAGCTCAAGACGGAACTGAGTAAACAAAACGGAAATGGGGGTCCGAGGTGAGAAGGTGCAGCCGGGCCTGCGGCTGGCTGCGAGCGTGAGGGCGTAGCCTGAGACAAGGGGTTCGAGAGGAGTGAATCGGACCCCTTCTCCAGGCTATCTGAGAGGACCCCGAGACCGGAACAACCTGAAGGGTGCAGCCGGGCGGCGCGGTCCGGCCGACCCGTGCCGTAGCGAGTGGAAGTGGTTCAGGAGGTGAAAGCAGACGCCCGGCAGTTCGGACGACAGGATGCGCGTCCGGCGGCCGGGCCGCAAAACTCGGCGGATGAATGCACGACAAGGAAGCGGTTTAGATGTGGCGCATTCTCTGCTGGGGAGAGTTGAGGCCCGAGCGGATACAGCAGTGGAAGCGAAGGGAGTCGCCGGGCTGATCACTTTCCTGGTCCTGGGGCAACGGATGGCTCCAGACGCGAGAGCGAGTGGCGCGAAACAGGCAGGGCATGGTTTCCGGCATGGCGCCGCCGGCGTACGACCCGCAGACGCGGGCGGGTCGATGGCGGCGGCCGGGACGGCAGAGCACTGACATCGCGTCGGTTGACCGAGACCGGCGCGGCGACTGGCGTGCGAGGCCTCGCCTGTGGCTTGGAGGATTCGCGATTCGTATTGCGGTTTGACCGGGAAGTCCGGGGCTGACGTCGCCAAGGATGTGTGACGAGGCCCCACCTTTGTGGTGCCGCCGGCCCGCAGCGCAAGGGGACGACAAGCGGATGGACGGCGGCCGGTGATGAGGGGCG
>JAFGJQ010000264.1 GCA_016929015.1 Phycisphaerae bacterium | reverse complement strand
GGGGCTCAACGAGCGGACCTGCCTGAATCAGCGGCCGATCGTGCACGTGGGCGAGCGTGTGAAGGCCGGGCAGATCATCGCGGACGGTCCGGCCACGGTCCAGGGTGAGCTGGCCCTTGGAAAGAACGTTCTGGTCGCGTTCATGACGTTTGACGGGTACAACTTCGAGGACGCAATCCTCATCAGCGAGCGGCTGGTGAAGGATGATGTGTTCACGAGCATCCACATCGAGGAATTTGAGGTCGAAATTCGCGAGACGAAGCTGGGGCGGGAGGAGTTCACGGCGGACATTCCGAACGTGTCGGAACGCGCCCTGCGCAACCTCGATGCCAACGGCGTGGTGCGGACGGGCACGCGAGTGGGGCCGGGCGACATCCTCGTGGGCAAGGTGAGCCCGAAGTCCAAGACGGAGTTGTCGCCGGAGGAGAAACTGCTGCATGCGATCTTCGGCCGCGCGGGCGAGGACGTGAAGAACGACTCGCTGGAGTTGCCGGCCGGCGAAGAGGGCATCGTGATCGATGCGAAGCGGTTTTCACGCCGCATGCACATGACGGATGAGCAGAAGGCGCAGCTCAACGCCGAGATTGAGAGTTACCGCGCCGAATGCAACGGGAAGATCATCGAGTGCTTCAAGCAGTTGTGCCTGGAGATTGAGGCGCTGACCACGCAGCCGATGATTGACCCGAACACCCGCCAGAAGGTCGGGCACAGCGATCTGAACGAGGTCATTCTCGAACAGGTCGAGGCGATTGCGGAGCAGGTCCGGGCCCGCGAGCTGAAGTGGGTCAAGCCGGCCGCCCTGCGGGAGGAGACGCTGGCCCTGGTGGACCGGTTCTGGCCGCGGATCGACGGACTGGCGGAGGAACGGGACCGCAAAATCGCGCAGCTCAAGCGGGGCGACGAGCTGCCTTCGGGCGTGCTGGAAATGGTGAAGGTGTACGTCGCCACGAAGCGCCGGCTGGCGGTCGGTGACAAGATGGCGGGCCGCCACGGGAACAAGGGCGTAATCGCCCGCATCATGCCGGAAGAGGACATGCCGTTCCTGGAGGACGGTACGCCCGTCGACATCTGCCTGAACCCGCTGGGTGTGCCTTCGCGTATGAACGTGGGTCAGATTCTCGAGACGCACCTGGGGTGGGCGGCCTGCATTCTGGGCTTCCAGGCCGTGACCCCGGTTTTTGACGGCGCGAAGGAGGCGGAGATTTTCGCGGCCATCAGTGACGCCAACGCCCACGTGCGGAAGCGGCGGGAGGATACGGGGGTGGTGGCACAGGCGGGGGGCACGCGTGAGATTTTCTGCGAGATGCCGCGAAGCGGGAAGATGCGGCTGATGGACGGCCGTACGGGCGAGCCGTTCGATCAGGATGTGACGGTGGGGTACATCTACATGATGAAGCTTCACCACCTGGTGGACGACAAGATTCACGCCCGGGCGACCGGCCCGTACAGCCTGATCACGCAGCAGCCGCTGGGCGGCAAGGCACGAACGGGCGGTCAGCGGTTCGGCGAGATGGAGGTCTGGGGGCTGGAGGCTTACGGCGCCGCCTACGTCCTGCAGGAGCTTCTGACGGTCAAGAGCGACGACGTGGAGGGCCGCACGAAGATTTACGAGTCGATGGTGAAGGGGACGAACACCTTGGAGGCGGGAACGCCGGTTTCCTTCGATGTTCTGTGCAACGAGATACGGGGGCTGTGCCTGAACATCCAACTGGAGAAGAAACGGGTGATTTGAAGCGGCGAAGGACGAGGCGGTCCCATCGCCGGGGAGCGGCGCGGGAGACGGATCATGCCTGCGGAAGTGGCGTACGAAACGGTGAGCACGATCGATCCGGCGGAGTTGCTGACGTTCTACCGCAGGCAGCATCACCAGACGACGGATGACGTGGCGAAGCTGAAGCGGATGGTCGACAACACGTTCTGTTTCGTGACCGCCCGGCGCGACGGTGAACTGATCGGCCTGGCCCGCGGTGTGACCGACGGCGTCCGGGGGCAGTTGGCGGACTGCAAGCTGGACCCGCGCTTCCAGGGGCCCGCGTGCATCACCCGCAAGGACGGACGCATTGAGCATGACAGTTACGGGATTGCACGGGAGATGGCTTTGCGGGTGATCGGGGCCCTGCGGGAGTACGGGTGCGAACGGATCACAACCCTGGCCTACGGGACCGAGGTGGACTTCTGCGAGGAGATCGGGTTTCGCAAGGCGAGCGGCCTGGTGGTCCTGCACCTCGACCCGGGGATGATGGTGCCCGCGACCGTCAAGGCGGGAGAGTCTGCGATCGAGGGGTGAACCGCTCCCGGCGAACGGTTTCGCCGGAGGCGTCGGATGGATGAGCCGGACGAACAGGCAACCTCGTTAGAGAGGAAGGCTTGGCAACCATGGCGGACAGTATCTACGATCGCGTAAACGATTACGGCAGTGTGAAGATTTCCCTGGCGTCGCCCAACGACATCCGGAGCTGGTCGTTCGGCGAAGTGCGCAAGCCGGAAACCATCAACTACCGCACGTACCGGCCGGAGAAGGACGGTCTGTTCTGCGAGCGCATCTTCGGGCCGGAGCGGGACTGGGAGTGTGCCTGCGGCAAGTACAAGGGCACCAAGCACAAGGGCATTATCTGCGACCGCTGCGGCGTGAAGGTCACGCATTCACGCGTGCGCCGCAAGCGCATGGGCCACATCAACCTGGCGGCCCCGGTGGTCCACATCTGGTTCTTCAAGGCGATGCCCTCGCGCCTGGGCTGCCTGTTGAACATGAAAACCTCGAGCCTGGAAAAGGTGGTGTACTTCCAGGACTACGTTGTGGTCGACCCCGGCGACACGCCGCTGAAGGAGCGGCAGTTGCTTACCGAAGAGGAATTCCGGGCCGCCCAGGACAAGTACGGCGGCTCGTTCACCGCGATGATGGGGGCGGAAGCGGTCAAGGCGCTGCTCGAGCGGCTGGACATGGCGACGCTGGCCGTGGAACTGCGGCAGGGAATCGAGGAAACGGCCAGCAAGCAGAAGATCAAGGACCTGACCAAGCGGCTGCGCATCGTGGAGGCCCTGCGGCACTCGGACAACGACGCGAGCTGGATGGTGCTGGAGGTCATTCCCGTCATTCCGCCGGATCTCCGGCCGCTGGTGCTGCTGGAGAGCGGGAACTTCGCGACCAGCGACCTGAACGACCTCTATCGGCGGATCATCAACCGGAACAACCGGCTCAAGAAGCTGGTGGACCTGAACGCGCCCGAGGTGATCATCCAGAACGAGAAGCGGATGCTGCAGCAGGCGGTGGATGCGCTCTTTGACAACGGACGCTGCCGACGCGCCGTGCTCGGATCGAGCAACCGTCCGCTGAAGTCCCTGACGGACATGATCAAGGGCAAGCAGGGCCGCTTCCGCGAGAACCTGCTCGGCAAGCGGGTGGACTACTCGGCCCGGTCGGTGATCGTGGTGGGTCCGGAACTCAAGCTGCACCAGTGCGGCCTGCCCAAGAAGATCGCCCTGGAGCTCTTTCAGCCGTTCATCATCCGAAAGCTGAAGGAACGCGGCCTGGCCGACACCATCAAGTCGGCCAAGAAGATGCTGGAGCGGCGCGACCAGGAAATCTGGGACATTCTGGAAGAGGTGATCTACCAGCACCCGGTGCTGCTGAACCGCGCGCCGACCCTGCACCGGATGGGCATCCAGGCCTTTGAGCCGGTGCTGGTCGAAGGGAACGCGATCCGCATCCATCCCCTCGTGTGCCGCGGCTTCAACGCCGACTTTGACGGTGACCAGATGGCCGTCCATCTCCCTCTCTCCGTGGAGGCCCAGGCCGAGGCCCACGTGCTGATGCTGGCGACGAACAACATCTTCAGCCCGGCCAACGGCAGCCCGATCATGTCGCCCTCGCAGGACATGGTGCTGGGCATCTTCTACCTGACCACGGATCACGTGAGCCGTCGGGTGGAAGAGAAGGACATGAAGGCGTTCTCCTCGATTCATGAGGCGATGTACGCGCACGCGCTGGGCCGGATCGGCCTGCACGACTTCATCCGCGTGCGGGTACCCCGCCGTCGGATCGTCCGCGACGTGAAAGGGCCCATCGAGAAGACGCCGGCAAACGGCCGCGTGGTGACCACGGTGGGGCGGCTGATCTTCAACGACATCCTCGCCCCGGACATGCCGTTCTACAACTGCTCGCTTTCGCAACGCGGGGCGGGCCGGGTGATTGCGGACTGTCACGCCATCCTGGGTCGGGCGGCCACTGTGGACCTGCTGGACCGGATCAAGGACACGGGGTTCCGGTTCAGCACACTGGCCGGCCTCTCGTTTGCGGTGAGTGACCTGCGTGTGCCGGCCGCCAAAGGCGGCATTATCGACGCGGCCCAGAAGAAGGTGGACCAGATCGAGCGTGATCACGCGAACGGTGCGTTGACGCCCCTGGAGCGGTACAACCAGGTGATCGACGTGTGGATTCACGCCCGGGAGCAGGTCACCGAGGCCATGATGGTCGAGCTGCGCCACGACTACCGGGACGAGAAAGGCACGTACCGAGCGGCCGTGCGCGATGAGAGGGGCCATCTGTCGGCGCCGGCGGGATCCTGGCCGTATCTGAATCCGATCTTCCTGATGACGGAATCGGGGGCCCGGGGCAGCGTCGACCAGATCCGGCAGTTGGCCGGCATGCGCGCTCTGATGGCCAAGCCGTCGGGCGAGATCATCGAGACGCCGATCAAGGCGAACTTCCGCGAGGGTCTGTCCGTGCTCGATTATTTCAGCTCGACGCACGGGGCTCGCAAGGGTCTGGCGGACACGGCCCTGAAGACGGCCGATTCAGGCTATCTGACCCGGAAGCTGGCGGACGTGGCGCAGAACGTGATCGTCAATCGGAACGACTGTGGCACGATCAACGGAGTCACCAAGAGTGCCATCTACCGCGGGGAGGAGATCGAGATTCCCCTGCGAGACGCCATTGTGGGACGCGTGGCGCGCGATACGATCCGCAACCCGGTCACCGACGAAATCATCGTTTCGGAAAACGAATGCATCACGATGGAGATTGCCCGCAAGATCGAGGATCTGGGGCTGGACATGATCCGCGTGCGGAGCCCGCTCACGTGTGAGAGCCCGCTGGGGTGCTGCGCCCGCTGCTATGGCGTGGACATGTCCACCGGGCTTCTGGTGGAAGAGGGCATGGCGGTCGGAATCATCGCGGCACAGTCCATCGGGGAACCGGGCACGCAGTTGACCATGCGGACGTTCCACACCGGCGGTGTGGCGTCGCGTGCCGTCGTTGAGAACCGCCTGATCGCCGGGTCGGGGGGCATTGTGCGGTATCGCGATCTGGCGCCGGTGACCGTACCCGCCCAGGGGCAGATCCCCGCACGTGTGGTGGCGCTGAAGCGGAACGGCGAAGTGGTGCTGGTCGACGAGAAGGACCGTGAGCTGGAGGCGTACAAAGTCCCGTACGGAGGCGAGATCCTGGTGGCCGAGGGCACCAAGGTCAAAACCGGGCAGACCCTGGTCATGTGGGACCCGCACCTGACGCCGATTCTCGCGGAGGTGGGCGGTTTTGTGCGGTTCCAGGACATTGCCGAGGGCGAGACGGTGCGGGCCGAGCAGGATCGTGTGGGCGCTCGTTTTGTCGTGGTGGAGCACAAGGGAGAGAAGCACCCGCAGATCGTGATCGAGGACAACGAGGGCCGGGTGCTGGACTACCACTACCTGCCGGCCAAGGCCCGCATCGAGGTGAACGAGGGACAGTCCATTCTGCCGGGCATGCTGCTGGCTCGCCAGCCGCGGGCGATGAGCGGCACGCAGGACATCACCGGCGGTCTGCCGCGCGTGACGGAGATTTTCGAGGCGCGTCGTCCGAAGGAACCGTCCGTCATGGCGGAGATCTCCGGGGTGGTGGAAATCCGGGCCGACAAGCGCCGCGGCAAGATGACCATCATCATTCGCAGCGAGAGCGGCATGGAACGCGAGCACCACGTGCCGCAGGACAAGCAGCTTCTGGTGCACGCGGGCGACCACGTGGACGCCGGCGATCCGCTGATCGAAGGCCCGCTGGTGCCGTTCGACATTCTGCGAATCCGCGGCGAGGAGGCGCTGCAGCAGTACCTCCTGGCCGAGATCCAGGCCGTCTATCGGAGTCAGAACGTCAGCATCAATGACAAGCACCTGGAGGTCATCCTGACCCAGATGTTGCGGCGTGTGAAGATCGAGTCACCCGGTGATTCGTGCTTCCTGCCGGGCGAGGTGGTGGACAAGTTCCGGTTCCGCGCCGAGAACGATGAACTGGCCAAGAGCGTGCGGATCGAGGACCCGGGTGATACCGACCTGACCAAGGGCCAGGTGGTCCGGAAAACGCTGCTGGAGGAGAAGAACGACGAGGTGGAGCAGAACGGCGGCGAACCGGCCAAGGGCAAGAAACCCAAGCCGGCCACCGCCACAACCGTGCTGCTGGGCATCACGAAGGCGAGCCTCCAGAGCGAATCCTTCATTTCGGCGGCATCGTTCCAGGAGACCACCAAGGTCCTTACCGAGGTGTCGCTGGCCAGTGCCGTGGACCCGCTGTTGGGGCTGAAGGAAAACGTCATTCTGGGGCACCTGATCCCGGCGGGAACGGCGTTCAAGCCGCACCTGAATCTGCGGGTCCGGCGAATCGGCGAGCCGCTTCCGATTGCGGAAGACCAAGCGGCGGATATGATTGCGCCCACGCCCGACGTCTCTGCGTCCGAGTCCCGATTGGGCAGCCTCAGCGGGTTCGGGGGCGAGGGATCGGGGCTGGCGAACACGCTGGGACGGGAACTGGCGTCTACCGGGTCGCACGGCGAGGGCGCCGGCGGTCCCGTCCGTGGGCTGTCGCCCGACGATGCGTAGGAGAAATGACCGCGGCGGAGCGGGTGGCGGTGATCGCGGCCCGGCCGAACCGCGCGTTCGTATGTGAGGAGAGTTCATGCCAACCATCAATCAACTGGTCCGGAACGGACGGCGCTTTGTGCAGCGCAAGTCCAAGGTGCGGGACATCGAGCGATGCCCGCAGCGCCGGGGCGTGTGCCTGATCGTCAAGACACAGACGCCCAAGAAGCCAAACTCCGCCCTTCGCAAGGTCGCCCGTGTGAGACTGACGAACGGCAAGGAAGTCACCGCCTACATCGGAGGCGTGGACCACAACCTGCAGGAGCACTCCATCGTGCTTGTTCGCGGTGGACGCGTGCGTGACCTGCCGGGCGTGCGCTACCACATCGTCCGCGGGGCGCTGGACTGCGCCGGCGTGGAAAACGACAAGGCGGGCCGGCCGCGGAACCGCAGCCGCAGCAAGTACGGCGTGAAGCGTCGGCGGAAGTAGCCGCCGGGGCTTTGTGAGCGGTGCTTGATGCGCGGGTGCGAACGACAAGGAGGTGCGGTTCGATGTTCAGCGTGCCACAGTCGTCGGTTCAGACTGCGTCCGCTGGCGTTCCGGCGACGGTCGTAGCGGGGCGGGTGATCGGCTTTGCGCTGCTGGCGGCGCTGGCGGCGCAGGTGATCGTGCCCGTGGGCTCGGTGCCGGTTACACTCCAGACGCTGGCGGTTGCGCTGGCGGGGCTGCTTCTGCGGCCTCGTGAGGCGGCCGCCGCGATGGTGTTGTACGTGGGCGCCGGATGGCTGGGTGCCCCCGTGTTTGCGGCAGGCCGGGCGGGGTTCGTCGCGGCGACCGGCGGCTACCTGGTGGGCTTTCCGGTGGCGGCGGCCCTGATCAGCCGGATCGGGCACGGCCGGCCGGCCGGGCTAGGCCGCCAGATGGCGGCCGTAGCGCTGGGCATGGGGGTGGTTTTCGGACTGGGTGTATGGTGGCTGGCGGTCCTGACGGGGAGCCTCTCCGAGGCGGTGATGGTTGGCCTGGTTCCCTTCGTCTGGATCGAGCCGGTCAAGGCTGCTGTGGCGGTGACCCTGGTCCGGGGTGTCCGGCAGGGCCTGGGCGGCCGTGCGGGACGGGTTTGAACGGTCGGCCTTGCCGCGAACCGCTCGGGCGGGTAAGCTGTGGGGCTCCGGTAGTAAGCAAGGATCATGGTCGGCGTCCGTGGGCGGGAACGGCCGGAGCGGTCGGCGTCGGCTCGGAATTGGAAGATTGGCATGGCTCGTAAACGGTTCACGCAATCGAGGGAGCAGTTGAAGCCGGACTCCCGGTTCAACAGCAAACTGGTCAGCAAATTCATCAACTGCCTGATGCTGGACGGGAAGAAGGCCACCGCAACGGCGGTGTTCTATGATGCCATGGAGATTCTGGCCAAGCAGATCAAGGAGAAATCGCCGCTGGAGGTCTTTGAGACGGCGGTGAACAACGTCAAGCCGAACATCGAGGTCCGCTCAAAGCGCGTGGGCGGCTCGAATTACCAGGTGCCGATGCAGGTCAACCGCAAGCGCCAGCAATCTCTGGCCTTCCGGTGGATCATCACGGCCACGCGGGATTCACGCGGCAAGGCCGGCAAGCCGACCTCCGTGGTGCTGGCCCAGGAACTGGCCTCCGCGTATCGCGGAGAAGGGACCGCAGTGACCACGAAGATCAACGTGCATCGAATGGCCGACGCCAACAAGGCGTTCGCCCACTTCGCCTGGTAGCCTTCGCTGAGTTGACAAACGGTGCCGACGGCGTTCGCGCGAACGCCGTCGGCATCGCAGTATTCGCGGGAGGCCGCGAACGTCCTCGCCGCGTCGGGGCGCGGAGCAGACGGGATGACCATCGATCTATCCACGGTCCGCAACATTGGGATTGCCGCGCACATCGACGCCGGCAAGACCACGACCACCGAGCGCATCCTCTTCTACAGCGGCCGGACGCACCGGATGGGCGACGTGGACGACGGGACCACCATCACCGATTTTGACGAGCAGGAGCAGCGCCGGGGCATCACCATCTACTCCGCCGCCGTGAGCTGCCCCTGGAAAGGTTGCACGATCAACCTGATCGACACGCCCGGCCACGTGGACTTCACGGCCGAGGTCGAACGGTCCCTGCGGGTGCTCGACGGGGCCGTGGCCGTCTTCGACGCGAAGGAGGGCGTGGAGGCGCAGTCCGAGACTGTCTGGCGGCAGGCCGACCGGTACCGGGTGCCCCGCATTTGCTTCATCAACAAGATGGACAAGGTGGGGGCGGATTTCGAGTACTCCTTCCGCTCGCTGATCACGCACCTGCACGCCAACCCGGTGGCCGTTCAGATTCCGATCGGGTCCGAGGCCCGTTTTGAGGGCGTGATTGACCTGCTGAACATGAAGGCCCTGTACTTCGGACCGGACCAGCTTGGGGCACGGGTGGAGACGCGGGAGATCCCGGAATCGCTGCGGGAGGAGGCGGAGCGGCATCGGGCCCATCTGGTCGAGCAGGTGGCCGAGACCTCGGAAGAGCTGACGGAGCTGTTTCTGGCCGACGAGCCGATCCCTGTTCCCGCGTTGAAGAAGGCGTTGCGGGCGGCCACGGTGGCCAGTCGCGTGCAACCCGTACTGTGCGGGTCGGCGTTGCGGTTCATGGGGGTGCAGCCGCTGCTGGATGCGGTGTGCGACTACCTGCCGTCCCCGCTGGACGTGCCGCCGGTGCCCGGGCAGATGCTGGATAAGAAGGCGAGCCGGTCGGGCGGTGAGGCGAAGGAGGTGCTGCTGCACGCCGAGCCGGACGCGCCGCTGGCCGCCCTGGTCTTCAAGATCGTGGCGGACAAGCCCGTGGACCTGTACTTCGTACGCATCTACTCGGGCACGCTGGTGGTCGGCCGCAAGGTGCTGGACGTGAACACGGGCAAGAAGGAGGCCATCACCCGCATGTTCCGCATGTTCGCCAAGCGGCGCGAGCAGCTTGCCAAGGCGGAAGCGGGGGACATTGTGGCGATCATCGGGCCGAAGGACACGCTGACCGGGCACACGCTGTGCGACGCCCAGCGCCCGGTGCTGCTGGAGAGCATTTCCTTCCCGGACACGGTGATCGTGCAGTCCATCGAGCCGAAGTCCTCGCGTGACCGCGACAAACTGGCGGATGCGCTCCGCGCCCTGTCCCGACAAGACCCGACGTTCCGCCCGCGCATCGACACTGAGACCGGGCAGACGCTCATCCAGGGCATGGGGGAACTGCACCTGGAGGTGCTGGTGGAACGCCTGACGAAGGATATGAACGTGGACGTGCACGTGGGCCGGCCGCAGGCCTCGTATCGCGAGACGGTCCGGAGCACCGCGGAGGCGGAGGCACGCTTCGAACGCGAGATCGCCGGCCGCAACCATTTCGCCGCGGTGAAGGTGCGGGTGGAACCGGTGGCCCTGGAGGCCACGGGCAAGACGGAGCTGGTTCGCTGCCTCGTGGACTCGTCCACCGTACGGACGGAGTTCGTGACCGCGGCGGAGTCCGGCATCCGCGGGGCGGCCACCGTCGGGCCGGTCGTCGGTTATCCGCTCATTCACTGGAAGGCGACGCTGATCGGCATGGAGCAGCACGACGCGGACAGCTCGGACCTGGCGTTTGAGAACGCGGCCCGGATCGCGTTTGAACGGGCGGTGGCCGGTGCGTCGCCGGTGCTGCTGGAGCCGATCATGAAAATCGAGGTGACCTCGCCGGACGAGTATTTCGGGGCGATCAACGGCGACCTGAACGCGCGGCGGGCGATCATCACGGGCACGGACATGCGTGGCCGCAACCGGCTGATCCTCGCGGAGGCCCCGCTGGCGGAGATGTTCGGCTACGTGACCGAGCTGCGCAGCCTCTCCCAGGGCCGGGCCTCGGTCAGCATGGAGCCGCTGCGCTACGCGCCGGTGCCGGATTCCGTCACGCGGCGCATGACGGGGCAGGGATGAGCGGAGTGGCAGAAAGGCGCGGAGGCACCGAGGCACGAAGGCCTGGTGCGGGCGGACGATGAAGATCAAATCGATGTGGATCGAGGCGGAAGAGTGGGCCCCCGGTCAATGGACGCCGTCAGACGACAACACGGATGTTGTGGTCACGCTCGACGATGATTCGAAATGGGTGGCCAGCTTCTTCTCGTATCGGAATATCTCGTCATTGGTCGAGAAGGACCGGAGGACGGGGGAATGCCTCTCGGGCAGGTACTTCTGGGCGTCTGACATGATTCTCGTGGATGAGGTGTCAAGGAAGCGTATTGAGGAAGTCACGGCGTACCTGGTAGAGCAGCGGTACTGGGAGTTCACAGCCATCTTCCAGAAATTTGAAGACAGCGAGGAATGATCGGCTGCACGCGGCACGGACGAGTCCGGTCCTTGAGCCGTAGCCGCAGATGGATGAACACGATGAGCGATGTGGAGACCGACCGCCGCCCAGTACACGCAGCGCCGTGAATGGGTCCACCCGCTGGGCAGTGCCGGCTCATTGGGGAGAACATCATGAAATCGCAGAAGGTTGACTTTCGTTGTTGTTTCATCGCGGCCGCTTGTCTGGTTCTTGCGGGCGCCGGTTGCTCGCCGAAGTACACGTCCTCGCGGACCCGGGTCCACACAATCAGCCAGGGCAACCTCGACGCGTGCCGGCAGGTGATCCTGTCGTACGACGTGAGCGAGGAATGCGAGGGCACGCAGCCGGAACGTGAATACGAGCAGCTCACGCTGGAGATAGGCCCGCGGAAGCACCTCCACTCCGAGTACACCCTGACGAAGATTGAACTCAAGCTCGGCGTTCCTCGCGGCCAGCTTCGGTTTGATGCCGCCGATGCGCGCATCGACGACTCGGGACAGAAGGTCTGGTTCGTCGAACGCGGCACGGACCGAATCATCGCAACGCTTGACCTGGAGACCGGCCGGACCACCGGACCTGACGACGCGGCTCCCCCCTGGGCGACGCCGCACGGAGGCTCACCGCTGGAGCCGGCATCGGACTAGAGGCCCTGTGCCCGGTGGCAGAAATCCTGGCGCGTGCTTGTTCGCTCGGCGATGCTTGAGGCGAGTTTCATGCCATGACTTGTGAGCACCTCAGAGCAGTCGAACAGGCGATACTGGAACAGGGGATGCACGAGACCTTCCGCGGACCTGCCTGGTCGCAGAATTGCCGGGAGTGGGTGTACTTTGACTGCTACCTCGACCTCGAGGCCGTGCGGGGTCGGTTCAAGCTTGCGGACTGCGTTCGCGATCACTCACACCGAGGCACACACGACGGGCAGGAAAGAGGGCTGGTGTGCCAACGGTGCCAGGATGCGATCATGGGTCGCTACGAGGCCGGCGCAGGAGTGCCGGTGTTTCGCGGTTGAGCTTGCCCGGGGTGCGCCGCCAGACGCGGAACCAGGGCATCTGCTCGAAGCGGGGAATCGCTCCAGCGGTTACCCACGAACGCTGGCCGCTGAGCTCAAGTTTCGGAAGACAGGCGCCGTGTCTGATCACTTTGTTCACATCATTCCCGCCGAGCCTGGGCTCGTGCCCGATGACCGGAAGCGGCAGGCTGCTGTCTCGTACTTTCGCAGCCTCGCGCCGGAGGGTTGTGAAGTGATCGCGTGGGCCTCGGATCGCTTGGAGTTCATCCACTGCGGCCAGAACTTCGGGAGGATTCTCTGTCCTTCTTGTGGAAGTGAGATCGATGTGCAGCTTTGGCAGGAGTGGATGGATCAAGACTACGGCGAGAACGGATTCACGCTGGCACAGCACTCGGTGCAGTGTTGCGATGCTCAACACACGCTCCACGAGTTGGCATACGAATGGCCGCAGGGCTTTGCTCGCTCTGGCGTCCGCGCGACGAATCCCGGCGTTGGGAAGCTGTCAGATGAGCAACTCGCCCGGTTCGAGACGATTCTCGGCTGTCCGGTCCGGGTGATTTACGAGCACGCATGAGACGGGCTCTGTCGAACAATGTGCTCTTTCGAATCGTCGCTCCGCCGAACAAGTGGACAGGTGCGGTGAACGGCGGTGTGATGGCGGTGGTGACCAGGCTTCTCCGGTGGCGATCACTGAGTCTGGTCGTGGAGCACTGCGGCAGAGACACACTGGGATCGCTTCGACTCCTGAGACAATGTACTATCTGAAGGGCCACATACACAGGGGTTGAGGTGCGAGCATGTTTCGTTTGTGCAAGATCGGTGTGACCGCGGTGGCCGCCTTGGCGTGGGTGTCGGTGTCGAGCGCGGCAGGCGATGAGGACGCCATCGTTGCGAATATCGAGGCGTTCCTCAAAACCAGCGACATCGGCCAGCGCCGCGAGATCGTTGATCGAATCGAGGCGGACCCCGCGTACGACCGCAAGTGTGCCAGCGAGTGGCTGCACCGGGCGGACGTTTTCCCGACGCGACAGCCGGGGATAGACCAGCTCAGCGTGCCGCTGGCCGACGGCACGACCCGCGCGGTAGCGCTTCGCATCCCCAAGGGCTACGACGCCCGGCAGCCATGGCCTTTGATCTACGCGCTGCACGGGGCGAACGGCAAGGGCGAGGAGATCATCGGCTACGTCACGCGAGTCCTCGGCGACGACGCCGACAAGTTCGTCATCGCGGCACCTACGGGATACGAAGAGATCGTCATCCACCACGGGCATTGGCCGCCGACCGGCGAGCACCCGACAGTCCTGCTGGCGATCAAGCATGCCGTGCACGTGAACAGCGACCGAGTGTACGTGATCGGCTACTCGCGCGGCGGCCATGCCGCCTGGACCTTGGCGGTGCTGCACGCCGACCAGTTCGCGGGCGCGATGCCGCTGGCGGGGACATTCTCGCTGGTGTACGTGGACCTGCTGTGGGATGCGTTTCTGCCGAACCTGGCGCATCTGCCCGTGCTGTGCGTCTGGGGGGCCGGCGACACGTCCGACGGCGGCGACAAGCCCAGCAAGCAGGGAGGCATCGCCGGCCTGAACCGCGCGCTGCGCGAACGGTCCACCAGGCCGGAAACAACGTTTCCGCTTGTCGGGATTGAAGATCCCGAGAGGGGCCACTCCGACGTCGTCCCTCCGCCTGACGAGGTGCGCACACTGCTGGCCCGTACCCGCGTCCACAACCCCCCCGTGTTCCATCATGCCTTCCGCCACATCTGCCAGGCCCAGGCGTATTGGGTGGAGGGGCACCGTTGGTACGGCGACCAGTGGGACCAGAAGAGGCGTAACGTCAGGATTCGCGAGGGGGAAGTCTTGCGCCAGGACGAGCTGCTGGAGAAGTCCGCAGCGATCTTCCGCCGACTGCTGGGTTATCTTGAGGGCAGTGTTGACGGGCAGGTGCTTAGCGTAGGACGCAAGAACGTCGACGAGCTCACGGTCTGGATTCACGACGGGATGATCGACTGGGAACAACCGATTGTGCTGAAGGTGAGTGGCCGGCAGGTGTTCGAGGGGCGCGTCGAGCCGGACCTGCTGGTGTGCCTGACACAGGCCGGTCGGACGTGGGATTTCGACCGCCTGCGCTGGGCGGGGCTGCGGTTCAAGGGCCGATCGAAGACCCGGCCTGTGACGGCCGAGACTGAATTCCCGACGCTCAGTGAGCAGCTCGCGGAGCGGAAATGACTCGCATACACAGACGGCGCCGGGCGGCTCGCGAGGTTCCATTCCTTCCGCGAATGGTAGATTGGGGCGGTGGTCGGGCGGGAACGCATCGGGATGGCCTGGTGGCTGTCACCCCAACCTGCTGCCCACGAAGAGGTACGGCAAACGTCTGTGCGCCCGTGCCACGATCGGTTCGGGGCCGTCCCGCCTGGGGTTCGGCGGCAACCTGCCGGGTTGCACGCGGGGGCCTCCGCGGGACGCCTCGGCCCCTTACACCATCGCGTTACCATTGCCCGCTGGTTAAGAGACGCATTGTGTATGAACGCCGAATGGGGATTTCAGAGTCGCTGTTCAGCGGGTGGACAAGCTCATCGGCCACTCAACAAGACGGACGGGCGCGCAGGCCCGCCCTCCGAAGGTGTCTTGTTGCTGTGGCTTCGCGTCAGGCCGCGCGGCGACGTCGCGCCAGTATGAACCCGCCCAGAGCCAGCAGGCCAAGTGTCGCCGGCTCGGGGATGCTTTCCGTCCAAGCGTGGTCGATGTACCATGTTTGGGAATCCTGCCACCACTCGAACTCGAGTCGGCTGCCAGTCAGCGAGACCGTCGCCCATTTGACTTGGCTCGTGTCATTTGGATCGAGATAGTCAATCTTGGCCTCTTCTGTCGCGGGATCCCAACGGCCATTCCCCGGGCTACCGAGGTCGTTAAACTTCAGGCTCGTCAGCGTAATCGCATGCCCGGCACCCCCGGTCTTTGGATAAATGCCGAGTTCGATGTCCTCTTTGTGTTCCAGTTCGTTCCATAGAAATGCCCACTGTGGATAGGTGTTTTCGAGGACGTTGCCACGATGCCAGTCGGTGCAACCAGGGCGGTTGTACACTTGCCCATCAAGCACGGTGAATCCAGGGCCGAAGTCCTCAATCCAGTAGACCTTGGTTTCCCACCAGTCCTTGTCCGGCATGCCGGAGCCGATCCCGTAGATGCCCTTACGCACACTGCCGTCGTGGGTCCACCCGTTGGCGATCTTGTCGCGAGAGGTGACGTAGTCGTCGTTGTCAACATCGCCATCGCCATCCCAGTCGGGGAGCAGGCCCTGAAAGGCCGTGGGGTACTGCGTGCGCAGGTAGACGAACGAGTTGATGGTGGCGGCGGCGGCGCAGATCCCTGCGGGGGTGTTCGAGACCTTGCCGTACGAGTCGACCGGGTTCTGCAGGGTGATCCAATCCGCCTGCACGCGGCCGACCAGGACAAGGATTGCCAAGAACCCAATGGTGCATAGTGATGTACGCAACGTAGTCTTCATTTGACAGTCCTCCGATTTGGTTTTCCAAGAGCAGTGGCCGGATGACTCAACGCTAGCCACCTCCAGCGATTGATGCAAGGGAATTATCACGTCGCGCCGTTGGCGCCTTGCCCGATTGGCCCATCGTGCCAGGCCGTCCTGGACACGCACGACCGCAGCCGCAGACCAGCCCAGCACGAATAGTCACCGCCAATCAACTCACCGGCTGCGAAGCGGAGGTCACCGTGGGCACCCGCGGGAAGCTGATCATGGTGCGTCCGTGAACCACAATGAGCCCGCCTACGAACCCATCCTGCCCGTGTCCGGACGGGATTGTCGGCCCTCACGGCGCGTCTCAGGGTCTCACGGCATTCCGGATGTGGGCTTCGGTTGGTGCCGAAGCGACATAGCAGCAAAGCGAACGGGCGACGAAGGAACGAGGGAGTGGGGAGCATCTTTGCAGCCAGTACGCACCAGGGCGGGTGCAATAGACGGCCCGTCGGCCCGCAGGGGAGCCCGTACCGGCGTATGGAACCCCAGAAAAGGGACAACGCTCGTAAGTTCTTGGGAAAAGGGCAAATAAAAACGGCCATGCACGAGCGTGCATGACCGTCCGCCACCGAGCCCGAAGGGATTCGAACCCTCAACCACCGGATCGACAGTCCGGTCGGAAACACACCTGGCGCTATCGCAGACGCGGATTCTGGCGACCCGTGCAGCATATGTGCAGCAAATGACCCCGGCCTGACGGCCATCCTGGCCGCGTGGCCGCGGCTGCCCGAGGCGGTCCGCGCGGCTCTGGTGGCCTTGGTGGAGGCCAGCGACGGGCACGGCCGATGACGGGGGGGCCGGGCGAATCCCATCCCGGGAAGGTGCGGAGACCGTGAACCCAAGTCCGCCCGCGCGGGCGCGGGTTTGGGACTTTCGGCCGGGGCGGCCGAACCGCGGAAACCGGGACAAGATGCCATTCCTTGACCCTGTGAAAACCCGACGGACGGGGGCGGTCCGGCTGCTGGCCGGAATGCCTATCCCGTAGGCGGGGTCGGCGGCAGGCGGATAGGGGGAATCCCCAAGGTACTCCCCCGCGCGGGCCCCCGGCCGCGGGCGTTGCCGGGGCGGTGAAAATGGGCGAAATACCATTTTGGGGGTGGTGGTGGTGGTGTAGTGGCTGAAAGTGCCACGAAGTTGTCACTTCTCGAAGGCAGGACATCCCGATTCTGAGGGTTTGACCCGCACGGGCCGCGTGGCATAATCGGGCTGTGGGTAGGCCGGTTGATCCCCGGCCAAGCGGACCCGGCTGACCGGCGAACTTCACCGTCCCGCCGGCCAGTCGGGGCCGACCCGCAAAAGGGACGGTGAACCATGTCTGACGATCTGGGCGGCCGGATAACCCGGGAAGAGCGCGATGAAGACTTCCGACTTCTGCAAGCCGTTGTGACCTGGCAAGGTGGGCACCGGCTGTGTCTGTTGAACGGGAAGCAGACGGGCTCGTTCAGGAACGGCGTCCCCCGCGTGGTACTGTGGCTGGACCTGTGCGAAAACCCCACGGAAATGGAGAAGCTCGACGAAGTGCTGCGCCGGCTGTGCAAGATGGACTTCCTGGAGGAAGCCGACCCCAAGGATTGCAGGGAACCAAAGGATACACTGAGGAAAGGGAACACGACGTTCCTGTTCATGCCGACGGCACGCCTGAGATTTCGGGGCCAAGCGCCGACGACCCGCGGGGAAAAGCCAACAACGTCCCCTGCCGCTCGCCGGGCTGCTGGATGGATTGCGGTAGAGCGTTCCGATGGCACGATGATTGAGTGCCCCAGCGACGGTGACAATCTGAAGAAGCCGCGATATGCGATCACGCCCGCCGGGAAGGATTGGCTTGAAGGCTATGCGGGGCGGAACACCCCGGCGGGCAGAGCGGCAGACGCGGAAGCCCTGCGCGGGCAGGCCGCGCCGGCCGAGGGGCCGGCGTTGACCGAGGCCGAGCGGCCACAGCCGACGGCAAACAAGGCCACGGAAGGTGCTTCCCAAGGTGACACTCCCGGCGAACAGGGCTACGTCGAATCGCCGGTCGACCCGAAGGCATACCGGCCGGCGACCGAAATCGTATCGGAACACACGCCGGCCGGCCTGCGCGTTACGATGAGGAACCTCAGGACGATCCTTGAGAATTACGCCACAAACCATGTTCGCTGGACTCGCCCGCTTAGCAGGAGTGGACGGCCGGTGCCGAATCGCCGGAGCGTCCATCTTGGCGATTGGGCCGCGTACTTGAGGGGGTGCTCAAACCCGGAATCCGAGGGCTTTCCGCGGCTGACCGAAGCCGAGCTTGACCGGCGCAAGGCAGCGGTTCGCGACACCAGACACGCCGGAAAATGACACTTCCCATTTCCCGCGCACTTCCGAAAGTGACGATTTTGTGCCGATTCTGGACTTCGTTTGACGGGAAGTAGCAATCGGCCACTTTCCTGCCACACACCAGAGCCCGCATTTCGTACGCTCGGTGCCAAGGTCGGGTGGCATGGGGCCGCCTGCCTTGGAGTGCCGAGACGATGAGTACGATCGCAAATGAGGCCGACGGGCACCACGTCGGGCCGGAGCCGCGGCCCGGCGTATCCGCAGAACTGTTGGGCATCCGGGACGTGTGCGCGCTGCTCGGCGGATGCTCGGCCCGGTCGGTCTACCGGCTGTGCGATGCCGACAAGATGCCGTTCGGTTTGAAGCTCAACGGTATGCGACGCTGGCGGCGGGCCGAGCTGGTCGCGTGGCTTGACGCCGGCTGCCCGCCGGTGCGCGTGGCGTGCTCCCCTGCGCGTAGGCGAGCGGCGGCGGCTGGACCCGTAAGCCGTGGGCAAGGGGGTGCGTGATGACTGACCGTTCAGTGAACCCCGAACCGCTGGCCCTGCGGCCCCGCGAAGCGGCGGCGATGCTGGGGCTATCCGCGCGCACGTTGTGGTCCCTGACCGCGCGGGGTGCGATACCCTCATTCAAGGTGGGCCGGGCCACGCTGTACAGCGTGCAAGCCCTGCGTGAATGGGTGCAAAGCCAATCGAACACGCAAACCGCGTAGAAATGGAGGCGGCCGCGCCCCGTGGCAGGATCGCGCGGCCGCGAATACTGATGTCACACAATGATCCTACCCCGCATCCCTACGCCGAACAACTGGCACGCGACCCCGATTGGTTTATCCGGCGGTGCGCCCCGCACGCGTACCGAGCGCAGCAGGATCGGCGGTTCCACCGGCGGCACTACACCGACGCCGACACGCGGGAATTGGCCGAGCGGCTGGCGGTTGCTGAACGCGAGTTGCAACGGCTGCGCGAACGGGAAAAGCAGGCCACACCCGCACCGACACAGCAGGTGCAGCAACCCCAGACCCCGAAGGCGAAACCCCACCGGCGATATGGAGACCACCGACGATGAATGAGGCGGGCGAGTACAGGCCGGAGCTTGTTCAACTTTCAGACGTGAAGCCGAGGCAACTGGAATGGCTTTGGCTGAACCGGATTCCGCTGGGCAAGGTGTCCCTTCTGATCGGCAACGGCGGGCAGGGCAAGGGGCTGACGTGTTGTGACCTGGCGGGCCGGATCACGCGGGGGCGGGCGTGGCCGGATGACCTTCAGACCCCACAACCGGCGGGCGGAGTGCTGTGGATCGGATCGGAAGACGCGCTGGACGATACGCTTGTCCCGCGGCTGATGGCGGCAGGCGCGGACCTGACCCGCGTGCAGGCGATCAAAGGCGTGTGGGCTACGGGGGAAGACGGAAGTTGCCGGCTGGAAAGCTTCAGCCTGACGGCCGACGCGGACGCCCTCCGCGTGGCCGTGGAATCCGTGCCGGACTGCCGGCTGATTATTTTGGATCCCCTGACCGGCCATTTGGGCCGGGCGGACTTGTTCAAGGACGCGGACGTTCGCGAAGCGATGGCCCCGCTTGTGCGTGTGGCCGAGGAATACCGGTTGGCCGTTGTCTGCATCGTGCATCTGCGCAAGGCGGCGAGTGACGCGGCGATCCACCGGGTACAAGGCAGCGTAGGGGTAGCTGCCCTGGCCCGCGCGGTGTGGTTGGTTGCCCGAGACCCGGCGGACCCGGAAAAGCGGCGGCGGGTTCTGGCCCCGGTCAAGGCGAACCTGGCCCCGGATACGACCGCCCTGGCGTTCACCGTGGAAGACCCGGACGGGTCCGGCCCGCGGCTGCACTGGAGCGCGGACCCCGTGGACGTGACGGCCGATGAGCTGCTGGCAACCCCCCAGCGCACCGGCCCCGACCCCGAGCGGCGTGACGAAGCGGCGGACTTCCTGGCCGACCTTCTGGCCGCCGGCCCGATGCAGGCCAAGGAAGTCCAGCGGCAGGCCAAGGACGCGGGCGTGGCCTGGCGAACCATTCGGCGCGCGGGCGACGTGCTGGGCGTGAAACACATCCGGCGGGGCTTCGGGAACGAAAGCGTATGGTTCTGGAGCCTGCCGGACGAAGGTGGCCACGGCGCGGCAGACGTGAACAACGTGGACAACTTGGCCACCTATGGGCAGGCGGGCGTTCCTTTCTGAAGGTGGCCAAGTTGGCCAAGTTGTCCGTACGGTGGGGCACTGGGCCACCTTCGGGGGGGCCGGAGTTTGGGCGAGCGGGCGCCGAGCGGCCCCCGACTTGACAGGATATCAAACCGATGATATCTTATAGGGTGGTGAAACGATGACGGACTTGAACGAAACGATCCTTGAGGCGGCCCGCAAGTCGGGGCTGTCGATGCTTCAAATGAGCAAGCGGGCGAGAATCCCCTACAGCGGGGTTCACCGCTGGTACACGGCCGGCGGCGGGCTGACGATCGAAACCGCGAACCGGCTGTGTGAGTTGTTCGCTTTGGAACTCAGACCGGCGCGAAAGCGGAAGGGACGGTGAGCCGTGGCGAGCGTCTTTCAACGTGGCGGGGTTTGGTACGCCCGATTCCGCGGCGAATCCGGCTTGTGGGTGCAGCAATCATGCGGGCGGGGGGTGGACAAGCAAACCGCGCGGCAGTGGGCGGCGGCCTGGGAAATCGCAGCGCGCGACCGTCGGGAAGGCCGACGCGATCACGCGGACGACCGGCGCATGACTGAAGCCGCGCGGCCCCTGGCCGAGCACGTGGCCGACTTTGAATCCATGCTGAGGGCCAAGGGCAACACGGAAGCCCACGTGGACCTGACCGTCGGGCATGTGCGGCGCATCATCGAAGCCGTGGAGGCCGCCACCCTGACCGATCTGCACGCCGAGGCGGTGCGTGGCGCGATTGCCCGTCTCAAGCAGCCCGACGAGACGGAAAGACGCACAGAACGCAAGCGGGGCCTGTCCCTGCGAACCCTGAACGCGATCCTACAGAGTTGCAAGACGTTCACGCGCTGGCTTTACACCGACGGCCGGGCACGGGTGGACGTGCTCCAGCACGTGAAGGGCTGGAACGCCGACACCGACCCGCGGCGGGTGCGGCGCGATCTGACCCCCGAGGAAGTGGCCTGTCTGCTACGTACAACCGAGGCGGGGCCGATCCGGTTCAAGTTGGACGGCCAGACCCGGGCGTGGGCGTACCGCATGGCGGCCGGGACGGGCTTCCGCCGTGGCGAATTGTGCAGCCTGACCCCGCAATCATTCGACCTTGAGGCGGACCCGCCCACAGTGACGGTGCAGGCCGCGTATTCCAAGCACCGGCGCGCGGACGTGCAACCGATTGACCCCACCCTTGCGGAATCCCTGGGCGCGTGGCTTGAGGGCAAGAAGCGGGGCGAGCCGTTGTTTGCTCTGCCGCACGAAACCGCCGAAATGCTGCGCGATGACCTGGACGCGGCCCGGGCGGTGTGGATCGCGGAGGCGCACACAGACCGGGAACGGAAGCAACGGACCGAATCGGACTTCTGCCGGTACGAAGACTCCGAAGGTAGGTTCGCAGACTTCCACAGCTTCCGGGGCTGGTACGTCGGGGCCGTGGTGGCGAGCGGGGCGAGCGTGGCGACGGTGAAAGACCTTGCCCGCCACGCGGACCCGCGGACCACGATCAAGCACTACACCAGAACGCGGCTTGCCGATCTGCGGGCGGCCGTGCCGACGTTGCCGATGGCCGTGCCGATGGAACGTGAAGCCCTTCGGGCGACCGGCACGACAGACAGTGCAGCAAATATGCAGCAAACGGAACGCGACACCATGCGATTCCGTGCGGCCGGTTGCGACAGGCCGAAAGCAAGTCGTCGGACGGGAGGAAGCTGTAAGTCCTTTGGGTTTGCGGAAATAAGCAAGGCCCCGCGAAATCATGCGGAGCCTTGCGAGAACGAGCCCGAAGGGATTCGAACCCTCAACCACCGGATCGACAGTCCGGTACTCTAACCAATTGAGCTACGGGCCCTTGCATTCGGCGCCCCGAGGGACGCTGAGCCTGCTTGCACTCTGATAATACATGGCCGGTTTGCATTGTCAAGACGGCCCGGCCCGTGAACGAAACCGTTGCCCGGCCGTGGGTTGCGACACTCCGGGCATCCACTATCATGGCGCCGCCAACGACACGGAAGGACCACCGAATGCACGCGAGGCCGCTGAAAAGACCCTGCAACGTCATTCTGCATCTTGCTTTGCTGTGTTTGCTCGCAGGGCGGGCCGGCGGGGTCACCCTGGAGGAGCAGCTTCGGGCCGTTCTCGAACCAAAGCCCGAACCCGGTGCCAAGTGCGGGGCCGTGGTCGTCGACCTGCAGACCGGCAACACGATCCTGGACGTCAACGGTGCCGAAGCCCTCGTGCCGGCCAGCAATGCCAAGGTCTTTTCGCTGGCCGCCGCGATTGACATCCTGGGGCCGACGTTCGAGTTTCGCACCGTGTTGGCCACGCGTGGAAACGACCTGATCGTCGTGGGTGACGGAGACCCGAGCATCGCCGACCCGGAAGGGGCCGGGAAACCCGACGACCCGGTGGCGGCCGTCTTCGACGGTTGGGTGGCTCGACTCCGCGAGAAGGGCCTGGAGGTCATCGCGGGTGATCTGGTCATCGACGAGTCGATCTTCGAGCCCGCACGAGACCACCCGCAGTGGCCCAAGGAAGATATTGGGCGGGCGTATGCCGCACCGCCGGGCGCGCTGAACCTGTACGAAAACACGGTGCAGTTCACCATCCTGCCGGCGAAAAAGGCCGGGGAGTTGGTGAAATGGAGTGTCTATCCGGCCAATGGGTTGGTCGAGGTCCGGAACAAGTGCAAGACTGTCACCAGGGGCAAGAACGCCCCGGTGCTGTACCGGCCGCGCCCCACGTTCGAGTACCAGTTGAGCGGTTCATGCACGGCCGAGACGAAGTCGTCCCTGGCCGTTTCCGACCCGGGCCTGTTTTTTGCCGACGTGTTGCGGTCGCATCTGGCCAAGCGCGGAATCCGCATCGAAGGGAAGATTCGGCGTGAGCGCGTGCGTGACGATCGGGGCGAGTTGCCCCCCGACTGCGCGGTGATCCTCGTGCATACGACGCCGCTGGCGGACGTGGCGGCACGCGTGGGCAAGGACAGCCAGAACCTGTTTGCGGAGGCCCTGCTGAAGCGCACCGGCTATGCCTTTGCCCTCGCGGCGGGCGAGGCGAACCCGCGCGGAAGCTGGGCCACCGGCCGGGCTGCGGTGGAGGACTTCCTCAAGCGAGCCGGCGTGGAAGAGAACGACGTCGTTCCCGCCGACGCCTCCGGGCTGAGCCGTGTGAATCGGTCGTCGGCCCGGGCGATGGTCCGGGTGCTGACGCACATGCACAAGCATCCCGGGTTTCCCCTTTTTGCCCGAAGCCTGGCGGTGGCCGGTCGCGATGGAACGCTCAAGCGGCGGATGAAAGACGTGCCCGGCCTGGTGTGTGCGAAGACGGGGTACATCGGCGGCGTGCGTACGCTGAGCGGCTACGTGGAGACGCCGGACCGGCGGATGTACGCGTTCTCCGTGCTGTTCAACGGTTTCAAAAAAGCCAGCAAACCCTTCTCGAAGATGCAGGACCGGTTCTGCGACGTGCTGGCCAAATCCAAGCCCGAACCGGCGGACAAGCCGTAGCGGCTTGTGGCGGCGCTGGGGCCGGTTTCTGCCTTGCGGCACCGCTATCTCTTTGTGGGACCGGCCTCTCCTGTGGGACCGGCTTTCTCGCCACGGCGAGTCGCCTGCGGAGACCAGCCGGTCTGCCGGTCTTTCCAGTCTCCAGTCTCTCGCTTCCAGTTTCCTAGTGTTTGTGGGACCGGCTTTCTCGCCACGGCGAGTCGCCGGCGGAGACCAGCCGGTCTCTGGGGATCACGCTGGGCCCTGCCGTGCGCACAGTGCTCTCTCGCAAGAACAAGGCAGGTGTTCTTCCATTCCGGCCATCCGTCCTATCTGTCCTACGTGTCCGACCCGTCCATCACAGAGTCCCTCCGCCAGGGGGTCCATTGCACAAGCCCGCCGTCAAGGGGGCCGATCCTCCAG